>NZ_JBEWTB010000002.1:4756556-5065071 GCF_040549045.1 Endozoicomonas sp. NE40 | reverse complement strand
GTAAAAAATACTGGTCTTTCGCCTTAAAAGCGGTATCAAGAACAGTTTTTCTCAAGTCTTCTGGTATTGTCTGTGTTGCGTAGAAACCATCATACTGATGCAACAGTAGCCAGCCCATTTCTTCCCAGATGCGTTCGATACCCACCATGCTGTTTGATGTCCCTTTCAGTAATTTCAGATACAGATCATACTCCTCTTTTGGGTTGTTCGTTTTACGGGATGCGTGTGCTTGCTTTATTATTGAATGAACCTGTTCATTCCAGTTTTTCTGGTAGATTCTTTCAAATGGCCTGATTGTTCTTTTCGATGCCCTGACCCTCCACTGATCATCGCTTCGGCTGCTGTCGGCAATATTACTTTGTTTTTTACCGACTTTAATAGCAGCTCCGGGTAAGGCGGCTATATCCATAGGTGATAACCCTTCTGCAAGCGCATCAACATCCGGGTCATGCTTTGCAGTCTGTTCGTGAACCAGAGCTATGGGAGAGGTTTTGGCAGCTTTGTACGACCTCTTTTTCTTACCTTTTCGGGTTTTCTTACTGCCTGGGCGGGGTTCACTTTTACCAGAGGCAGGCGTTTCTGCTAAAACCCAGTCAGGAATGGGACTTTCAGCTTCCTGGGTGGGCCCGGGTAACGTATCTGTTGTTTTTCTGTATTGACTACTGAGTGATTCCAGACGTTCCTGCCAGTAATCGGCTATGAGTGGACTTCGTGATTCCCAGAAAGTGTGCAACTGCTGGCCAGCTTCGATGGCCAAATCGGTCATCCCAATGTTTAGTGCATCCTGAAAAATACGATGCCACAATTCAGGGGAGTGTCCAGCAGCCAGTTTGTACCAGTTTAATACTTTCTTTTTGTGGAAAATTTTTTGTTTATGGAATAGCTTATTCTTTTTGCGCTCCATAACCGCGCAGTATTGATAGAGGATGCTTGTGAGAATCCAGTTGTCATCGCCAAAAGGTCTTTCATTAGTCAGACCTTCGGCTATCGATTTAAAATGGTTAATGGTTTCGTTATAGCCCACTTCTCCATGATTCAGATTTTTCATATTCCCTGTGCGGAGTTTGTTAATAAAGACAAAAATGTCGTCATTAAACTGTTTTTCTGGAACAGCGGAGAGATAGCTGTTTTCATTTACCTTGTGACCGTTCCACTCAGTCATGTAACGCAGGAGTATGTAGTGAAGGCAGGATTGCAGCGTACTCATGGAGGACAGATCCAGACTTTCGTAGACTGTGTCAGCCATGGGTACCCAGCGAATGCGGTCAAGGGCTGTAAAGCTGACTGGAAAAAAGTAATGCAGTTGATATTGTGCGATGCAGTTTTCAAATTTATCCAATAGCTGCAGATACATTTCAATATCCGTAGTGCTTCGAATCCCCGGCAGCGCGCCTGAGTAATACATAATCAGTAATGGCAGAATTTCAGAGTTGGCCTGTTTTGCGGGTCTGTGAAAGTAGCTATGCAACTCCAGTGCATCGGCGTCAGCATCCTCGCTGGTGCCGTCAAGCAGCTTTTTGTATTTGTGTATCATCAGCCAGGCCAGTATCTGATCATCCGGATCAAAATCATTAGCCGTTTCTTTCTGGCTCAATTCATAAGCCTGCATAAAAAGTTTACGGGCTTCTTCTTTATTGTGACTCTTTTGCCATGTAAAGATTGCCTTAGCCATAAGGGTTTTGGCGTTTGATGATTGCCGTGACTGCTCAAGAAGCTTTTGAAGCAGTTCTACTTTTAGTTGATTGTCCAATCTCAGAAAGTCTTCTTCGGGAATAGCAAGAAAGGCCTCTACTTTCTGGCTATAACTCATTTCAATAATGTGAGCTGCAGGTACACTGTCTTTTTCCGGAGGGTCATTTTTATCATCACCATGGTCACCCTCGCCACCTGGCTGATGTTCACTTTGTTCGTCTGGTTTTTGACTGAGCCTATCCTCCGGGCTCGGTGGTGGATGATCTTGTTGTTGCCCAAGTGCTTTTTGTGCCATATCCTGGAGACCCCCGGCCAGTTGGTCAGGAAAAATGGACAGACCGTCGGGAAGGTGGGCAAAATAATAAATCAAAAGCTCATGAAGCTCTTCATAAGATGAGAATAACCCAGTCTCTGTATCACTGTTGTAAGATTCCAGCCTTTTCTGCAGTTCTGATTTCAGGTCATCATAGTCAGCCTGAATGATCATAATCCGGTCCCTGTAGATCTTTTTAAGATTGTCATCGACAGCGAATTTTAATTTTCGTCGAATGTCGGTTAGAAGCCATAGTTTGTGCTGTAAACGAGTTTTCAATATCTCCATCGGGGTAAGGCGGAAAACAGCTCGTTGTTTCAGTGGGTAGAAAAAGAATAAAAAAGTTGGAGATTGGGAATACCGTCTGAAGTTTTCATTATTATCACCGTCATCTCCGTCTCCGCCGCCACTACCGCCTGCGGCAGCCGTCGAGGAAGCTGGGTAGTGATAAAGAAGCGTTAAAATTTTTTCCAAGCTTAATGTCGACAGTATAAGCAGCAGTTCATGATCCAGAATTAATTCTACGATCTGTGGTGCAATGGACAAAAGTTCCACATCGATTCTGGGTAGAACAATACGATATTCTCCGGATATGACCGATAAATAAAGAATCAGCGATTTTGATCTGTTTTCTGTCTCGTCAAAATACGTGTTTTTATTGTTTTTGTTTATCAGCTGGTTGAGTTGTCGATGCAGGTCACCCTGACGTTCAGGAGAAACCGTGGGAGGAGTCAAACGGGATTGCAAAAATGTCTTAAACGGTATTTGTTCTGACTGATAGGCGGTGGAGAAAAAGGCCCTGGCTGGCAAAGTCAGTAAAGGCGCTAAAACTGGCTGGCGATCTGGCTGTTCATGGAATAAGTCGTGAATGGATGCGTTCAGATACAGTGCTGGAAGGAATAGCAGCAGAAACAGGGCCATTCTACAGCAGGCTATTCTACAACCACTGTACAGTGCGTGTGGCGATGTAGCACTGGAAAGAGTGCTCAAGCTCTTCTCCCATCGGCTGCTCTCAACCACGGCAAAAAGCTAAAAGACACGATAAAAGAACGTACCTTATCTATTTGCTTTGATTGAAAACAGTAATGTACTTATTCCCGTTAAAGGCAGATAAGTAAAGGCTCCGGAAAAGAAAACTTCAACTTAGTCTGGAAAATAATGTTGCGACCTGCTGTCAGCGTTAACCTTTGTCGTATAGACAGGCAAAAAATTGGACTTTCTGTTATGCAATTGATGGCGTATATCCCGGTGTAGTGCTATACACTTCCAGCAGGCGTAACCATCGTTAAGAGGGAGGCTTTGTGTGTTGTTTAATTAAGAATCTTTTGCATCAGTTGACGTAATGGTAATTAACGAAAAGAAAAGCGCTACTGCTCAGTCTCTGACAATCGATCAAAAATGTTGAACGTTCAATTTTATTGAACTTAGCTGCTTTTTTGGCAAAAAAAAATTAACTGACCAATCTGTCAACCCGGTTTGTTTCAGCAGGTAAACAGCAAACTGGAGTATGAGTTGTACCCATTCAGGGAAGTGACTATCAGAGGACTTTCATTGCGTATGAATAAGCTGCTGTTCCTTGTTTTTTTTTCTTATCAGTTATCGGAACTGGCCTTTGCTCAATCTTTTGAGTTGACAGCTATACAGAATCTAAGGAATCCACAGCATGTCCTTATTTCCCCCAAGGGTGACTCAGCCGGAATCAATAATTTTGACCGATTACTGCCCGCTATAACAAAAACTGAAGCCTCGTCTGCACCCGTCTGGCCGGATGATGCAGGCCCCCGGGCACAATTTATCAACTTCTCTGCCCAGGTGGAGTACTTTGCATGGTATCAGGCCTTTAATGTTGATGATCTGTATGTAGGCTATAAATTTCTGATAGAAATAAGTGATCGTTTAAGCAGTGCAATCCCTTCCTGGCTGGTAGCCGGGCTGAGTGCTGCATCGTTTCTGTTTACGGGAGTAAAGAGCCACAATTGCTTGATGGCTCGGGATGTTATCAACTCTCCTGGCAAACCCAAACGAGAGGGCGGGTCTGAAGCAGAACATTCCTGTCAAATGATGTATTACACATCGCAATTCTCAGAAAATAGTCCAGAACAACAGGCCTTTCTCTTAATAAAGACTGATCAGGATAGTAACGATGGAAGGCCTCCGGAAGATGGCAACTATCGCCACACCAGAGGCAACATCTGCCATCACCATGATTGCAAAGGTAATCGATGCATAGAAGCATACGAAAACATTTATGGGCAATACTTTCCTCCCAGAGATGATCTGTTAAGCCAGCATTCAGTGTATGTAAATGAGGGCAACTTTGGACTCTTGAGGAGAGACAGCAATTCTGATTCACAGGAAGATCCAACCTATTTTTCTTTTTTTGGAGATAAAACAGATTACCTTCGTTTAGATGAGCAAGGCCGTCCTTTACATGGTGCAGACCATCCCTATCTGGTATCAACTACAGTTTCGGATGACGAAGAGGCATTCCATTCGCTTCAATCAGTTGATTCATATCAATCGACAGACTCCGGAGATTCTGGTTTTTATTCTGGTGGTGAAATGCAGCCACTTCCAGCCGCTTCTAATTCTGGCAGTCCGGTAATGAGTGACACTGAGTATTCTGGTGAAGCAGTACCGCAAAGAGTTAACCACAATGTACTTGAGCGGAATCGTCGAGCAATCTTAAAAGAAAGCTTTGAAAAGCTGGCTAATGCAGCTGAAGTTGGAAACACAAAAAAAGAGCGTACAAAAAATAATATTCTGATACGTGCCAAAGAGAGGATTGACGAGTTGAAAGAAGAAGAAAAACAAATGCAAAAGTTAAAGGAGGAGCGAGATGAAAAGATAAAGTACATTGAGTGGCTGAAAAAACAGAACCCGCAATAAGAGCAGCCCTGTTATTGAATAGAAGAAACACTCAATAACAGGGCGAACCACTGAATCAGGGACACTTAGCGGCTGTGAGCACTGGAGCTGTTACCTGCCAGCTGCGTTTCAAAAGCAGCCGCCAGCAGCTCCCGGGTGTAAGGTTGCTTAGGGTTGTGAAAGATATCACCGGTATCACCCTGTTCAACGACCTGGCCTTCTTTCATCACCATAATCCGGTGGCTCATGGCTTTCACCACGGCGAGGTCATGGCTGATAAATATATAACTCAGGTTGTATTTCGTTTGCAGGTTTCGCAACAGTTCGATGACCTGAGACTGAACCGTCCGGTCCAGTGCAGAGGTGGGTTCGTCGAGAATGATCAGCTTTGGCTTAAGGATCAAAGCCCTGGCAATGGCAATCCGCTGGCGCTGGCCACCTGAGAACTCATGTGGATAACGGTGTCTGAAGTCAGAATCAAGACCCACATCGGCCATGGCTCGAATAACTTCCTGCTCGCGTTCTTCCCTGCTGCTGACACCGTGGATATCCAGACCTTCGGCAATAATGTCCGCTATGGTCATACGCGGACTCAGGCTGCCATAAGGGTCCTGGAACACCACCTGCTTTTCCCGGCGATAGGGCTGACAGGCTTTCTGGCTCAGGCCATGAAGGCCTTTGCCCATAAAATAGATTTCACCTTCACTGGACTGCAGTCGCATCAGGGCCATGCCCAGTGTGGTTTTTCCTGAGCCAGACTCACCGACAATACCCAGTGTCTCTCCCTGTTGCAGTGACATACTGAGGTTCGTCACGGCTTTGACATGGTCTACCGTTTTACGAAAAAAACCCTGTTTGATGGGAAACCAGACTTTCAGGTTCTTACATTCAATCAGGGTCTTATCCGGATTCGGGACAGACTCCGGCGCGCCACCGGGTTCGGCATTCAGCAGGTCAATGGTGTAGGGGTGCTGTGGACGGGTGAACAGGGTTTCAGTCGCTTCCTGTTCAACCAGACAGCCGTCTTTCATCACACAGATGCGGTCAGATACATGACGGATCAGATTCAGGTCGTGACTGATAAACAGAATAGCCATCCCCAGTTTTTCCTGTAACTCTGCCAGCAGTTTCAGGATCTGCCGCTGTACCGTAACATCCAGAGCCGTTGTTGGCTCATCAGCGATCAGCAGTTTCGGTTCACAGGCCAGAGACATGGCGATCATCACCCGCTGTCGCTGGCCTCCGGACAGCTCATGGGGATAAGCATTGATCTTGCTGGTGGGTTGAGGAATACCCACCAGTTCCAGCAATTCCAGCGCTCTGACTCTGGCCTCACCATTGTTCAGTCCCAGGTGCAGGGTCAGCACTTCAGTAATCTGTTTACCAATGGTGTGCAAAGGGTTCAGTGCGGTCATGGGTTCCTGGAAGATCATGCTGATCTGGTGACCACGAATCTGGCGAATCTTGTTGCTGTCGGCATGGGTCAGGTTTTCACCGTTGAACAAAATTTCGCCCTGATAACGGGCGTTATCCGGCAGCAGTTTTAAAATACTCAACGCCGACACGGATTTTCCGGAGCCGGATTCGCCAACCAGTCCCAGGGTTTCACCAGGACGAATATCAAAACTGATCTGGTTAACGGCATTAAATGTCTGTTCGCCCTGCAGAAACTGAACCTGCAGGTCTTTTACACTCAGAAGCGGTTTCTGCGCGGCAGTTGGATGGTCGCTCATCGCTTACACTCCTGTATGGTATTTGCGTGGGTCCAGTGCATCACGAGAGGCTTCTCCAATAAAGACCAGCAGGGTCAGCATCACCGACATCACCATAAAGGCAGTAATCCCCAGCCAGGGTGCCTGCAGGTTGTTCTTGCCTTGGGCAATCAGCTCACCCAGCGAGGGCGACCCGGCAGGCAGGCCAAAGCCGAGAAAATCCAGTGAGGTCAGGGTGGTAATGGCACCGGTGAGAATAAAGGGCATAAAGGTGACGGTGGCGATCATGGCATTGGGCAGAATATGCCGGTACATCAGGCGGCTGTCGCTCATTCCAAGGGCTCTTGCTGCCCGGACATATTCAAGGTTTCTGCCGCGCAGGAACTCAGCCCGAACCACATCGACCAGTGTCATCCACTGAAACAGCAGCATAATGCCCAGCAGCCACCAGAAACCGGGTTCGACAAAACTCGACATAATGATCAGCAGGTACAGGCTGGGCATACCCGACCAGATTTCAATAAAGCGCTGCCCGAAGAGGTCGATCCTGCCACCATAAAAACCCTGTATGGCACCGACCCCCACACCGATAATGGTGCTGAAAAAGGTCAGGGCAAGGCCGAACAGAACCGATATCCGGAAACCGTATATCACCCGGGCCAGTACATCCCGACCCTGGTCATCCGTTCCCAGAAGATTGTCCAGAGAGGGAGGGGCAGGGGCGATCCGGGCATAGTTGATGGTGTCGTAACTGTAACGAATGGGCGGCCACAGCATCCAGCCATGAGGTTCAATCAACTCTTTTGCATACTCCTGCCGGTAGTCAATTTCCAGTTCGAACTCGCCGCCAAAAGTGGTTTCAGGATAGGTATGAAACACCGGGGTGTAGTAATCACCCTGAAAACGGATCAGCAGGGGTTTGTCATTGGCAATAAATTCGGCAACCAGAGTGGTGAAAAACAGAATGCCGAACAACCATAGAGAGATGTAGCCTCTGCGGTTTTGTTTAAAATTTTCCCAGCGTCGCTGGTTGAGTGGGGTCATTTTCAATGCCATCGTGTGCTAACCCCGCGCTTCGAAATCGATTCGTGGGTCCACCATGACGTAGGTCAGATCGCCAATCAGTTTGATCACCATGCCAATCAGGGTAAAGATAAAGAGGGAGCCAAACACCACCGGATAGTCCCGGTTAATGGCAGCTTCATAGCCCAGCAGTCCCAGACCATCGAGGGAGAATATAATTTCAATCAGCAGCGAGTTGGTAAACAGGATGCCGATCAGGGCGGCAGGGAAACCGGAAATCACCAGCAGCATGGCATTACGGAAAATGTGTCCGTACAGAACCCGCCCTTCGTCCAGTCCTTTTGCCCTTGCGGTCTGCACATACTGACGGTGGATTTCATCCAGGAAAGAGTTTTTGGTCAGCATGGTCAGCGTGGCAAAGCCGCCAATCACCATACAGAAGACTGGCAGTACCATGTGCCAGGCATAGTCCATGATCTGACCCATGGTGGTCAGTTCATCAAAGTTGTCCGAGGTCAGCCCCCGCAGAGGGAAAATATTCCAGTAACTGCCTCCGGCAAACAGGACAATCAGCAGGATAGCCAGCAAAAAGCTGGGAATGGCGTAACCGGTGGTAATGACGGCACTGGTCCAGATATCAAACTTTGAGCCGTGACGAACCGCCTTGCGAATGCCCATAGGAATGGAGATGAGGTAGATAATGAGCGTACTCCACAATCCCAGGGAAATGGAGACAGGCAGCTTTTCTATGATCAGGTCGACGACTTTAGCGTCCCGGAAAAACGAGTCGCCAAAGTCGAAACGCAGATAGTTGCCCACCATCTGAATAAAGCGTTCAGGGGCAGGCTTGTCAAAACCATAGAGTTTCTCTATATCCTTGATCAGCTCGGGATCAAGCCCCCGTCGTCCACGGTATTCACCGGATTCATCCAGGGAAAACTGTTGCACTTCCGCACTGCTTGAGCCGCCAATACGACTGATAGCATTGGTATCAAAACCTTCCAGCTTGGCAATCATTTGCTCTACAGGGCCGCCGGGGGCGGCCTGTATAATGACAAAGTTGAGCAGCATGATGCCGAACAGGGTTGGGATCATCAGCGCCAGCCGGCGCAGTATGTAACTGTACATAAAAGAAACTCTTGTTAAGCGTCCTTCCTGCTACGTCTTTTGTTCAAAAATCTTCCCAGCAGTCCCAGAACAATCAGCAGTCCTACCCACAAAGCGGTTTTGTCAGATAGTTCGTTCTCAGATGGTGCCTGAGAACTATCTATTGCCGTTACAACGGGAGTGGATTCTGTTCCCATCCACCAACTGTCCAGATCAAAGTTATACAGCTGTGGTGCCTTTGAACCTTCCGGGGTGGGCTTGAAAGGGTGTTCCAGTGGTTGCCAGTACGCGACCCGGACATTGGGGTAATAGTATTGTGGAATCATGTATTCCCCCCACAGCAATACCCGGTCCAGAGCTTTGGCCGCTGTTTCCAGGTCTTCACGGGAGTCGGCATGGATCAGATTATCGACCAGCTGGTCGACGACAGGGTTTTTAATGCCCATATAGTTACGGGAACCGGGTACGTCGGCAGCTGCACTGCCCCAGAAATCCCGTTGCTCATTGCCCGGTGAGCTGGACTGACCATAGCGGGAAACAATCATGTCGTAATCAAATTTGCGCAGGCGATTAATGTACTGGGAGGCGTCCACAACACGAATGGTGGCATCGACACCTAACTGTTCAAGGTTCTTTTTAAAGGCCAGTGCAACCCGTTCCATGGAGGACTGGATCAACAGGATTTCAAACTTGAAGGGTTCGCCTTTGCCATTTCTCAGGACACCGTTCTCAAGTTTCCAACCAGCTTCTGACAATAGCCTGAGGGAGTTACGTATCTGGCTGCGTATCTGGCCGGAACCATCATAAACCGGCAGCTTGTAGGGTTCTGTGAACAGTTCTTTGGGCAGTTGGTTACGGAAAGGCTTCAGCAATTCCAGCTCTTTACCTTCAGGGATGCCGGTAGCGGTCATGGTGGAGTTGGCAAAGTAGCTGTTGGTACGGTAATAGGAATCGAAAAACAGATTTTTGTTCAACCACTCAAAATCAAATGCAGCCATCAGCGCCTTTCTTACCTTCGGGTCCTCAAAGAGCTCCCGGCGAGTGTTGTAGGCGAAACCCTGCATACCCTGTGGCGACAGGGTTCTGATGCTTTCCAGTTTCAGCTCACCGTTCCGGGTGGCGGGAATGTCGTAAGCTGTGGCCCAGTTCAGTGCCGAGTACTCGAAACGAACGTTGTATTTGCCTGCCTTCATGGCCTGCAGGGCAACGTTTTCATCACGGAAATAATCTAACTGGATGGTATCGAAGTTATAGCGTCCCACGTTGACGGGCAGGTCTTTTCCCCAGTAGTCCTCGACTCTCTGGTACTCAATGCTGCGGCCGGAATCGACGGATTTGATTTTATAGGGACCGCTGCCAAGGGGAATGCTCATGTTGGCGGCCTGAAAGTCATTCTCTTCTTTTTCCCAGAAGTGTTTGGGCAGAACCGTCATCTGACTGATAATCAGCGGCAGCTCCCGATTCTGGTTGTGTTTGAAAACAAAGCGAACACTGTATCGGGACAGTGCTTCGACTTTTTCAATATCGCCATAATAGGCACGATAAAACGGTGTGCCTTTTTCCAGCAGGGTATTCAGTGAAAAGACAACATCTTCAGCGGTCACCGGGTGACCATCGTGAAAACGTGCCCTGGGATTAAGGTGAAAGGTAATGCTGCTGTTATCCGGAGCCCGCTCCACATACTGCGCCAGTAGTGGATACATGGTGAAAGGCTCGTCGTAACTGGATGCCATCAACGTGTCGTACATATAGGCGGTAGCAGCGACAGAGGTGCCTTTTTCAATAAAGGGATTGAGGCTGTCAAAAGTCCCCATCGATGTCATACGAAGCGCGCCGCCTTTGGGCGCTTCAGGATTGACATAATCATAATGCCGGAATCCTTCAGGGTATTTGGGGGAACCATGCATCGTCATGCTGGTCTGGCTGCCTTCGGGGCGTTGCAACGTCTGAGTGGCGTCAGCGGTCAGGGCTGTAAGTCCCAGAGCCAGGGTCAGGCAAGTGTGCATAAGGGCATTTTTGACGGGCAGGAACCGGGTTGGAAAACTGTACCGATGAGTCATAAGGGTCCTGAATAAATGGTCAGAGAAGTTTTGTCTTTATATAGAGGTCGGGTTACGACTGGACGCTCTGGCCGGATCGTTGCAGCCAGGTAACCTCACTGATAGTCGTGTATACAGCGCAGCTCTAAGAATGCTTTAGAATGAGTAATGGTGCAAGCTGTGTAGGTTTTTTTACGGAAAAAAAGGCTGTTTTCCTACTCCCACCACCAGGTATCCAGACCGCTGGCGTAATCCGGTGCAGTCTCCGGATGCTTTAATCCCTTCTTATAGATAAAGGGCCAGTAAGGCAGATACCACTGGGGAATAACGGCATGGTGCCACAACACCACTCGGTCAAGGGCGCGGGCAATATCCACCAGTTCAGATCTGGACTCGGTCTTCACAGATTTCTCTATGAGCGCATCCAGTACCGGCAGGCTGATTCCGGAAATGTTTTTACCGGCCTGGGCCTTGGCGCTTTCGCTGCCCCAGTAATTTTTTAATTCGGTACTGGGTGAGATGCCGGGCCAGAAGCCGTGGATGACCATGTCGAAATCAAACTCTCTCAGACGGTTGATGTACTGAGAGGTGTCAATAGTGTTGACCCGGGCATGGATACCCAGAGCTTTCAGATTGTTAGCAAAGGGAAGCACAAAGCGTTCGAATTCAGGTTGGGACAGCAGAATTTCAAACTCCATCGGTTCGCCTGTCTTCTGGTTAACCAGCTTGCCGTTTCGTAGCTGCCAGCCAGCTTCTTTTAACAGTTTCAGTGCCTGGCGCTGATTATTGCGCCAGTTGCCGCTGCCGTCTGTGGTAGGGGGCTGGTAGACCCGCGTGAACACTTCTTCAGGCAGATCTTTTCGCCAGGGGGACAGCAGCTCGATTTCTTTTGCAGAGGGCAGGGCATCAGCAGCCAGTTCAGAGTTAGAGAACAGACTGTAGGCCTGTTTGTAAATATCAAAGAACAGGTGTTTGTTAATCCACTTAAAATCCAGTGCCAGACTGATGGCCTGACGCAACCGCCTGTCTGCAAACCGGGCTTTACGCAGGTTGAAGACAAAGGCACGCAGCCCCAGCGTTTTGTTAGGCACCGCTTCCTGAATGATATCTCCGCTTTTCAGACGATTGCCCTTATAGCCTTCTGCCCAGTTTTTCGGGTTGCCATCCACCCTCAGGTCATAGGCGCCCTGCTTGAAAGCTTCCAGGGCTATCTGGTCATCACGGTAATAATCAATACGCACTTCATCGAAGTTGTGTCGCCCTTTGTTGACGGGTAAATCCTTTGCCCAGTAATGTTTCACGCGCTCATAAGTCACATGATGTCCTGCTTCAAAGTCTTTGATTTTAAAGGGACCACTGGCAAGAGGAATGCTCAGGTCGGCGTTGGCAATATCGTTCTCTGGTCTAGTCCAGAAATGTTTGGGCAACACTCTTAACTGAGACAGTCTCAGGAACAGATGTTTGCCCTGGGGACGAGAAAAACGGAATTCGACTCTCAGGCGGCTGGTGGCTTTGACAGAGCTGATATCAGCATACAGATGACGGTAATGAGGAGGCCCTTTTTCTTTCAGGGTCTCAAAGGTGTAAACAACATCTTCTGCTGTTATTGGGGCATCGTCGTGAAATCGGGCATCCGGGTGAATGTTGTAGGCCACCCATGTCAGATCCTTTGGGTATTCAATGGACTGGGCGATCAGTCCGTAAACGGTGTAGGGTTCATCGCCCGCCCTGACCATCAGGGAATCGTAAAGGGTGTAGCTGTCTGCTGCCCAGTTGCCTTTGGGTGCAAAGGTATTGAAGGTGTCGAACGAACCGGTAGCGGCCTTGCGGAGGATGCCGCCTTTGGGGGCCTGTGGGTTGGCATAGTCAAAATGAGTAAAGCGTTCAGGGTGCTTGAACTGGTCATAAACACTCAGCGCATGGGAGCGGGTCACATTGTCATCCGCTCGTATTGGGCTGCTGAATAGTAGCAGGGTGCTGGCACAGCAGATACACAGGTAATAGAGGGCCGTTTTCATTCGAGAGAGTCCTGACTTGGGGGCGTTCAGGCATTACATCGGCTTTTTGCAGTGAATCTTGTGATGCGCAGGTATACGTGTCTTGCCAAGGGGTGTTGGTATATGGCGCAGTTTGTTGATCTGTGACAAATAATTAATTTGTGGCGTGGGTATTATTGAGCTCAAGAAAACGGAGAACCAAGGTTTTCTTTTTTTAGAGACTAAATGTAACCGGTTACATTTTGATGTTGGGACGGTTACAGATTTTCGAAGGAGTGTTGCTCCTTCTTTTTGGCAACGCGATGTAACCGGTTACATCGGTCAAGTCCACCGCAGAGTGGAATAACAGTTCACTAGAGACTGCCAAACAACACGGGGAAATATAATGTTTAAGAAAACTCTTCTGGCCAGCAGTGTTTTTGCAGCGATTGCCGCTATTCCAGCAGTAGCCAATGAGAGCAGCGCGGACGATAAGTACGGTCATGACCTTTATGGTGTGATTGCGGTGCAGCTTGCGAACCGAGACTATAAAGAGGATAACAAAAATAGCGGCTTCCAGATTAATAATGAAACCCGTCTAGGTTGGCGCGGTCATGCCCGATTTGACTCTTTGCCAGAGCATACAAAGTTTATCTGGCAGGTTGAGACAGGCTATGTAGATCCGAGCTTTAGCAATCGATCCGGTTCCTATTTCGGCGAGCGTGACACCTTTGTTGGTTTCGACAGTGAAAGATTCGGCCTGGTACGTGCCGGTAGAGTGTTGACTCCTCTGTATGAGCTGGTGGACTGGCCGGGATCTAACCCGGGACTGGGCGATGTCTGGGATTGGGGTGGCACTATTGGTGGTGTTAAGCACAATGATCGACAGTCCGACACCATTCGCTGGGATACTATGGAGTTGTGGACTGGTTTCACGCTGGACCTGGCAGCCGGTGCCGGTAATGACCGGTCTGATTCAACAGGCAGTGAAAAATCAAAAAATAATTACTGGCATGGCGGTGCAGCGCATCAGAGGTTTGACCTGGGTTCTGGTAACTGGATTCAACTGGACCTTGCCTATGAAATGAATTACAACACACGCTCTGTTGCCAAACAGGTTGGTGCTGATGACGATGACCCTGGTATCACCAATTACTGGGATAACAAAGCCTGGCTGGTGGGTGTTCAGGGTGGGCTCGGCCCCGTTGGTTACTTCGCACAATATCGCCGTGCTGAAGCTGAAACCGAAGAAGCTAATAGCTCGACGGTTAAAGAAAAGCAGGACTCTTATACAACAGGTTTGATGTATAACTTTGGCGCTAACAACAAGTGGCAGGCAAAAGTTGCTTATGCCAAGAATAATGAGCTGAAAGTGGGTAGCACCAAGCAGAACAATACTGATGATAAGGTCTGGTCTGCCCAGTTGTTATATCAGGTTGACTCTAATGCTGTTGTTTACGCCAGATACCGTGATGTGAAGATGGGAGATGCTTATAAGATGAGAGCGTCCGATGTAGATCCCCGTTGGAAGTCTGACAGCTTCAAAGAAGCTTCTGTCGGTATCGAATACTGGTTCTGATATTTCCCCGTCAATCCTTGCTGAAACCCGCCGCCGGTGTCTCCGGCGGCTTTATTCAGACTATTCAGTTTCTAAATCAAGTGCTTCTTTCTGTTGTTAGCTCTGCTAACCATCCTGTTTCTGCTCAGTGAAACCCTGACGCGTTGTTGTGATCTAATAGTTAGTTTTAATTTGGAAATCAACAGAAATGGACGCACCATCTGCAAGCAGTACTCTATCTCAGACAATCACGCCCCCTTTACCAGTCGTTCATTCAGCGGAGAAGGACTCTGGAATACAATCGAAAATCAGGAATAATGAACCGCCACCAATGGGCGACCACTACCGGAAATGCCTTTTTGGGCGAAGTGTTCTGGCGGGTGAAAAAGCAGGCAAAAATACCCGGCTTTACCTTCTCAATTTGAAAGATTCAATATGCTCTGAGCCTGCCGGAGAAAATAGCCTTCTTACGCCTGCTCTGTTTCGTCTTATGCGGCACTATTACAAAACCCTGACTGACAAGGTCAAAGAGGCAGAGGTGTCTTCGGTAGAAAATATGGCCGACATGGAGGTCAGGGAACTGGCTGCAGCCATGACCGATATAAGACCATTTTATTCGGTTTGTTCAAGTATTGGTAAGCAGGTTATTCAAGTGCTGACATCCCGGCATGTTGATACTGCTTTTCTTAACACTCCCGTTCCTGTTATCCCCCGGTCGGCACTCATTCATTCCAGCAAATCCAGCTGTCAGGAAAGTGTGATCAGAAACGAGCTGGAAAAGTTTAAGTGGCACGGAAAATACCTTAGTAAAACCGTACTTTCAGAAGTCACCCGTTATCAGGATCCAGTTCCACAGAGAGAGTCTTCTTTTCCGGATAGCCGGTGGCTTGAGGCGTTGCTTACGGCTTTGACGTCGTTTTCTGCCAGTGCAGGCCTGCAAATGGATTTCTCGGAAACCCCTTTTTTTATTGGTTATGTGAAAAGCCCTATCGCCAACCAGATCGCTAAAGCCACTTTGTTTATGGATCACCCTGCTTCTGGCAATATGACTCATGGTTTTATCTCCCACATATTACAGATGGTTATTGCTGCCAGACTGACAGGGTTCAGCCGCGAACACATTCAACGACTGATTGACCATGGTTACTGGAGTGCCGCTATTGATCCTGAACCTAATGAAAATTATTTTGGTTCTGTGGCTCAGAAACATGAAAATAAAGCACTAATGCTAGTGAACCATGAAACATTGATGAACGGTCGTTTTCCCGATTGCATACAAAGCCAGCTGTGCTTCGGATTAATGTCTGCCATGCTGAAGCAGGCATTGCTGGAGCCGGGCGGTGCTGAAAAGATCATAACGACCCTGTCACTACCTGAAATGGAAGGACAAAGCCCGGAGGAATGTGTCCGCCAGCATATCATTAATTTGCGGGCATTAGAGTATGCTCTGGCCGGGGCAACCTTTGAACTGGGAGATGGTATCGCAGAATCGATAGCACGGACAGAACGGTCTGATGACAAAAGCTTTGAAGGTTTGATGAATCAGGATCCGAATCATTTATGGGGGGAGTTTCTGCCTTCTGACCCTCTCACCCTGAAGATGACCCGCGCCGCAGTCTGTAGCTACCTTGAGCAACCGGATCTGTACAAGGTATACCAGCAAGTCATAAAGAACGGCTATTGCTGGCTTAAGCCGGTATCCTCTTCAGATGAGTTTATTTCACAGGTTCCTTACGTCGTTTATCCTGCAGGATCTGAACCTCCTTCTGGTTGTCTGCAACCTGTTCAATGTGAGTGACAGGATTGCTGCTTACTTAGCAGTCTTTTTCTGTGAACCATCAAACCACCAGGTGCTGATATCCAGTGCATAGGGCGCTGTCTGTTGCGGGTGCTTCAGGTAGGCCCGGTGTACCAGTGGCCAGTCGGGCTGGTACCACAATGACAGGCTGTAATGTTCCCACAATAGTACCCGGTCCAGCGCATGCAGCAGAGACAGAAGCTGTTCACGGCTGGTGGCTGTAGGTATACGCCCGACAATATCATCCACCGCCGGGTTCTTTACACCTGCAAGGTTGCGGCTACCATGCAGGTCGGCAACGGCTGAACTGAAGTGATCTTTTTGTTCGGTGCCGGGTGAGGGTGTGTGCCGGAACACGTTTGTGACCATATCAAAGTCAAGATTACGAATCCGTTCTATGTACTGAGCCCTGTCTACTGTACGTATAGACAGTTCTATCCCCAGTGCTTTTAAACTCTTCCGATAACCAAGGGTATAACGCTCATTCTCCGGGTTGGTAAGGAGCAGTGTCAGCGTCAGGGGCTCGCCTTTACTGTTGACCTGCTGGTTATCCCTGATGCGCCAGCCTGCCTCTTTCAACAGTTCCAGTGCTTTAGCCCGCTGAGCCCGCTTATTGCTATCGTTATGACCGGGCGGGATATAAGTCCGGGTAAATAATGGTTTGGGCAGCTGGTTGCGCCAGGGTTCGAGCCACTTGAGTTCCTCTGGAGTGGGCAGGCCTTTTGCGCCCAGGTCGGTACCGGAGAAATAGCTGTTTGCCCGGCGAAGCAAGTCATGAAAATAGTTTTGATTGAGTCTGTCAAAGTCCAATGCTGAGCCCAGGGCCTCCCTGACCCGGCGGTCTTTCAGAAATGACTTACGGGTGTTGTAAGTGAGCATGACAGTCTGTGGGTTACTGTTAGGCAGGGTTTCAGTCACCAGTCCTGTTTTTTTCAAAAGCGCCTGATTTTTACTGGAAAACAGTTTTTGCCAGTGTTTTGGGTCGGATACCATTAGCCAGTCGTATTCACCGACCAGCAGAGCCTGAAGGGCAACGCCGGTATCCAGAAAGTAGATATAGTGAAGCTGGTCGAAATTGAACCGTCCCCGGCAGACGGGCAGGTCTTTTGCCCAGTAATTCGGATCACGCTGGTAGGTAATGCTGCGACCCGGTTGCATTTCTTTGACTTTATAAGGGCCGCTGGTGACCGGGATCGTCAACCCGGGAGAACTGAAATCACGGTCTTTCCAGTAGTGTTTCGGAAATATTGGCATCTGCCCGAGATTGGTCACCAGCTCGCGGTTTTTATTGTGTTTGAATTTGAATAACGCTCTCTCCGGTGAGGTCACTGTCACCTGGTCAACATCCAGATAAAAGTTACGATAGAAGGTGGAGCCTTTTTCCCTCAGCAGGTCAAATGAAAACTTGATATCTTCGGCTGTTACCGGTTTACCATCATTGAATCGTGCTTTGGGGTTGACGTAGAAGGCGACCCAGTTGTTATCCGGGTCACGTTCAATTTTCTCTGCGATGAGCCCGTATTTGGTGAGTGGTTCATCCCATGAACGGGCCAGCAGCGTGTCGTATTGCAAATCGGCTCCTGCAGCCGCCACGCCCCGGTCCACATAAGGGTTGAGACTGTCAAACTGTCCGAGTGCTGATTGCCTGAGTGTTCCGCCTTTGGGGGCGTTGGGATTAACGTAGTTAAAATGGCTGAAACCTTCCGGGTAGGCGGGTTTGCCAAACAGACTGACGGCGTGTTCAAGAGGGGCTGCAGAAGTGATAGCGGAGAAAGCAGTCAGAATGAACAGAAGCAGCAGTGTCGGTGTTGTAGGGTTACTCATCATTCTTTGCCTTCTCCCACCATGTGGTGAAATCCAGATAACCGTTTAATGCGGTTCCGGAGGGATAGCCTAGTCGACTTCTGTGTGCAACGCGCCATTGTCCGGCCTGCAGCTGTGGAATAAGGTAGTATTCCCATAACAGAATACGATCAAGGGCTCGTGTGGCGGTTGTCAGCTCTTCGAGTGTTTTGGCGGTGCGGACGTGCGTCAGCATGGCATCAACGACCGGGTTGCTGACATTGGCAATATTCTGTGACCCCTGTTCATTGGCATACTGACTGTGCCAGTACTGTTGCAGCTCATTACCGGGGGTTGTTCCATGACTGATGGTGCGCAGCAGCATATCGTAATCCTTGTTTCTGACCCGCTGGATATACTGGGCAAGATCGACCGTTTTTACCCGCATCTGTATCCCCAGCTGTTCCAGGTTTTGCTGGAAAGGCAGTACGATACGTTCCTGCTCGGGTGTGGTGAGCAGCAGTTCGAAGCTCAGCACCTGACCATTTTCTCTGTTGACGCGCTGCTGCTTTTTCACGACCCAGCCAGACTGCTGCAGGAGTGAATGTGCCAGTTGCAGTTTTGCCCGGATATTTCCGTCGCCTGACGTTTTAACCGGTTGCCACTGCTGCGTGAACAGTTCAACAGGAAGCTTCTGACGAAAAGGTTGCAGCAGTTTGAGTTCCCCGGAGTCCGGGGCTGAACGTTGTCCGAACTCTGAATTCGCAAACAGACTGTGGGGTTGCTGGTAGTTGTTATACATCAGTGTCCGGTTCGTCCACTGGAAATCATAGCCCTGACTGACGGCCTGACGAACCCGCCTGTCTTTGAAGACTGTACTTGAAGTATTGAATACAAATGCCTGAATCTGATTGGTTTTTCTTGGCAAAAGGGTCTGGATGATTTGACCGGATTCAACGGCTTTGCCGGTGTAACCGTGGCTCCAGTTTTTAGCGATGGTTTCCAGCCGTATATCGTAACGGCCGGCAAGGAATGCCTGCAGGGAAACCGTGGCGTTACGAAAATAGTCGTACTGGATCTGGCGAAAATTATTATGCCCCAGTCTGACCGGATGATTTTTTGCCCAGTAATTTTCCACTTCCCTGAGAATGATCTGTTTGCCCGGTTCATAGCTTTTGATGGTGTAAGCCCCCGAGCTTAATGGCAGGGTAAAATCAGCCCGGGTGAAGTCGTACCGTTCCC
The DNA here is from genome assembly GCF_040549045.1 of Endozoicomonas sp. NE40. NCBI lineage: Bacteria > Pseudomonadati > Pseudomonadota > Gammaproteobacteria > Oceanospirillales > Endozoicomonadaceae > Endozoicomonas > Endozoicomonas lisbonensis. The sequence goes on along the minus strand of NZ_JBEWTB010000002.1, from coordinate 5,045,961 downwards.
GGTCATGGGCTGGCAGAATGGGCAGCTGGGCAATCTGGAACGGCAGCAGGCGATTATCTTCATCGCTGTCATTCAGGTAAAAGATAATCTGCTGTACAGATTCCACTTTAACCGATTCAACATTGGCCAGCGCTGAGCGGTAGATGGGGGCATCCTTGCTGTTGAACTGATCGAATGTGAATTTGACATCTGCCGCTGTAATGGGCTTACCATCAGCGAACTGTGCTTTGGGGTTGAGGTAAAACCGGACCCAGCGGTTGCTGGCGGGGTACTCAACGGCTTCAGCAATCAGCCCATACAGAGTGTAAGGTTCATCCCTGCTCCGTACCATCAGGCTGTCGTAAAGATGACCGCTGATACTGGCTGGTACGCCTTTCGTGGTAAAGGCATTGAATGTATCGAAAGTTCCCTGCGCTCCCAGTCGAAGCGTACCACTGGCGGGCGCGTTTGGGTTGATGTAGTTAAAGTATCGGAAGTCAGCCGGGTAGAAGGGCTGACCATAAAGTGCGCGGGCATGGCTTCTGGTTATCTTCCCGTCAGGGGCTGGCGAGTCAACAGCATGAGACTGAAAAGCCGTCAGTAACAAGCCCCAGGCTAACAGCCAGTGGGCAATACGATTGAAGGGGCGACTCACAGGTCCTTTTTCCTTTTTATCAATGAGTCCGGGTCATACCACCAGCTGCTCAGCCGAAATCCGTAACTCGGGGTAGCCGGTGGTACCAGATGTTTCCAGTGTGCCACGCGGGTAACGCTGCTGTGCCAGGTGGGAATGGTGTAATGCTGCCAGAGCAGAACCCGGTCAAGTGCGCTGATATGGGTGCGGATCTGATCAGGATCGTCGCTGGTGGCAATGGTTTCTATCAGTTTATCGACAGCCGGGTCCTGAATACCAGCCAGATTATGACTGCCTTCGCGGTTTGCGCTTTCGGAGTGGAAATAGTTGTACAGCCGGTCATCAGGAAACGCCATCAGGGGAACGGATGTCAGAATCATATCGAACTGGTGTTGCTTGATACGGCGCTGGTACTGGCTCATATCAATGGCCTTGAAGTCCATTTGAATACCCACCGTCGACAGGTTTTTGGCAAAGGGCATAATAAAGCGTTCGATGACCCTGGAATAATGCAGGAACTCAAACCGGAAGGGCTCACCTTTGTCGTTTACCAGCTGGCCTTTATGGTATTTCCAGCCAGCCTGTTTCAGCAGGGGCAGTGCCATCCGCCGTTCTCTCTCAACGGAACCACTACCTTCCGGTTCGCTATGCGTAAATGGCTTATAAAACAAGTCACTGGGAAGGTTTTTTGAGAAAGGTTCGAGAAGTTTTTTCTCGGCGGATGTAATGATTCTACCTGATTCAGAACCCGCAGCCGGAAAGAAACTCCGGTTTCTGGCGTAGGCGCTGTGGAAGATAATCCGGTTGGTCCACTTCCAGTCGAACAGCATGCTGATCGCCTGTCGTGTTTTCCGGTCCTTAAACAAAGGGTTGCGCTGGTTAAAGGCATAGAACAGCCTGCGCCCCGGCAGAGTGTAAGGCACTTCACGTTTAATCATCTCGCCGGAATGGAAGGCTGGCAGGTCGTAACCCTTTGCCCAGTTCTTGGCTTCTGTCTCAATAAAGACATCGGCGTCTTTTGAGCGGAAAGACTCAAAAGCAACCCGGCGGTCCCGAAAAAAGTTCAGGGTGATTCTGTCGAAGTTATAAAAGCCACGGTTGACGGGCAGGTCTTTACCCCAGTAATCGTTTACCCGTTCAAAAGTGACTGAGGTGCCGGGATTAACTTTTGTGATTCGGTAGGGGCCACTGAGCAGGGGTGGCTCCAGCGTTGTCTGTGAGAAATCATGTTTCTCCCAGTAGTGTTTGGGCAATACGGGCAGTTCAGCGATATGCAGGGGCAGGGTTCTGGATACAGGGGGTTTCAGTGTATAACGTACATGGTGTGGACCTGGGGCTTCCAGATTGTCTACCTGTTCCAGCAACATCTGGTATTGAGGTGCGCCGTGTTCTTTTAACAGTTTGAAGGTATACAGGACATCGTCGCTGGTGATTGGTTGCCGGTCATGGAAACGGGCTTCAGGGCGCAGTTTGAATTCAAGGGTTTGCCTGTCTTTTGACAGGGCAACGGAGTGGGCGATCAGGCCGTAGAGAGTCCCCAGCTCGTCCTGGGCAGGGGCATAGACATTCATTCCAACCATCAGTGGCTCATTCAGCTCCAGCGCACCATATCGATAGACATTCGGCGCAGCAGAGGGTGTAGAACCTTTGATGATGTAAGGGTTCAGGCTGTCAAAGCTACCATGGACCGGAAAGTTTACATGACCGCCTTTCGGGGCATCAGGATTGATGGATTTAAACCAGGGAAAGTCTTTTGAATAGACCGGTTTGTCGCCAAGGCTGAGGGCATGTTGCCAGTCCGGCTCCTGAGAAGTAACAGAATTCTGCGCCTGAATGAACTGAGTCGCAAAGGTCAGTAGCAGAGCAAGGGTAAACGAACAGCCGTTATTGTTCTTTTTATAAATGTTCTGTTTATAAAACAAGGGAGGAATCCGCAGAACCAGTGAAAATAGTTATAGCACTGATTCTGCGAAGAGTGGGAAAAGAGCGAGGACAATTATGCCTTAATCATAAGCACGGGTAACATCCACATAGAGAGTCAGCAGTTGACCGGGATGGATGTATTTGCTGTCAAAGCTGTTCCAGTTTTCAATCTGCTGCACCTGTACATTAAAGCGGTCAGCAATTCGGGACAGGGAGTCACCGGAACGAACGGTATAGTTCACCCTGCGAATGATGCTGTCGCTGCTGCCGGAGCCTTTGCTCCATATGGCCAGTTTCTGGCCGACTCGCAAAGTGTCCCGTGGTGCCATATTGTTCCAGCGGGCCAGTTCATTGATGCCGACGCTGAACTGGCGGGAGATGGTCCAGAAACTGTCGCCGGACTTAACGGTGTAATCGACCTTATAGCGGCCTGACACGTTGCTGTTCTGCTGAGCCTTGCGGCGCTGGCTTGCCGTCAGGGTGTAGTTTTCCTTGCCATTGGCAGGTACCGGAATCAGCAGGCTCTGGCCAACGCGAATCATATCGCCGTCCATTTTGTTGACTTCCCGGATCAGCTGGCTGCGGGTTTCGTAGCGTCTGGCAATGGTACTGAGGCTGTCGCCGGACTTGACGGTATAGCGTTTCCAGCGCAACCGGTCTTCTGCGGGCAGACCGGCCAGCTCTTTCTGGAACGATTTGGCTTTATCAACCGGTACCAGCAAATGATCCGGACCTTCCGGTGGGGTGGACCAGCGGTTAAGCCCGGGATTCAGACGATAGAGTTCGTTCAGGGAAATCCCGGACAGTTCTGCGGCTTTTGCCATATCCAGCTGACCACCGGTCTTTACCTTGGCGAAATAGGGTTTGTTGGGAACGGGTTTCAGGCTGATACCGTATTTTTCAGGATCACGGACGATCTTGCCCAGTGCGATCAGCTTGGGAACATAGGCAGTGGTTTCCCGTGGGAGTCCCAGATCCCAGAAGGTTGTAGGCTTGCCTTTACTGCGGTTTCTGTTTATCGCTCTCTGTACCCGGCCCGGGCCGGAGTTAAAGGCAGCCAGTGCCAGCTCCCAGTCGCCGAACGCATTGTGCAGGCGAACCATGTAATCCAGTGCGGCACGGGTAGCGGCAACAACATCACGACGACCGTCGTACCACCAGTTTTGCTCAAGGCCGTAGTCAGTCCCGGTAGCGGGCATGAACTGCCACAAACCGGATGCCCCTGCATGGGAATAGGCAAAAGGGTCATACGCACTTTCAACCACTGGCATCAAAGCCAGCTCCAGCGGTACGCCACGCTCTTCCGCTTCCTTGATAATGAAATAGAGGTAAGGTGCTGAGCGGTCAGCTACCCGGTTGAAGTAACCCTGATTTTTGGCATACCAGCGCAACTCTGTCATCACCCAGGGGTGATTATTGTCCAGATTCATGCCCAGCCCACGGCGGATGCGTTCCCACAGATCCTGCGGACGCTTTTCTACCACGGGTTTAGCGGTGGGGGCTTTGGTCTTTTTTGCCCTGGCAACGGGCTGATGAACCGTTTTTTTCTGTACAGCCTCAGTGCTGCCCGTATCCAAATCATTAACGGTCTGACAGCCGGTTAATACGAGCATCATAGCTGCAGTGCCCGCCAGCCTGGCGATCGATTTTTTTTCTGACTTGAAATCTGTCGGGTTAACAGACGTATTTTTGTTGCAGCTCGGTTGCGATAGAGACATAAATCAGGTTCTGAAATCCGGGTAGCTTACTATTGTACCATTACTGGAAATTATCCTTCCATTCACGGATTACCCTTAGTACTTCGGGTTCGGGTATTTTCTGGTCAACTGCATTAACGTTAAGTCGGTTTCCAGCACTGAGGATAACTGTATTATCGCTGGTTCTCAGGAAAGGGTTAATGCGTTTTTCCAGTCCAATGGAAGTCGGGATCGTTGGGATGTCCTGATGCCTGAGTTGTTCAACACGGACGATATAATCGGCAATATCCTGATTCCCGGGTTCTACTGCAATAGCAAACCTGAGGTTACTGGCCGTGTATTCATGAGCACAGAACACCCGGGTAGAATCAGGTAACTGCCTGAACTTGTTCAGTGACTCGTACATCTGCTGAGGTGTACCTTCAAACAGTCGGCCGCACCCGCCCGAAAACAGTGTGTCACCACAAAACAGGGTAAGCTGCTGCGAACTGTAGTAGGCAATGTGATCCAGAGTGTGGCCGGGAACACGAAATACCTGGAACGGATGACCGAGTACGTCGGCAGTGTCACCGTCATTCAGAATGTCCGTAAGAGAACGGATTGAAGCGTTGGCAGGTCCATAGATTCTGGCTTCGAAGTGCTGGAGCAGTTCAGGAATACCGCCAGTATGGTCGGCGTGGTGATGCGTGACAAGAATGCCGGTAAGGTTCAGGTTTCTGGCTTCAAGGGTTTCCAGTACAGGCCTGGCGTCACCGGGGTCAACGACAAAACAGTCCTGAGTCCCGGCGGCGGTAATTAACCAGATATAATTGTCTGAAAATGCTTTTATGGCTTCTATCTGAAGTGAAGAATCTGTCATTTACAACCATGCTTTATGTGTGTTGGTAGATTTCAAGTTTACCCTTGACCATGACAGGGAGCATTTCTTTTTTGCTGTAATAATGTAATTTCTGTGCTCTGATCGATATGATGGTCTCCGGGCGCATAAGCGATAATGGAACACTTCTCTGTATGGATAATGGATAGTGGATAATGCCTGATGCTTAGGTTTAAACGTGCAGAAAAAACAAGCTTTAATGAACGGTTACTGGCACTGCATCGTTGGCTGCAAAGTGGCGAAGGAGACTATCTGCTTAAGGCAGAAAGACGACAACTTGAACAGGAACTCCACTATATCTTCGGGTATCATGCCTGCCAGATGACCATCGCTCCCGGCGCAGGCCTGCTGACTACCAGTCAGATTAATCATATCAGCCTGTTGAACCCTTCCATGGCCTCTTCCATGGAATTAGCCCGGGTTCTGGACGATGCCAGCTGTCCGGACTGTGACAGCCTTGTGCTTGCTGATCCGATTCACTGGCCTGTCAGTCCCGGAACTCTGGATCTGGTGTTATTGCATCATGTTGTGGAGTTTTCTGAACGGCCGCACCGGTTGCTCAGTGAAGCGGCACGCACCATTATTCCCGGTGGAAAACTGCTGGTTATCGGTTTCAACCCCAAAAGCCTGCTTAACTACTGGCGCTGGGTTTCACCAAAGCATCGTCAGCTGTTTCAGGGGGTACACCTTATCAGCCCCGGACGCATGCGGGACTGGTTGACCCTGCTGGGTTTCAATGTTGAGAAAATCAACTACGGTGCTTATATGCACCCACTGGACCGGCATTCCAAAGGGTTGACCCGGGAGCTGGTGGAACAGCGCTGCCGACAGTGGAACCTGCCTATGGGTGGGTTTTACATGATGGTGGCGACCCGTGAAACGCCTGGCATGACGCCGATTCGTCCGGCCTGGTCAGAAGTAAGGCGTCGTTTTGCCAGTAACCCGATTGCCGGTACCAGTTCCTGTGTTGGCGGGAGTGCAGGTAGAGAATCCTGAGCTTTTGCGCTGGTCATAATCTGTTAAATAATCTGGAGAGATAGTTTGAGTAAGCTCGTTGAGCTGTTTACCGATGGTGCCTGTAAAGGTAATCCCGGCCCGGGTGGCTGGGGAGTGGTTTTGCGTTATGGCAGTGCAGAAAAAGGTTTATACGGTGGTGAAGACAATACCACCAATAACCGTATGGAGTTAATGGCCGCCATTGTAGGTCTGGAAACCCTGACCCGTCCCTGTAAAGTGCGTATTACCACCGACTCGATTTATGTCCGGGACGGTATTACCAAATGGATAGAGGGCTGGAAACGCAAGAACTGGAAAACCGCTGCGGGTAAGCCGGTAAAAAACCAGGATCTGTGGCAGCGGCTTGATATCCAGAACCAGCGTCACGATGTGGACTGGCAGTGGGTCAAAGGACACGCCGGTCACCGTGAAAACGAAATGGCTGATGAGCTGGCGTGTCGAGGTGCTGAGGAAATAAAGAACCAGTCAGGTTCCTGAGCAAAGATGCCTGAGGAGTTTCAGAATTGTCATGATGAGCGATATAGATATTTAAGGCTGTTGAGACTCGCTCATTACACGATAGTTCATTAAATAATGGAAACTCCTTATGGATATCGACCCTAAAGATCAGCCGACCCCTCTTCAGCCACCACGTTCCGACACTTCCAAACCTTCATCGACGACTAAAGAAACGGCTACTGGCCTGAACCGTCAGCTTGAAAAGACATCGGAAACAACGGCTTCAACGAGCCTTCCCCCATCGGACTCCGTCCGCCCAGACTCCCCTGTCATTGAGGCGCGTCTGGTTGCAACTTATCCATCTGCTTCCGCGACAGAGCAAGAGCCTGTCACACAGTTCATGGATTTTATTCGTGAAAAGGGAAGGCACTGTTTAAGATCCGATGTAGATGCACTGATGAACCGCCTGTTTAAGTGGTTTAAGCCTGAGCTTACCATTCATGACGATCTTGCCGATTCGGCGCTTGACAGTTTTATTCAGCAGAGCCCGGAGCACGCCAGGGCTCTGCTCTTTCTGGCGACTACGATGTTGCCTGATGATGAGGAAAAAGCCTTCCGGCTGGTGACAAGAGTGGCTCAGTCTGCTCCTGAAGCGATCAGCGAATTATTATTCCGCTGGCAGACCATACAGGGGGTGGTTAATGCCGGGAGCGATGAAGATGTCGATATGCTTCGCATTTTTGGAGGCTGTATGAAACTTGCAAGTCTGGATGATTATATGGGTGTCTGGTTATTGCATCTTATAAAACAGGGTTTCGTAAAAGGGTTCCAGTGTTCGGTGTACCCGGGCGAGCTGCAGGATAGTGACAGCCAGTATACTCTTATCAACAGAGTGTACCGGGGAGCTTATCTGAATGAAGAGAAAACAAAAATTGATAGAAAGCCTGTAGACACTATATTGCTGATGATGTGTGATCCGCTTTCTTTCGGGTTGCTGGATCTGCTTCCGAAACTGAAAGAGCCAACACCTGAACTTATCCGGATAGCCAGAAATATAAACAGCGACAGTGATGACCAGTTTCGGTACCTCCTGCTGCCCTGGTTTCTTACAAAGTGCAGCAGTGCGTTATCCGACTTTCCCGGTCATGATACTTCTTTCCCTTTCTTTGTCAGTCGGCTGGGAGGAGATTGTACTGCCACTGACCTGATTAAACCGTTATGGGGAGTCTATGAAGTACTCGTGCTGGAGATCATGTCATCCATTGTTAGGCGCAGTTCAATCGAACACGCTACAACGGCTATTGAGAAAGATGCCAGAGTTAAGCCAAACAATGTCTCCGTAAGAGTTCATGAGCTACGAACCAAAGGGAAAATAGCGGCTATAAGAAAACGCATTAATGAAAGTGAAACTGTTTATGATAATGAGCGGATAAAACAAGTTAGAGCGTTAAACAAGTTGTTGTCTGAGCGGTTCGCTTCTGAAACATCCTTCTCGCCTTATTATCAGGGGTTGCTGTGGTACTACAAAGGACTTATGCACCAGATGCAGCCCTTTTCTGATATTTTCCCAAGGGATAAGGCAACCGATTGCTATCTGGAAGCTGCCAACCGGTCAACAGGCGATTTTTATTCGCTCTTTAAAGTTGCTGCTGACATTTATTGTTCAAGGGGTAACTATGCTGCAGCCGCTGATGCAATTTCCCATGCGGTTGATTTTTTCCGTACTTTTCTGCCGAACCCTGCTCTGGACATCGTAGAAGCATCCCAGCGCGCCTATCAGGCCAAAAGTGAAGATATAAAGAATTTACAGAACCTGTCTTTACTTCCCCCAGAGGTTGCAGCCAGACTGAATGCACAGGGGATTGACCCTGACTGGCTGCCGGAAAGGCAGTTAAAACCGGCAAAAACAAAAAAAGAAAACCAGTAAAAAGTCTCAGAGAAGTCATCGAAGTAAACAGGCTCCTGCTGCAACTACTCCTGCTGTGACAACTAAAGAGCCTTCAAGTATTGCAGAACCATCCACTCCTTCCTTTGCGGAAGCGGCTGCAACAACTCCGTCGTCATCATCATCCGGACGACCGTCGTCTGAATCCCGGAAACAGGCAGAAGAAACCACTGGCAGGGCATCAAATCGTGAGACTGCATTGCTGCCTCAATACTGGCCTGAAGAAATTCACAGAGAGATGAAAAATATTGCAATGTCTCTCTATGATCCTTTTGAAGAGCTGGAGATATTGGAAAAACTCCAAACTAAGTACGATAAAAAGCCCGGGATTGAGCGAATTTATGAAGAGTGTGCATGGACATTGATTCGGGTACAGAAACAACCCGATCTGGCCCGGGACTACACGGGGCATGATAACTATGCCCGGGCATCCCTGAATATACTGGATGAAGCTGAGATGTTTTTAAACCAGGCGTTGTGCAGGAAGCTGGGCGTCGGTTTATCAGAACTTCCGAAAGACCCTGCAGCCTGTACGACACTGGCTGATCAGCGCGCCGCTCTTTTTGAAAATGAGAAAAACCGAACCAGTTATCTGACCGGGTTCAGCTGCATTATGCAGTCACTCGGTCATGTTCGTTATCAGAGAGAAGAGTTTGTCAGTCGGGGAGGGCGTTCTGCCGTTCAGGCATTAACCCGGGCTTCCTATGGGCAGAAAATTTCGATTCGGTCCAGAGGGAATCCTGCATAGATGCAGAACTCATAAAGGGTCTTGCCACCACCCGCAGCAAACCTGAGACAAACACTGGCGAATTCTCTGACGTTGGTTGATATAATCAGGAAGCTTATATTAAGGGAGCTATAGCTCACAGGGCTTTCTCACAGGACTACTTTCTCACAGGACAATATAGTGGCAGCAAGACAGATTGTTATGGATACGGAAACCACGGGTATTGATCCCAAAAGTGGTCACCGGATCGTTGAAATCGGTTGTGTCGAAATGATCGACCGTAAACTGACGGGCAATACGTTCCATGTTTACATCAACCCTGAAAGAGAGATGGATGCGGAGGTTATTGCCGTACACGGTATCACCAATGAGTTTGTAAAAGACAAACCACTGTTTAATGAAGTAGCGGATGATTTTCTGACCTTCATCAAAGACTCAGAGATGATCGCCCATAACGCCACCTTTGACGTAAACTTCCTCAACCATGAACTCAAACTGCTCAGGCGGGGTCTGGGTAAGGTTGAAGACTACTGCGCCATCACCGACAGCCTGGAACTGGCGCGTAAAAAGCATCCGGGACAGAAAAATAACCTGGATGCCCTGTGCAAACGGTATTTTATTGATAACTCTTCCCGGGTGTTTCACGGGGCATTGCTTGACTCCGAGATTCTGGCGGAAGTCTATCTTGCCATGACCGGTGGACAGACATCGCTGTTACTCGGAGGAATTGGTGGTGACGATGTGGACGGGTCAACCATTCGCCGCCTGCCTGAAGGGCGCCCTCTGACCCGGGTGATCCAACCAACGGCTGAAGAGATGCAGTTGCATCGAGAGAAGCAGGAAAAGATTGGTCAGGACACCTCTCTTCTTTAATTTCCAGCTTACCGTCATCCCCGCCCTTATCGTCATCCCCGCGCAGGCGGGGATACACTGTTCGCACGCGGGAACGACAAATGACTATTTTTAAACCCGGATAACAGTGAAATAACCGACAATGCTCAGCACAATGGTATAGGGCAGGGCCATCACGACCATTTTTCCATAAGACAGCCTTAACAGCGGGGCAAGGGTAGAGGTGAGCAGGAACAGAAAGGCGGCCTGACCATTAGGGGTTGCCACACTGGGAAGGTTGGTGCCTGTATTGATGGCGATGGCCAGCTTTTCAAAATGAGCCCGGCTCATCAGTCCGTTATCAAACGCCTCTTTCACTTCGTTAATGTAAATCGTTGCCACAAAGACGTTGTCGCTGATCACCGACAACAGGCCATTGGCAATGAAGAACATCCCCGTCTGGGCGCTTTCCTCCATCTGCAGCACCCGGTGAATAAGCGGTGTAAACAGGTGCTGGCTCTCAATAACGGCGACAATGCCGAAGAAAACGACCAGCAGGGCGGTAAATGGCATGGCTTCTTCAAAGGCTTTGCCCAGTTGGTGTTCTTCAATAATGCCGGTGCCGCTGGTGACCAGGATAATCACCATTAAACCGATCAGGCCCACTTCGGCAAGATGCAGCGACAGGGAAATGACCAGTATCAGGGCAACAAGAGCCTGTATCCACAGCTTGACCCGGTCTTTATCGGTACGTTTTTTGTTTTCATGGTCATGGAAATCGTTGAGAACCAGACGGACATTGTCCGGAAGGGTTGCACCGTAACCACAGATACGGGTTTTCTCAACAAAAACGCAGGTGAACAGACCGGCGATAAACACCGGGAAGGTGACCGGCGCCATCATCATGACAAATTCGTTAAACGACCAGCCAGCCTGTTCGGCAATCAATAAATTCTGGGGCTCCCCAACCATTGTGCAGGCTCCGCCAAGTGCTGTGCCTACGGCACTGTGCATCAGCAGGCTACGCAGGAAGGCACGAAACTGAATCAGGTCTTCCAGATGATGCGCTTTAATCTGTTCATCAGTATGGTGATCGTGTTTTCCATGAAGCTTTTTGCCGGAAGCGACCCGGTGGTAGACCGTATAAAAGCCCACACCGACACTGATCAGTACTGCGGTCACCGTTAAAGCGTCCAGAAAAGCAGAAAGCAGGGCAGCGACCACAGTGAAAAGCAGGGACAAAAGGGTTTTCGACTGAACCGATAACAGAATGCGGGTGAACACGAACATCAACAGATGTTTCATGTAGTAAATGCCTGCCACCATAAACATCAGCAACATGATCACTGAGAAGTTGTTAAAAACTTCAGCCCTGACCGTTTCTACATCGGTTAAACCAAGCAGTAATGCTTCCAGCACCAGAAGCCCGCCCGGCTGCAAAGGGTAGCATTTCAGTGCCATGGCCAGCGTAAAGATAAATTCGAGCACCAGTATCCAGGCGGTAATGGCAGGGCCGACCGTAAAGATCAGTATCGGGTTGATCAGAAGAAAGAAAAGAATGGCCTGTTTATACCAGAGTGCGGTATTACCAAGAAACACCCGACTGGTGGCGGAAAAATAGCGATGGCTGAATGACAGAGGAGTGCCTTTATCCATGTTTCTGATCCATGGTGGATAACTAACAGAAGTCATCGGCTGGGAAGGCGAACCTTTGAAATGAGGAGACGAAGATTCCTGCTTTCAGTAAAAACTGGTTTATCATCGAACCAGACAAACCAGTTTGATGAATCATGGCTAGTTATGACGCAAATGTATAAACCTCTTATGGGCCGCAACCCTGACCTGCAACCTGAACTGTGGCTGGTGGTGGGCAAAGGCTGCGTGTTTCATCCCGAACCTGACCAGTGGCTCTGGCGCGATAACCAGCTGTTCAGTGAATGTAATGATGTCGTGATCGGGCATTTTGACGGTAAGCCGGTGGCAGTAACATTCCAGAAAGATGTTCCCGAAGCCGACCAGACACCGGTCAGGTCGGTACTTGCTCTGCAGAATGAGGGGCTGACACTTTTGCTCAGTCATGGCCTGCAGATTCTTACCGCCGAAAGGGATCATCGTTATTGTGGTCGCTGTGGAAGCGATTGCGAAGGCAAGACAGGGGAGTGGGCGATGGTTTGCAGTCGTTGCAGAGCCCATTACTATCCCAGAATCTCCCCCTGCATTATTGTGCTTGTCCATCGTGGGCCAGAAGTCCTGCTGGTCATGCATAATCGCCATGTTCGTGATAACCCTGTATTTACCACCGTTGCTGGTTTTATTGAGCCCGGAGAGAGTGCAGAAGAAGGGGTGATCAGAGAGGTTCTGGAAGAAACGGGAATCAAGGTTAAGAATCCCGAATACTGTTTCAGCCAGAACTGGCCATTTCCACACTCCCTGATGCTGGGATTCCATGCCGAGTATGAGTCGGGTGAGCTTCAGCTGGATAGTAAAGAGTTGTGCGAGGGTGACTGGTTTGAGCTCGACAATCTGCCTCCTGTCCCGCCAGGCTTTACCATTGCCCGAAAACTGATCAATAAATTTATACAATCATAATTGTTAGATTTAGGAAATCCCACAAACCCACTTTTGAGTGAATCGACAGTCCTGAAATATTGTTGGCTGCTAGCGCAGCCGCTTTCAGCTTTTCAGGCAATTGAGGGTTGCATGCATCATTCCTTACATCGTCGGTATTTATCAGGAAGGCTGCGTTTAAATCAGTTATGCTATCCCCCTGTAACAGATTTTATTGAATGGAGGCTCACTTGGAGTATCTGGCAGAGTACGGTTTGTTTCTGGCCAAAGCATTAACGGTGATTGCGGCACTGGTGATTATGATTGTGGTTGTCACGGCTGTTGGCTCAAAGGCCAAAAAGGCCAGAAAGGGACATCTTGAAATTGATAAGCTGAACGATCACTACAAGGAACTCAGAGAGGGGCTTGAACACTCTCTGCTAACTGCCGAGCAGCTGAAACAGCAGGCAAAAGATAAAAAGAAGAAAGCCAAAGCTGAAAAAGCCGCTAAAAAGAAATCCAGTCAGAAAGAAGAAGTGGCTAAACCACGACTGTTTGTTCTGGATTTCCATGGGGATATCAAGGCTAGCGCAACCTCTTCACTGCGTGAAGAAATCACCGCTGTGCTTGGCATTGCCAGAGCCGAAGATGAAGTATTGATCCGTCTTGAAAGCGGAGGAGGGCTTGTCCATTCCTATGGCCTGGCTGCTTCTCAGCTTCAGCGTATTCGCGATAAAGGGATCAGGCTGACCATTGCTGTCGATAAAGTTGCCGCCAGTGGTGGCTATATGATGGCATGCACTGCCGATAAAATTCTGGCTGCCCCGTTCGCTGTTATTGGCTCCATCGGTGTAATGGCTCAACTGCCCAATGTCCACCGGCTTCTCAAAAAGCACGATGTCGATATTGAACTCCATACTGCCGGCGAGTACAAACGCACACTAACCGTTCTGGGTGAAAACACAGAAAAAGGCAGGGAGAAGTTCAAACAGGATATGGAAGATACCCATGAACTGTTTAAGGATTTTGTTAAATCTTCCCGGGATGAGGTCACTATTGAAGACGTGGCAACCGGTGAAATCTGGTATGGCCAGAAAGCCATTGATAAAAATCTGGTCGATGAAATCAAAACCAGTGACCAGTATATCTATGATCAGGTCGATAGCGCAGATATCATCCATGTTGCATACAGCATGAAGAAAGGCTTACCGGAAAAGCTTGGACTCGCTGCTCATCATGCGCTGGACAATACCCTGTTGAAATGGTGGGAACGCCTCTCTTCTGAACGGTTCCACTGATCCCGTGTCGTTCATTTCGAGCCATTTCAGCAATGGCTCGTTTTCCTTTTCAGAAAATTTTAACGATCACCAGGACGATTTGAAAACTTACTGTTTATATTGCAGAAATCAAAATATCTAACAATCGCATCTACACGGCAGCTTAGGGTAGTGTAACTGTCTGAATTATCAGTAAGATTCCCAGATTTCTATTCAGGAATTGATCTGTATCAAGTGGCTGGTTGTTTGTATTTTGTAAGCTATGCCAGCTGTGATTACTGTGTAAGATAAAGCAGTCGCAGACTGATTTTACTTACTCCGTAGATTTTGTTTTTGCCCCTCTCAGAATTTGTGAAAATATATGGAACTGAAAAAAATTGCTCTAGCAACAATGATTGCCGGAGCTATTGCAGGTTGTAATAGTGGTAGTAGTTCCAGCAGTGATAGTGGGAATACGGCAAACAGAATTCGTGTTATTGATGGTTATCTCCACAATGCAGAAGTGTGCGCTCAAACTGATGATGAATGTGTTGTCATTGGCCAAACTGACAAAAATGGTTTTATCTCTATTCCAGATAAGTTCAGCGAGAATACGATTATTGCCAGGGTAATTGCTGGTGAAACTTTTGATAGTGATACCGTTGGTTTTGTTGGCCGCAGTTATGAAATGCGTTCAGCGGAAGGTGCCAGTGTTATTACACCGTTCACAACAATGGCAGCCAGTGAGGAACTCTCTCTGGAAGATGTTGCCAGTGCCATTAATCTGGATCAGGAGCTGGTACGCGGCGACTATGTTGCTTCCGTCAATGAACAGAGTAGTCGTGTACATCTGGTAGCCAGAACCATGGCTAACCAGCTGTCTTCTGACTTTGAGGGTAACAACGAGCTGTTAGAGCTGGCGACACTGATTAATGAGCAAATTGATCATATTGATTCCGAACTGGATTTGGATCAGATACATCTCGAAGTTAAAGATGGCGATGTTCTGGATTATCCACGAATCGCTACGCCTCGTGACTTTATCGAAGGTTATGACGACGAAAAGAAAAGCCGTTATCTGGCTAGCCTGAATGGTTCTTTCTTTAAAGATGAAGGCATTGAGCTGTTTGAGTTTGATCCGGCGACTCGTACCTACTTCAACGAAAAAGACGGCGAAAGACCTTACGAATTTGATGCAGATGGTAATTTGAAAAACTGGGATCAGGTCATCTATACCTCCCCTGAATTTATGTTTACCGTGCCTTCCAATGGCGATATGTCAGTCTGGTCTATCACTGATTTTGGCACTGAAAAGCAGGGTTGGAGTGAAGATAAGCTGCTCGGTAAAACCTGGCACGTCATTGACGACGACAGCACCAGCTCTATCCCTGTACCAATGTTTGCCACCCTGACATTTGACAGTATTGAGCATAATGTTGAAATAGAAGAGTGCGGTGAAACGATGACTCTTCCGTGGGCCATCAACGACGGCATTCTGACTATTGACTTCCCGGAAGGCGATAATGACCTGGTGATCAATCTGGCTCACGGTAATGGAGACATTGCTCTTGGTACTAACGAGGAGGCCAATAATCGCCCAATGATTCTGACTAAAGAAGCTTCCGTGGCTCACAGGCTGTTTAAAGACTGGTCTGGCAAGACAGTAGATGAAGCTTGCAAAAATTTCAGCTGGTGATTAACAGCCATCAGCAATACTGGCTTCAGTATTGCTGATGGACAAGCGGTTCTCCCATCCATATCAGTCCAGCCCTTCTTCAGTCTCTTCTCAACTTTTCATTGATCGCTATGGGCGACTCAAACCGGAACACAACGACATAAGAAGATAAGATCAACGTCATGATGGCAGTAGCCTGGATAACATGAGAAGCTATTTCCCCCAGTAGCAGTTGTCCTGTAGCCAGCACAGCAATCAGGATCGAAAATTCACTGGTTTGACCCAGTCGGAAGCCCACTTCCCAGGCCGTGGATTTCTTTTCACTGACCCGCTTGAGAAGCAGGCCGAAGACCCCCGGTTTCATCAGCATGCAGACAACACTCATCGCCAGTGCGGGGATAAACACATCAGGCAGAAGGCTCAGATTGAAGCTCGCACCGATGGAGAAAAAGAACAGGACCAGAAAGAAGTCCCGCAGCGGTTTCAGGTTAATGGCAATGTATTGAGCAATAGGGCTGGTTGCAATACTGATTCCCGCAATAAATGCTCCAATTTCATAAGAGAGATTAAGGGCATGAGCCAGTTCTGCAAAACCAAGACACCAGCCAATCGCCAACAAAAACAGGTATTCGTGAAAGCGGTCAAACTTTGCCATCAAAGGTAACAGCAGCAGCTTCACTGCAAGAAATGCTGAAACAATCAGAAGGGGCAGGGCTGCCAGTGCCATTAAAATATCGAGTCGGCTGTTACTGAATCCACCATCAAAGTTATAAAGCAGCAGTAACACCAGAATCGCCATTAAGTCCTGCAACAGTAACAGGCTGACCAGCAGCTCACCGGTATGTTTATGGTGTAGCACAGTGGTGGGTAACAGTTTGATACCAATAATGGTGCTGGAAAACATCATGGTGGCACCACAGATAATCGCTTCTGTCTGATTAAAGCCAAACAGACATCCCATAAAATACCCGGCGGCAGCAAAAAGCACCGAACTGATCAAGCCAACGGTGGCGGTCTTTTTCAATAAGTGTCCGAGATGGCTCGGTTGCATATCCAGTCCCAGCAGGAACAGCAGAAAGATAATGCCAACATGAGCGATATCATTCAGCAGGCCTGTATCGGTAACCAGTTTGGCACCATATGGGCCAAAAACTGCACCGAGCACGATGTAAGCAACAATCAGTGGCTGCCGTGTGAACAACGCAGCCGAGGCAAGGACAGCAGCCCCACTGAAAATCAGAAAAAAGGAAAAGAGCAGAGAACCACTTTCCATCTATACTTGCCCACAAAAATTTTGATCAAACGGTTACTTAAACAAGCAGTGTCGGATAAATGACCGCTACGAGTAAGCCGAAATAATTTGCAGTATACACGTAGGTGGACATACGTGAGATAAAAATCATCTTTGTAACATCTTTATCGGCAATTAATGGATACTTGTTGCAGAAGATATGGGTTGCAGAAGGCTTGGCTAGTTATGTCCGCATCCAACCTTGCACTCTATGACGGTTGTGATGAGTCAGGCTAGCACCTTTACGGCTGCAAACTGATCTTCATCTTCACACTCAAGAAGGAAGTGCTCCACGAGTTCCGCAAAAGACAACTCACTGAGTCCGTCATCAGGATCAAATAAATAATACCGGTCATTTTCAAGAACCTGCAAGCCAACAGCATGAAGCCCTCCGCTGGAAACAGACAGAGACAGGTAATACAGTCCGGGTCGGTGGCAGACATAGGAAAACAAGTCAATAAAGTCTTTGGTGCCAATCTCTTCACCAGTTTGCAAACCTACGGCATGTAATTTGTAGGCGATATACACCGAAGCATTTCTCTGGTCGTATAGTGCAGGAGCCAGATTCGTCAGTGTTTGCTGTAATGCTGTAGCTTCTGCCAGATCGGGCGGGGTCATCAACGGTTGTCCCTGTACACGTTGTTGCAGCCACAGGCATACCGCTCCTGCGCAGGCCCCCCTTGAGGGGCTTGCATCCAGTTCAAGAACTACCTGATCTTCTGTTCGATAGTTGTACAGTTTCCCCATGATATTTCCGCCTCATACAACAGTAGCGCAACTTGAGACAAGCCCGGAGGTGGGGACCAATATCGACTCTGGCAATGGCTCAGTAAACGCCATTACCAGATAGAGAGAGTTTAGAGGGAGTTAATTTTCGTTGCTTGAGTATTGAGCATAGTAGCCAGTAGTGAGTTTCAGAAACCTTTAAAGACCCTTCCGGATACGATGCAACGGCTTCTGTGAATCACTGCCTTGCTGGTAGCTGAACCGGAAGGTGTTAAGCGCTTTCACAGCGGCATCCGGATTCTGCCCGGGTTTCAATACAAAGCTGCTGAAACCACAGCGCTTCATAAAAAACAGCTGATCCACCAGCACATCACCGACAGCCCTGATTTCTTTACGGTAATTCAAATGGTCTCGCAGGGTTCTGGCATGGGAATACCCCCG
The DNA here is from genome assembly GCF_040549045.1 of Endozoicomonas sp. NE40. NCBI lineage: Bacteria > Pseudomonadati > Pseudomonadota > Gammaproteobacteria > Oceanospirillales > Endozoicomonadaceae > Endozoicomonas > Endozoicomonas lisbonensis. The sequence goes on along the minus strand of NZ_JBEWTB010000002.1, from coordinate 5,027,957 downwards.
ACCATCTAGAAAGCTGGGAAATTCGATGGCTATCCCGTCGAGCTCACTTAAATCCGCTTCTATTTCTGCTAACTCGTCATCCGGTAATATATGCAGCAGCTTTCGTGGACGTAGAGGACGGATGTCTTCTTTGTGTGACTGCCAGAGAGCTTGTGGTACCAGAATGTCCTGAACATCGTCAGCTATCACCAGATCTGGCTGCCACACAATGCTGTTATCAGGGTAAAACTCGCCATCTTTAAGCAGCTTTCTGTCCATACACCTTCTCCTTAAAGGGTTCCAGCCCCAGCCTCAGGCTGGTATCAATAAAACGTTCACCGTCATATCTCTGTTCAAGATAAACGGACATAAGCTGCCTGATGACATCAGGTACTTTTTCCCGTTTGAATGAAGGGCCTATGATTTTACCCAGGGTGGCTGTTCTGGTAGCGGAACCTCCTATCTGGATCTGGTAGTACTCTTCACCTTTGCGATCAACCCCCAGAATACCAATGTGTCCGACATGGTGATGGGCGCAGGCATTCATACAGCCAGATATATTCAAATCGAGTTCACCGATATCATGCAGGTAATCCAGGTCTTCAAAATATCGCTGAATTTCTTCCGCCAGAGGAATAGAGCGGGCATTGGCTAAAGCACAGTAATCGCCACCCGGACAACAGATAACGTCTGTCAGCAAACCTCGATTGGGGGTTGCCAGCCCAATACGGTCCAGTGCCTGCCAGAGTTCAGGGAGCTTCGTTTGAGGAACATCAGCAAAAATCAGGTTCTGCTCATGGCTGACACGCAGTTCACCAAAACTAAACCGGTCGGCAAGGTCGGCAATGTCATCCAGCTGTTCGGCAGAAACATCGCCAGGGGCGTCAGCAGTGGCTTTGAGTGTTAACGTTACAGCGCTGTAACCCGTCTGCTGGTGTGCCGAGACATTTTGTTTCAGCCAGCGCTGGAATCCGGGTGAACCCTGCAGGGCAAGGTCATTAAAATCGAGATCAGCCAGTGCTTCATAGTCAGGTCTGGTAAAGTGTCTGGCAATTCGTTCAATCTCACTCAGACTCAGTGGCTGACTTATCTTTTTGATCCGGTCCCACTCTTGTTCAACTTCACGGGCAAACACTTCTGGCGTCATCGCTTTAACAAGAATCTTGATTCGAGCCTTGTATTTATTATCACGCCTGCCATAGCGGTTATAGATTCGCAGAGCCGCATCCAGATAATTGAGCAGCTGTTCTGGTTCAAGGTCTTCCTTAATCAAAGCACCAATGACCGGCGTACGTCCCAGCCCGCCACCAGCGAGAATATTAATTCTAACTTTACCCTGATGGTCTTTTCTCAGATGCACGCCTATGTCATGTACCAGCGTAGCTGCACGATCTTCGTCAGCACCACAAACGGCAATTTTGAACTTTCTGGGCAAGAATGCGAACTCCGGATGGAAAGTTGACCACTGTCGGATAAGTTCACACCATGGACGAGGATCAACCACTTCATCGGCTGCGATTCCGGCAAAATGGTCCGTTGTGGTATTGCGTATGCAGGCACCACTGGTCTGGATTGCATGCATTTGAACAGTAGCCAGCTCAGCAAGAATATCAGGCACTTCCTCAAGCCTGGGCCAGTTCAGCTGGACATTCTGCCGGGTCGTGAAATGCACATAACCTTTGTCATAGCGACGGGAAATGTCAGACAGTTTTCGTACCTGCCGGGTACTGAGCAACCCATAGGGGATAGCAATCCGCATCATGGGAGCAAAGCGCTGAATATACAGGCCGTTCTGTAATCTCAGTGGCAGGAATTCATCTTCAGTGATTTCACCGGCGAGATAGCGACGGGTCTGATCCCGGAACTGATCGACTCGCTCATCCACTATACGCTGGTCGTAGTCGTCGTATATATACATGATGTTATTTTTTTAATTCTGATGCAGTACTCAGAGTTCAGTAGCCAGAGTTCAGTAGCCAGAGAGTATGCTGCGGGAGAGGCTACCTTATCAGTTTTCCTGAAGAAGTAATAAAAACATTTATTTATATAACTATATTTAAACGGCTATAACTGTGTAGTGGTGCGCAACCTTCGCTCTGAACTAGCGCCCTGAGCTATTGACCTGAACTATTGACCTGAGCTATCACTCTGAACGATTGCATCTGCTGTTGCTTCGTTTGTTGAGATAGGCTAGCTTGAATGGATAAAACATAATCGGGAGCAGAAATTATGGCGAGTCATAAAACAATGAAAGACAGTACCGTTGACGCCATCGCGGCGGTTGCCATTATTATGGTCGTAGTGGTCACAGCGATTTTCTGGGTCAGCCATCAGTAACCTGATACACCCAGCACAAGGTTTACGACAACCACCAGCGCTGTGATAAACAACAGAGTTCCTACAATACCGGCAATAATGAAGTCAGCCGGTCTTCCTTTTTGAAAATCCCTGTCCCGGTTTTTTTTGCTCTGCACTCCGAAGGCTGATGCAAGGGCACTTTGCAGGATGGCTCTGAAGCCAGTTCCTTCCGGTAGTGTATTTTTCGACACAGTTTTTTTAGACATGAGTTAAACACCTGGTCTGATCAGGATACTCTTCAGGTCACTCTTCAGCTTACTCCCCTGCCCACTATCGTCGGATATTTCAATGTCAGATTCAATCATTGCTGCTACGCAGTTTTTGCAGCATGTAGATGACGATCACGGCAATCGTGCTGCCAGACAACTCATTAGGATTCTCGCTTTCTTGCTGAGGTGAGCACTCCATTCTGTGCAGTTCGGTTCCAGTGCCTGGAACAGGAACCATGCTACATTCTTCGCTGAGAGCAAATGTCTGGACATAAGGAGAGGGATAGCTGTACTGGTGATGGCTATGACTCAGGTAGTTCATATCAATAAGTGGTTCAATCGTCTTGCTGACGATAAATTTGAACAGACTGGCACAAGCCAGCAACTTTAACTCAATGACTGCCTGAGCCGTTCGTACAATCAGCCCTCTTCTTAAGCTGTCCTTCATATATGGATAGGCACCAAAGTTATGCACAATCTCTATTGTTCGGGTAAGACCAAGAAGTAGGGCAACACTGGTACCGTATCAGCTGGCTACAGGCCAGTCATTGGGAGCACTGTTAAATGCTTGGCTCTACCCCTATAAAGTCATTCAGCATCTTAAGAGCTGCTTCGGGTTCATCCATGGGTAGTAAGTGCCCTGCGCCATAGACCACAACTTCTGATAATGTGGCTTTGCCAAGCGACGAGCCCTTAGGAAAAGTCCGGAACTCACCCTGATGGACTGAATTGATCATCCATGGCTCATAGTCATAAAAGAATGACTTGCCTGCGGGCCAGTACATTTTATGCATTTTATTCAGCCATTGGTTGGTTCCGGCAGGGCCGCAGCAGCCATCTCTCTCACCTTCATAAATCAGAATTCTGACTGAATCACTTTTTAAGATGTCAGCGATGAACTTAATCGTGGAGTTCATTTCACCTGTTTTTAAAGCTGCTGCCAATTTTATTGTTTACTATCGTCCAGGGAGGGGTTGACGTGGATACATGCAATGCTTCTCGCACCGATTCCGTATTCAGATATTTGTAAATGTCGTCGTACCGGTACTTATGGACAAGGTTAAGGTTGTATTCATTTTTACCGGTCATGGCAACCAGCTGGTTGATGACGGCATCACACAGGTCAGCGACAGAGGCGGGAACGGACTGAGTGCCATTCATATAAGCGGGCGTATTATATTTGGCGAGCTGAGTGGTGCATCGATCTTCAACCTGTTTTAATTGATCCCGACCGGGTTCTGTTACGAGTCCCTGAAAATAAGCAAAGTCTGCCATACCTTTTGTCTGGAACTCCGGGTCAATCCATCCGTCACCAATTCCCAGTCCTTTTAAATTCAAATGAATAGCGTTATTGACAGTGCGACGTTTCTTGTCGAGGCTGATGTGGGCATTGGCATCAATGATGTATTTGCCCAGGTGGGGAATATAGTGACCAGCAAATGATTCACCAAAGATATAGAGCGGATTTTTCTGGAACTGGGGCAGCACAGTGAAGATTTGCTGCAATGCCGTATAGAGCTGTTTGGTGGATTCGGTTTCATTGGTGGGCTGGCAGCTATCTGGTTTAGCTGAGAATGAAAGCCCTGTGCCTGCGGGCTGGTCAATGACCAGATAATGAGCATTCTTATTCCAGCTGGCCTCACGGGCTTTTACGGCCAGCCCTCCCGTGTCGCTGTTTTCCAGCATGATTGGCCCGTTTTCCGTGAACAGCCCGATCATGCTGGATGCGCCCGGACCACCATTCAGCCAGACGACGACCGGATCAGTGGGTAAGGATTGTGATTCAAAAAACCAGAAGAATATATAGTTGCCGCAGTCACTGACTTTTACCTGACCAGCGTATTGCTTTGACATTATCTGGCTCAGACCCGGCAAACCGATCACTTCTCCGGGGGTTGGGATTTTAATGGGAGGAGGGGTTGGTAATGGTGCAGCTCTTAACGGTGTTATCCAGACGACGCTGGCAGCCCAGAAACAAAACGACAGAAGGCAGTGACACAGTGTTTTCATAAGAAACAGTACTCAGAGATAGCTTTAACCGAGCACAGAGTATAGTTGTGTCTGACGGGAAGGATTTTTTTTTACTGGTGGCAGACGGCCTTAATTTTCCGGAAGCTGCTGTGCTTAGCAGCTTCCGGAAAAACACGATAAAGCTTCAGGCTATTTTTAAAGAACTATTAATAAAGGAACTATTAATAGCAGTTGTGGTTCATCTGATAGGACTCTGTTGTTTGACCAACAGCATTCGTCATTATGCATCTATTGAGTATGGGTATTTTGTAGTTGCCATTGTCCAGGTCAGATTGCAGATTCAGTTGTTTGTTGTCTTTGTCTGACAACACGTGGGACGGGTAGCTCAGGCTATACAGTGTCTGGTAAGCAATATCATAGGCTAACTCAGGGGCAATGATTGCAAACGGAATCGAGTGAGACATGACGATCTGTGTACCATCCAGTATCAGTGAAAGGTGAGCCCCATTTCTGGCGTTCATCGCAACAGGGTTATTTGGTAAAGCACGGTTGATGGCATAAAAAACCGAGAATGACAGGGTGCCAGCTCCCATTTTTAAAAGGTCTTTGGCCATTGGGCTCTCAACATATGATTCTGCGGCAATCTTGGCAGCATCCGTCAGGTGCATGCCGTCTGATTCGTGAATATTATCGATAAAGACACCGGAAAAGTCTCCAGTCACCCACTTGTCACTATTCAGGCCAAGCCACGCAGCCGTGAGACTGATACTGGATACGACAGCCAGACACAAAGGGTCTCGATATTTCATAGCGTTTTCGCCCAGATCAAGCTCTTTTACCAGCTTCTTACAGGTGCTAACTAACAGACCTTTGGTAGTATAAGCTGTTGTGACCGTCGCTGCGTGGGGAATTTGCTCGCGCGCATATCGTGAAGCCTTTTGGCTGGCTGTCATTTCGGGGTACTTATAGTCTGCCTTTTTAAGCTCTTCAAGATAAGTCGTGGCTACTTTGTCAGTTACGGATTTTAGCTGGGCAGCTTTAATGCCATCTGTTACCTTCTTGCTCGTCAAGCCTGTCAGCGCGCCCAGGCTGATTAATGCACCCAGGGTTGCTGCCGCTGAACCCTGAGCAAAGGCTTCACAGCTATCTTGCTCATAACCAACATCGAGACATTTTTTTTCAGTCAGATTTATCAGGGATTTTGTTAATTGTCCGGTAATCGCGACTGACTTTGTAAATTTTGATAGAGTTTCGCTGAAAGTGAGGGCTTCAATATCCGGAATTTTATGATTTAAAAAGGTTTCCAGGCCCATATCAACGGCCATCATGGTCAGGCCACCAGCCAGCCTGCCCCGTGCGTTGGGTTGGGTAACAGGGGAGGTAGAAGTACCAATGGCAGTTGATGGGCTTGTTCCGTATAAACGGGAAAATTCAAGGCTTGCATCTTCACCAAGGTTGAATGCAGCGCCAATTGTGGAAGATACTGCAAGCATCTCAAGTTGATTCAGGCTTAACAGGCTTACTGTCTGAAACAGGCCATACAAGTGGAAGCTGAATCCAAAAGGAACTACTTTCTTGAGATAATGAAACCAGACCTGATTGTTGTAGTAATCGTAGTTAGCATTGTATTTGTCAAGATAGTAATTGAGTTCTGGCTGTTCCGGTGGGGTGGGAATAGCTGGGGTTTTATAGTTATCCTGATATTTATGCCTGCCATCATAAGTGTATTTAAAACTCAGAATTCCTGAATCAACAAATTCACTTTTATCGACGCAATCAAAAAAGCTCTGTGTGGATTTTGACGGATCAGCATGAGTTTGTAACTGGCATGTCTGTGCATAGACAGGTTGAGCACAAAAGAGCAGTACGGCAATTAGCAGAATAAACAGGAACAAAAAACCATAACTGATATATCGTAAACTATACGGAACCGATCGAGTAATCATTATTTCTATACCGCCGAACAGGTTAATTGTTTGTTGTGTGCAAGCGTCCTGACTCTTTTGTTCTTCCGACACGTAGAGATGTAGTATAGAAAGGGTTTTAAAACTCTGATGTAGAAATTAATTCTCGAATTCGATCGGTTAGATAAAAATACATGAAAAACAAACAGTTAGCAGAAAATAAAAATTTCCTGCTAACTCGATAAAGTGCTAAATAAGATTCTTTTCGCTCTGTTTCAGGCTTGCCATGGGACCTGCCAGAATAACAATATCATCCGCTGCCATTCGGGTAACCTGACCAGGCTCATAAGTAATTCCGCCGCGTTTGACCCCCATAACTGATACATCGTCCTCAACAGGCAGATCGGCAGGACGCAACCCTTCGCAGGGCGACCCTTTGCAAAGGGTGACTGCATGACGAACTGGCACATCATCCGTTTCGGCCTGTATATCGGTTACTCCGGGGTAGTAACCACTGAGAATATCGTACTGCTGCTCACGGGCTTGATGAATTTTATGCCTGACAACGTCTCTGTCCATGCCCAGCATCAGGAATACCTGCTTCACAATCAGCAGGCTGGATTCCAGCACCTCGGGCACAACCGCAGTTGCCCCCGCCTGCTTCAGCTCATCACATTGCGACAGGTCACGGGTTCGAACCAGAATAGGCAGATGGCGGTACTCCGAGCGGATGGTTTTAACCACAGACAGGGCATTATCGGTATTGTCAATGCAGATAATGATTTGTCTGGCACGGTCCAGGCCTGCGGCCTCAAGGAGCTCAAGCCTGCGGCAGTCTCCATAAAACACGGGTTCCCCAGCCAGACCGGCTTCATGGACATGCAGGGCATCATCATCAAGCGCCACATAGAGCAGATTTTCCCGGGACAGGAAACGACTGATGGTCTGACCAACACGACCATAACCACAAATTAGCGTATGGCCTGATATATGAGCTGTCTGTTGCTTGATATCAACACTGTGTTGAGAGTCGACACTGGTCTCGGCTTCCCTGAAAAAAAGTTCCACTATTTTTGAACTGTTACGAATCAGCAGTGGTGCCACCAGCATGGAGAGAATGGTGGCAGACAATACCAGCGAGGCTTTTTCACCGCCGGTCTCACCATACTGGGTGGCCAGGGCGATCAGAGCAAAACAGAATTCTCCCCCCTGGCACAAAACCAGACCGGTTTTCAGGGCTATGCGCCGGTCTTCTCCAAAGGTTCTGGCAAGCACTGAAATGACGGACAGCTTGAAAACCAGCAGGGCAGCGGTAGCCGCTAATATAACGGGCCAGTGATCCCTGAGAATATTCAGGTCCAGCATCAGGCCGACTGAGACAAAAAACAGTCCGAGCAGAATATCCCTGAAAGGTCGGATATCAGCTTCCACCTGATGCTTATAATTTGAATCACCCAGCATCATGCCAGCGATAAAACCACCGAGTGCCATGGACAGACCCAGCATGTGTGTCAACCAGGCCGCCATCAGGGCCGTCATCAACGCGACCAGAACAAACAGCTCATCTGAACGAGCCCTGGCAATTTCATTAAAGATAACCGGTAATACCCATTTTCCGGCAGCCAGCATAACGGCTACGAACAGGGCGCCTTTTAGCAGGGCGATGCTGATGGCTGGCAGAACCGCCTGACCGCCCGCTCCGGCAATGGCTGGTACCAGAATCAGGAACAGAACGGCAGCAATATCCTGAAACAGTAATACGCCAATGCTTAACTGTCCCTGACGGGCGCGAATTTCATTACTCTGGGTCAGCTCTTTGGAAACGATGGCCGTTGAAGAGAGTGCCAGCGCCGCAGCTATGATCAGGCTCTCCCTGACGGGTACTCCCAGCATATTAAGGATGCCAAAAATACCAGAGGCACACAGCAGCACCTGCAAGCCTCCCAGCCCGAATACTTCCTGTTTCATGGTTTTCATGCGGCTGATGGAAAATTCCAGCCCGAGGGTAAACAGCAGGAAGACGACACCGATTTCTGCCAGCAGGCTGATATCGAAATCTGTATGGATCAATCCGGTTGCGGTAGGCCCCAGAACAATGCCGACACTCAGATAACCAAGGCTTTCCGGAAGGTTAAAGCGATGAAACAGTGATATGGCGCAGACAGACAGTCCCAGTATCATCATTAACTGGTTAAAAAACGTAAAGTCCATGCAGGAGGCATCCCGAAATATCTATTAATTTTTTACTATGAAAATGCAATTTCCGCCACCGATGATGGTAAAGACCACATTTTTTCGCCCATGGCTGTTTTATCGGTACAATTGCACCTTAGTTTGATAGATGTGCCAGGTTTGTTACGTGAATATACTCTATTTATACACCACTTCCGGTTGCCATTTGTGTGAAGAAGCAGAAAAATTGCTGAATACGCTGCAAGAGTCTGAACGGACTCAGTGGCAGCCGGTTGAAATCAGTGACAGCGATGAACTGATTGACCGTTATGGCATTCGTATTCCCGTTGTGAAAGAGCAGGGCAGTGACCGGGAAATCGGCTGGCCATTTACCCTTGAGGAGTTGCGTTGCTGGGTAAGAAAGGGTTTTATTATTAGTTAGCGTTGTAAACAGGCTGTATAACCGTTCATAAAAGCTTCATTAACAGCCATGAACGAATAAAAATGATTAGTCAGGGACGCTATTGCCATGGATCTGGCGCTACGTAGTCGATTGATGACTTATGCAAGCATTGCTTCTGTAGCGACGGCTGTTTTGCTGATTGTTGTCAAGATCATTGCCTGGACTATGACGGGTTCACTCAGTCTCCTCGCCACACTGGTCGACTCGGTGATGGATGCCTTTGCGTCACTCATCACCCTCGTTGCGGTTCGAATTTCCCTGACACCTGCCGACGATGAACATCGCTTTGGTCACGGCAAAGCAGAATACCTGTCGGTGTTGATGCAGGCGGCCTTTATTTCCGGCTCAGCGATTGTGCTGTTTTTACAGGCCATTAAACGACTGGTATCAGACAATACACCGCTGGTAAATGAAAACATTGGCATAGCCGTGATGGTGATCTCTATTTCAGCCACTACCGCATTATTGATATTTCAGCGTTATGTCGTCCGATGTACCGGTTCGACTGCCATTGCAGCCGATGCCATGCACTATAAGGTTGACCTTCTGACCAACACTGCGGTTATTGTTGCTTTGGTGACATCGGCTTATGGTTACTCTTCCATGGACAGCTTCCTGACCATTGCCATTGCTGTTTATATGCTGACCGGTGTTGTACGGCTGGTGTGGGAAGCGATACAACACCTGATGGACCATTCCCTGCCGGTGGAGCAGTTACAGGAAATTGAACGTCGATGTCTGTCCGTGGAGGGGGTGATCAGTGTCCATGAAATCCGCACCCGTGTATCCGGACAGATTCCCTTTATTCAGATGCATCTGGATCTGAGCGGTGATCTGACACTCAGGGAAGCCCATGAAATCGGTTATCAGGCAAAACAGTCTGTGCTGGAATGGCTGCCAGACGCCGACATTATTATTCACCTTGATCCAGATTAAAGAAGGCTCTGGCTGTGTTGCTGGTTTCTTTGACCACCTGCTCAGGGGTTTTACCGGTATGCTCTGCAATTGTTCTGGCGATCCAGGGCAGGAAGGCAGGTTCATTACGGCGATTTTTAGGTTTTTTATCCATGGTTCTTGGCAACAGCCAGGGCGAGTCGGTTTCGATCATCAGCCGGTTTTGAGGAATATCTTTCAGCAACGGATGTAAATGTGTTCCCCGTCGTTCATCGCAGACCCAGCCAGTGATGCCAATGTGCAAATCCAGGTCCAGATAACGGTACAGTGCCTCTTTGTCGGCAGTAAAGCAGTGAACCAGCAGCCCGCTGAGATCATCCCGAACTTCCCGGACAATGTCGTAAAATCGCTGAGATGCGTCCCGTTCATGGCAGAAGGCAGGCATATTATGCTGTATAGCCAGTTCCAGCTGCTGTTCAAAGACACTTTCCTGGATAGGACGGGGAGAAAAATCACGGTTAAAGTCCAGCCCCATCTCTCCGGCAGCCACGACTTTATCTTCCTGAAACAGATCGGAAAGCTCTTTAAAACTGGCCTCTGTGGCATCCTTCGCACTGTGCGGGTGAATCCCTGCTGTTGAATAGCAGTGGGGGGCAAATTCCTGTGCCATCTGCACTGCTGCTACCGATTCTTCAATGTCGGTGCCGGTGAGAATCAGTGTGTTGACCCCCGCTTCAATGGCTCGTTCAACAACCGCTTCACGGTCACGGTTAAACTGTTTATCGGTCAGGTTAACACCAATATCAATCATCAAACTGGTTTACCAAAGGTTTATAAGTTTCTGTAAGGTAAGAATATTATGGTATTCTGCGATGGCTAACCAAATGGTGCAAGCGACCTTCAGGCAAGCGGCACTAAGAAACCTTTACCAGGAACATTTCTGTAAGGAACAAGCGTGACCTCTGATCAACACTCTCTTTTTGTCACAGAGCTGGCTATCTACCCGGTCAAATCGACTCGCAGGCTCACGGTGCAACAGGCAAACGTAGTCACTACCGGTTTTGCTCATGACCGCCGCTGGATGCTGGTTGACCCGGAAGGGAAGTTTATTACCCAGCGTCAGCATCCGAAAATGGTTCATATCGTTGCACAACCCGATGATCAGGGCATGGTTGTTAACGCACCGGGGATGGAAGATATACGTGTTTTACAACCCCTTTTGCAAGAGCCCGTTTTGAAAGAAGAGCCACGCCAACGTTTCGAAGTAACAGTCTGGAAGGATGTATGTGCTGCACTGGATGCCGGTGATCAGGCTGCACAGTGGTTCAGTGAGTATATGGGGTTTAGCTGTCGTCTGGTCTATATGGATGAAGGGTGCCAGCGTCCCGTCGATCAGCGTTATGCCCTGACCAGTGACCTGACCAGTTTTTCTGATGGCTTTCCGTTTCTTCTGACTTCAGAAGCTTCGCTGGCAGACCTGAATGGACGGCTTGAACAACCTGTACCGATGGATCGCTTTCGCCCCAATATTGTTATTAATGGTCTGGAAGCGTTTGCGGAGGACGACTGGCAGCGTATTCGTATAGGCTCTGTCGAATTCAGGGTATCCAAGGCCTGCACCCGCTGCATCATGACAACCATTGATACCCAAACAGGAATAAAGGGCAAAGAACCCCTTCAGACACTGGCTAACTATCGGAGAGGGGAAAAGGGCGTACTGTTTGGTATGAACCTTAATCACGACAATGAAGGTGTTATATCGGTGGGTGATCCGGTAGAAATTCTGGGCTGATTTTCATGGGTGCTTTGCAGGCTACATATGTGACAGAACATTAAAAATGAGAGACAGGTCAAACTATCACTGTGTTTTCCTGAACCTGATGTACAGGTATTAAGGTGTATTCTGAAGAATTATGAAACTATTCCGGCCATATCAAGTCCATACGTCATACGGAAAACAATAAGGGACGATAGATTAATGGCTTATGGATACTCACCCACTCCGGGAACTAACAACAATTCATCAATAAACAGGGCTTCCCCATCGGAGTCTTCTGAGCCTGAGGAAACCGAGCCAACCAGCGCCTCACGTTTTCACCACCGATCAGTGGCAGACAACTTCGACAGTGACGAATACCAGCCTTATCTGGACAGGGGTCAACACAACACCCCTGCTGCTGCTCCAGTTCTCTACAACTCCCTTATGGCTGACCCTTCAGAGCGTATTCAGTCACTGTCAGGCACCATGGCCAAACAATATCTGAAAGCAACCAGACTGATTGGCGGATTTAGAAACGTCAATGACCTCTCCGATGCAGGGATTTATTTTTCCCCAAATAAGAGAAAGCTGATCTGTCATTCCTGTGGTGGAATCATGGAGCCCCGTTTCGCCAATGGGGAACGCAGCGTCCTGAAAGTGCATGCACAGATTTATCCAAAATGCGGATATATGGCATGGAGAAAAAAGGCAGAGTATCTCAGACAAATTCAGGATGAGCTGCCTGACAGTAAAAGGAGCATGGTGGCTGAGCCACTGGCCGGTTATCCAAACCTGTACCTCACCCCCATGACAGACGAGGAAATACATCAGGAAAGCACTGCGTTCACCGAAGAGTTTACTCGTTCCTATGAGCAGAGTAATACCAGACACCAGCGGCGGCGTCGTAACCGTCATTTTGGGGGTGTTGAAATTAACAACTGCATGAGTTCTCTCATTGATACATTACGACCACAGGACTTCAGGGCCTTCGATACACTCACTCGAAAGATCAGAGCAGCCAGTCATCAGGGAGCAAATCTGGGGAAACTCTGGCTGGAAATACTGCAGAACCTCACTTCCTATCCGGAAACTCAAATTAAAGCGGTTGGTGTTGAAATTGCCACGATGATCAATTGCATACAGAGACAGGACTGCCAGGATCATACAGCAGAAACCCTTGACCAGATTAAAACCCGAATGCTTTTACTGGAGTTGAAGCGAACAGTCGCTTCTGAAGAAGGCAATGTGTCGGTATCGAAGCTATTTTGCCAATTGAAATTGTTGTTCAATGAAGACATGGTGTACCGGGTGCTGGCAGATACCGTTGGTCGCAATGGAATACCTCTGATTGAAAGCGCCGAGTCCACGGAAATCAGGGCAACGGTTAAAAATGAGCTGTCAACGATCTGCAATTTCCCGGAAAACTCCATTGTGCAGTGTCACAGAGCAATCGGTCAGCAGCCTCCGGAGATCATGAATTCTCTCAGAACCCAGTTCATCAGTGGTGTTGCAAACAAAAAGGCTTTTACTGAGTTCTTACTGAACCAGATCAGAAATGACAAAGAATTTCTGAATTTTATGATCGAACATGATGAAACGCTTGCTCAGCGAACCGCAGAAATAAAGAGTTCGACGGAGCTGATGATGGAAAATCTGGAGTACTATTCGAACGAGTCCAACGAGTCCAGCCAACTTCAGGAGCAAACGGTTCGGAGAGCTGCAGATGATATTGCCGACCATCGAAAGCAATGGCTTGATAAGTCTCTTGAACAGTCTGTCACCAAAAGGGTAAACGAATTGTGGGATAACATCATCAATGAAACAACGCCCTTCTGCTGGGCTGACTATCAGTAGCCTGATCCAGTCCAGCAGCCTCCCGAATTTCTTTAATCAACACACAGGTGGACATTCCTGCAAAGCAGCACAGCATGGTCTTTTGCATAGTGGTGATCAGGTGGTAACCCATTACCACTCAAGGTTAAAATTCCGAAAATGTCCGACCAGTTCTTTAAACTGATTCAGGCAATCCGCTGCCGATTCGACCGTTAAAACCGAGGAACGACTTTCTGCCTCATAGCTCACCAGCTTAATCAGGCCATCGGTTTGTCGCACATCACCCGGTTGGAAAGGCACAAAAAGGCTTTGCCAGAGGGATTCCAGCTGACTTAACCAGCCAGAGTCCAGCAAGGCCCCCAACTGAGCAAACTCAGAAGGTGTCTGTTGTTTCTGATTGACCAGAGACAACGCTAATAGCCTGCAGAGCACCGTTCAAAAATCGAAATCCACCCATAGCGGTGCATGATCTGAAGGCTTCTCCATACTGCGGATATCGTAATCAATGCCTGTACTCAGGCATTTTTGCATCATGGACTCTGTGGCCAGTATGCCGTCAATCCTCAGTCCACGCTTTGGCTCACGTTCGAAGCCACGGCTTCGGTAATCAAACCAGCTGTAGAGTTCGTCCGCCGCTTCCGGAGGAATCTCCCGGTAACAATCCTGCAGCCCCCAGCTTAATAAGGTTTGAAACCATTCCCGTTCTTCCGGAAGAAAGCTGCATTTGCCAGTTCGCAGCCATCGTTTGGCGTTGTCCGCACCTATGCCAATATCATCATCAGTGGGTGAAATGTTGAAATCCCCCAGCACAACCACATTGGAACCCGGTTTACAGGATGTTTTCAGGGTCGTCATCAGATCCTGGTAAAACTGCTTCTTGGCTGGAAATTTGACGGGGTGTTCCCGGCTTTCACCTTGTGGGAAGTAGCCATTGATCACGGTATAAAGGTTGCCGCCGGATGTTTCGTAGTCAGCAATAATCATTCGCCGCTGGGCATCTTCGGCATCCGAAAGGTAACCTTTCTGTACTTGCACAGGCTTGCGTTTGCTCATCAGGCCAACACCATAATGAGTCTTCTGACCAAAATACTCTATGTGATAACCAAGGGATTCAATGGCTTCGACTGGAAAATTTTCATCGGCGACTTTAATTTCCTGCAGGCCAATCACTTCAGGTTCGTGCTTCTGAATCAGGGCTTCCAGTTGATGAAGCCGGGCACGAATACCATTGACATTAAATGTGATGATCTTCATTCCAGGTCTGTCTCTTTTTGTGGTCGCTGGAGGGGCATCATACCCAACCCGGCTGTGGGAGGAAACCGGTAGTAAACTTTCCAGACAAAAGGCCGTACACAGCGCATAGAGACAGTTAATTTTCCGGGGGATAAGTCTGTCAGGGGCTGGTTAATGAAAGTTGATGTCTTACATAAAACGATGGAATTCCAAACGGCTATCTGTTTTATTTCAGGATTTTTTCTATTGATATCATATAATAGGTAGGGTCAAGCTCTCAGTTTAAGTACATCGCATGTTTAGATCCCGCAGTTCCTCTAACTTATCCCGCTCCAGCTTCAGGTCCAGTTTCAGATCCAGGTCATCCACATTAGATCGAAGGAACCAACCAATTAGCCGGAGACAGTACAATCAGTTTGAGACTTCCAAAACCTATGGACTTGATATTGAAAAACACGCAGGGCTAGGTATTTCATTGATGTGGATAAAATTTAATTTAGACTTTAGAGATAATGAGGCGTCCATACTGTCAGCTATAAACTCTTTATTTGCTTTGGAGCAAGCCAATGAAATCGATGAAGAAGTTATTCAACGCATTAACCCAACCTTCGGGCTGAGTGATCCGAATTTTAAGCTGAAGAATCCAACATTCACTGCTCCTATCTATAATATTGATATATTATTTGCCTGCATAAATAAATCATGTAATACACGAGCTATGGGTTTCCACTTTAACAGGCCGGATACAAGTGACCTGATAGAAATAAACGACATAGTTAGTATTTTAAGAAAAGATTATGAATTTATGGGGATTTTACTCAGGTTGGGCCCAATATCGGCAACCTCAGGTACAATAGCTGTTTGTAAAAAAGGCGAGATATTTAAGTTTTTTACCCATCAATTTGGTGAAACGTCAGTCAGTTCAGATCTTTTGAATGAATTTTTTGAGGACTTATCCAGAAGAGCGGCGATGATGAATTATAAACATGCCTGTTTATTTGAGGTTAACGCCTTAAGCCCGAAATTTTCTAGCAGGAGAACAGCTTCTGCTTCTGGTAGTGGAGGTACTCGCTAGTGACTGATTCTATCAATCCAAATTAACTTTCCGGGCATCGTGCTTGTGTCCGTCTTTGTGACTTTGGCGCAGCTTACTGGCAGGAGTAGTGAGGCCCGAAGCTTATAGTTGCATTCCCGAAAAATTTGCGTTTATCAGCTCGAACTCAGGATCAGCCAGTTCTTTCAGATGATAAAACGCTCTGTAGCGATCCGTCAGTTTTTGATGATGTGACCAGCTGTATTGACCACCCGATGTATAAGCGGACAGGTTGGAATAAAGGTGTCCTCTTGAAGAACAGATGCCCCGTATTCTTTTGCGATACTCGGAGTTTTGTTGCCAGTCAGGATGACTGGCGTAGGTGCTGACAATAAGCTCCCTCAATTCATCCGGATTGTTACCGATGCTTCTGGGTGTCTGAAAGTAACAGGCTTCTGTGCGGCTAAGCCACTGCTCTGCCAGTTTTGCCATATCGGTTCGCTTACTGACGGTTTCTCCATCCAGAGCGTATAAATTGGGGAAGGGTGACTCCATCTGGCGAATATAAAACCACGCGGCTTCTTCACAGATTCGGCCATAAACAGGCTGCCCCCGTGTGTTGTTTAACCAGCGGCTGATCGTCTTCGCTTCCAGCTTCAGGTCGCAGTTGTCGCGGGCCAGGTGAATGTCTCTTTGAAAGATGGATACTTCCCGATGCCCATCCGGCAACCACCCGCCTTCCGGATGAAACGATTTTCTAGCCTTAGGTTCTTTTTCTGAACTGATGGGGGCAGAAACTTCTGGTACAGCCGACGTTGAAGGCTGCTCTGGCTGACTGACTTCCGTGACGTTTGCTGTCTGCTTCCGGCCCATCTCATGGGTAGTAGCCTCAGGGACAGGAAGCTGACTTGAACCTTCAACCGCCTCAGAATGTGACTCTTTACTCTTTTCAGTCTTTTGCGCTGGTCGAGTATCTTTTGTCCTTTTACCTTTGCCCTTGCCTTTTTTACCCTTTCCTTTCGAGGTGTTTTTTTTTCGGGCTCCGGTTTGTCCGGTGGCCCCGGTTCCCACCAGCCATTCATTTTCGTCTGTAGTACTTGAGGTTGTCTTGCTAAAGACAGCTGCCTGCCGGGCCAGAGAATAACTTTCATACTGGTGCATGACCATTTTCCGATGCCCTGATGGCAATGGGTTACTCAATAATTCAGCCAGGCACTCCAGGGCTTTGTCGTAGTGGCCGAAACTGGCGAATATTTTCGCAGCATCCATATAAACCAGTTTGAAATTTTCACGTCTGCCAATCCTGCGCAGAATACTGGCGCATTGTAGCGGGTTGGCTTCACGCTGGATGAACCTCTGCCTGGTATGCCAGGCGAGAATCAGGCCGGAAATATCTCTTTGATAGCTGCTAAGCTCAGAATCTCTTTCTGCGGCTTTAGTGTCTTCAACTCCATATAAGGATTTCAACTGGCCTTCTATCCTGAGAAGTCTTTGTTTATCTTTTTCTTCGTCGATCTGCTCGAGACTCTTTACTTCTTCCATCACCTGAGTGAACATTTTGTCTCTTGTTTCAAGCACTGATTGTCTTAAACACGAAGCAAGGGACTTCTGAAGCTTTTCCGGAAAACCACCGGGATTTCCGGGCCAGTAATCTTTATCACTCAGATTAAAGAGGCAGGCAAAAATCCAGAGTGCCTGATGGTATTCCGTTCGGTTGTGTGGGCGATCCAGTTCTATGACGGCCTCAACATCATCCGGGCTAAGCACAAAAGCAGAGAGTACCAGACCGTGAAGCTTGTCAGTTGCCTCTAGGGACGCCAGCAGATCGATAATCAAGCCTGGTGAAATGGGACCGCCCGGTTTAAGAGCCAGTTTTGTCATCAACCAGATCGATGGCATAAAGTGTGACTTTTTTGCCAGCTCACAAAAAAAAGTCAGCTTATCTTCATCCTCAAAAGCAGTGGGATTAAAGTTGTACTCATGATTCAGATTAAGAAGTTCAATAAAATCGGGTAGTACATCAGCGTAGTTATCCAGCAAACGATTCGTTAGCTCCATCAACCCTCTGCGATCATTAAGCTTCAGCTTTGTCATGGCGGCAGACAGTAACAGGGTGCAACCTATGTTTGCAGACTTGGTCTGTTCCAGTTTTTGAAAACTAGTCAGATTTATATCAATATTCCCCAGAGCAAGCTCAGACTGGTAAAAATGTATAATGCTCAACCTTTCTATAAACGCCTGCTGAGTTTCCCCCTTAGCTGGCTTTTCGTTTTTATATAAATAAAGAGCCCCCATCAGCTTCAGCTGCAGCTCTAATCTGGACAATGATGTATCGAATGAAACTTTACCTGATGCCCCTAAATGGCTGGAAGCCTTAGCCGGTCTGGCTGTCCGGTGCGAGACTTTAACGGCTCCTGAATCGGTTGTTGCTGAGGCTGCTGACTCCGGTAACTCTGGCTGCTTGCTGGTTTCACCAGAGTCTTCCGGATTCTTGCGATCAGAAGAAGAGGGTCGTGGTTGCCCTGCATCAGGAATCATAGTGTTGTCACTTGATGGTGGCTCTTTTTATAAATTCGACCAAAACCGGAACAGCCTGAACAGTTGTAAAGAGTTTATAAGTCTCCTCGTTCAGGTACAGAAACTGTAAGAGTGCTGGCGAAACCGTTTGAAGTGCAGATAACCTGTTAGACATCAAAAAATCAAAATACTGCTGGTTCCCACCTTGTCGCAAGGGATGAAGTCGGGTAGTGTGCCTGCAGATAATAACAAAAACGCAGTAACATGGACTGTAATCAACATCATGTTCAATACAAACCTTCCCGGTAAATCCTGGCTGGCAGCGGTTTCTACAGCCATCATTTTAGGGGTGTATCTGCTGACGGCTGATATCACCAATATTAATGATCCCAATAAGAACCAGACACCCACGGATTCCAGTCAGGCTTCCACTGCTGAAGCTTCTATTACTGAAGCTTCTATTACTGAAGATAGCCTGCCCACGGTAAATGCCCGACCGTTTAACCAGGAACTGATCCCAAGGACTTTGGCATTATATGGCCGAACCGGGCCAGACCGGATTATTACCGTCAGTTCCGAACTGGCTGCACGCATTGTTGGCGTAAAGGCTGAACGGGGTGCTATGGTCAGGGCTGGGGAGACTCTGATAACTCTGCGGGAAGGAAACCTCCGGGCTGAACTGAAGTCCGCCAGGGCTCAGGTGAAAAAAGCCAGACTGGATCTGGACTCAGCCCTGGCTCTGCAAAAGAAAAACCTGATTGCCGACAACCAGCTGCCCCAACTGGAACTGGCAGTGGCTGAAGCGGAATCCCGACTGCAGCGACTGCAGATAGATCTGGATAACACCCGCATTGAGGCACCTGTCACGGGTATTCTTCATCATCGAATGGTTGAGCTGGGTGACTTTATTGACCGTGGCAACCCCGTCGCAGAAATTCTTGATCTGGACCCGCTGATTGTGTCCGTTGATGTGACTCAGGAACTTATCGAGTCCCTGATAGCTGGAGACAAAGCAGAAATCCGATTGCTGGGTAAACGTTCAGCCACAGCGACAGTCCGTTACATCTCACGCAAAGCCAATGACGCAACGCGTACATTTAATGTCGAACTGGCTATCGCCAATCCCGATATGAAGCTCCCTGCCGGTCTCAGTGTTGAGGCCGACCTGGTAATGGGGCAGGTCAGGGCGGTAGAACTCAGTCCGGCATTACTGAGCCTTGATGAGAGTGGGGTGCCGGGCATTAAGTGGGTAGATCGCAATAATATTGTGCAGTTCACGCCTGCCGAGATTGTAAAAACCGGTAGCAACAGTCTCTGGCTCAGCGGCATTCCTGCCAATGTCCGCATCATTACCCGTGGGCAGGGTTTTGTAAAAGAGGGCAGTCGTGTGAAAGTGGCTGCCAGTGATGCGACCCTGGTCGCCGGGGAGTAACATCATGCACGGAGTCATCAAAGGCATACTGTCCCGCAGCCGAACCGTATTAATGATGTTTGTACTGTTATTGTCGCTGGGAACCCTCTCTTATATAACCATTCCAAAAGAAGCGGCACCGGATGTTCCCATTCCCGTCGTGTATGTCTCCGTCCATTATGAAGGGATTTCTCCGGAAGATTCCGAACGGCTATTGGTGCTTCCCCTTGAAAAGGAATTAAGAGGCATTGCCGGTATTAAAGAAATGACTTCAACGGCTTCCCAGTCCCATGCCTCCATTACAGTGGAGTTTATAGCCGGACTGGATATCAGCAAAGTTATGGCGGATGTCAGGGATAAGGTCAACCAGGCCAAAAGCAAACTGCCTGAAGGCAGTGACGAACCGGTGGTTAAACAGGTGACCATTGCCAGCATGGAGCCAGTTATCACGGTCATCCTGTCGGGCGATATGCCGGAAAGAGCCCTGATCCGGATTGCCAGAAAAATCCGTGATGTTCTTGAAGGGCGCAAAGAGATTCTTGAAGTCACCATTGGTGGTGATCGTGAAGATGTTATTGATGTCGTTATTGATCCGTTAAAACTGGAAAGTTACGGCCTGGTACCCGCCGATGTCGTGAACCTTGTGGCCAGCAATAACAAACTGGTAGCTGCGGGTAATGTGGATAATGGTAACGGTCGTTTTGCTGTGAAGGTGCCTGCCGTCTATAAAACCCCCGCCCGATATTCTGGCACAACCGGTTAAGGCAGACGGCGATAAGGTGATAACGTTTGCGGACGTTGCCACGGTGCGCAGTACATTCAAGGACGGTGGCAGTTACGCCAGCATGAACGGCGAGCCGAGTGTCTCTCTGGAAGTCAAAAAGCGGCCGGGTGAAAATATCATCCAGACCATTGAAATCACCAAAGCTATTGTTGCTGAAGTGCAGAAACAGGCACCGAAAAACCTGCAGGTGGACTACAGCAAGGATCAGTCAGAAGACATACGACAAATGTTGCTCGATTTGCAGAATAATGTACTGTCAGCGGTTATTCTGGTGGTGATTGTTATTCTTGGGGCATTGGGATTACGCAGTTCGGTTCTGGTCGGGCTGGCGATTCCCGGAGCCTTTCTGACCGGCATTTTAATGATCGCGATCTTTGGTCTGACCATCAATATGATTGTGCTGTTTGCCCTGATCATGTCCGTTGGTATGCTGGTTGACGGTGCCATTGTGGTAACTGAATTTGCCGACCGGAAAATGAGTGAGGGGCTGTCACGCAAAGAGGCTTATTTACAGGCTTCGCTGCGTATGTCGTGGCCTATAACTGCTTCAACAGCGACAACGCTGGCCGCGTTTTTCCCCCTGATGTTCTGGCCGGGCATGATGGGGGAATTCATGATGTATCTGCCACTGACATTGATTGCCACACTGTCGGCTTCACTGTTGATGGCGCTGATCTTTATTCCCACCATCGGTGCGCTGATTGGCAAGCCAAGAAAATTATCGCCGGCAGAAGCCATTAACGTTAAAGCCTCAGAGGCAGGGGAGTTAACGACAATGGTTGGCTTGTCAGGGCGTTATACCCGGATTCTCACCAAAGCCCTGAGCCATCCCGGAAAAATAGTATTGTCCGGTTTTCTGCTGGTGTGTGGTGTTTACTGGACTTTTGCCAGAATCGGCAATGGTGTTGAGTTCTTCCCCAACGTAGAAACCAACTATGCCCGGGTCAGTATACTGGCTAACTCCAGTAATTATTCCATTGATGAAAAGCACGAGATTATTCAGCTGGCAGAAGAGCGTCTTGTGAATATTCCTGCTATTAAGTCTGTCTATGCCAGAACCGGTGATAAACGAACAATAGGCACACTGTCGCTGACACTGGTTGACTGGCAGAACCGGGGGCCTGCTCCGGAAGTCATGGCGCAGATAAAAGAGCGGCTGTCTGTTTTTTCCGGACTGGATATACTGGTTAACCGGCAAAAAGACGGGCCGCCTGCAGGTGTGCCATTAAGTTTGACCATTTTCTCTGAAAACCTTGCGCATCTTAATGACAGTTTGAGAACCGTAGAGCGCATTCTGAGAAACCACCCCAAGGTCGTAAATATCGAACATAATGGTTCAACGCCCGGTTATGAGTGGCAGATGAACATTGACCGCACTCAGGCAGCAAGGTTCGGTGCGGATGTCTCTACGACAGGCAGCATGATCCAGATGGTCACGTCCGGGCTGACGGTTGGCAGCTATCGTCCGGATAACAGTAATGATGAAGTCGATATTCGTATACGCTTTCCTGAACAGGACAGGCATCTGGAGAGTATTGACAGGCTCAGGCTGATGACGGCGTCAGGGCTGGTGCCTATCAGTCACTTTACTGAACGCAGCATTGCCAGCCAGCTGGATAATATCAACCACACTGATGGCCTTCGCAGTGTCAATATTGGGGGGGAACTGCTGGAAGGAGAGCAGCTGGGCAAGATTATGCCGGAACTGTTTGCTGAAATAGAGGCCAGCGGTTTAGCGGATGGCGTCACCGTTGAAATTAAAGGTGAACAGGCTGATCAGCAGGAAAGTCAGACCTTCCTGATCAAGGCGTTTGCCGTGGCTTTGTTTGTTATGGCAATGATTCTCGTCAGTCAGTTCAACAGTTTTTACCAGGCCTTTTTGATCATGTCTGCAGTCGTACTGTCTACCGGTGGGGTTTTCATCGGGCTGCTGATTACCGGACAGCCCTTTGGTATCGTGATGAGTGGTATTGGTGTGATCTCACTGGCTGGTATCATCGTCAACAATAATATTGTACTGATCGATACCTATAATACTCTCAGGGCAAGAGGGATGGACGCCACCCAGGCAGTGCTGCGTACCGGCGCCCAGCGTCTAAGGCCTGTTCTCCTGACTACCGTCACAACCGTACTTGGCTTGCTGCCCATGGTGCTGTCAGTCAATATTGATCTGTTTGCCCATAAAATTGATATTGGCGCGCCATCAACACAGATGTGGAATCAGCTCTCAGTCGCTATTGCCAGCGGACTGTCATTTGCAACGGTGCTGACTCTCTTTATTACACCGTGTCTGCTGGTCATGGCAGGCAGGTTAGAGGATCGCAGGGCATCTCGTAGAGCAGTGGTCATTGAAGACGTTTCAAACCCTTTATAAAGAAGGAAGAGGTTGAGTTACTTCATACAATGAAACTCAACCTTTTGCGTGGTTATTGATTTTAACATAATATACATTATGCGAAGTTAAAGGTGGCTGCCCCTTAACTCAATTGTCCGCTACCTGTGATTCAATAAAGATCAGAATCGTCCGTACTTATGGGTTGCTCTCATCTGCACTTCTGTTGTCGTTTGTGTAGCTGCAAATGGATAGATGGACACTCAGCCTTGCTGTTCAGCAAAAAGTTTATTGTACTTTGGTGCAACCAATGTCGCGCCTTTTCTCCAGTCCGGGAAATCAGAGCTAATGTTGTAACGATTAATAAGCGACCATGGTTGCTTCCGGGCTTTATATTTGACCTGTAAGGCGGGTTTTGATGGTTTGATTATGAAAGGTTGTCCCGCTGCCTTTTAATTTATTACATAAACCCTGTCTTCCTTTTTTCATTGCCTGCAGATCCCTCTCTCTGGTTATTTAGCAATAAAGTCTCAGTAATTTTTGAGCAAAGCCCCGTCTTGTAAGTGTTCCGAAATGTAACGGCTGGAGCTTTCAGAGTAGTAAATTGCGATAATCTTTTATTAAATTTGCCTAAACAGGCTAAAAGTGTCTAATATTTGTTCTTGTGGGGTTGTTATTGAAACATTAAGTTTTGCTGAATCATTTTTTGTTAATTCAGTGGTTAGACGACGACTCCATCACAGTAAGTACCCTTCAATTAACGACAAGAGAACTGAAAGATGACAATAAAAGGGTTAATCAAACTCACTCAGCTTCTTCAGGAATATCCTCTGACCATCATCCAGTGGCAGATCCTTCTGGTTGTCTCTGAAAATCCCGGAGAAACCATTACCGATCTGGTGAATGAAGAAAAGCTGACCTGTGGGACTCCAAGCGATATTGCTGTAAGCGTCAAGCGTCTGGGAGAAGGTCGACATGACCGCCCTGGTCTTGGGCTGATCAAGAAAAGCCAGCATGAGGCAGATGGTCGTTATTTTAAGCTGGCTTTGACAGCTAAAGGTAAAAAGCTGGTTGAGAAGATCAAAAACAAGTCCCGTACCATGAAGTAGTACTTTGAGGCATGGGCTCAGTTATGCTGAGCGCTGGTTATTGGGTGAGTCCAGATCCCCAGCTTGAGCCCCTATCGCTTAACAACGTTCTACTGCCACCTGCCCACCTAGTGTCTTAATCTGCCAGGCCAGGGATAAGCCTTTTGCAGGTTTGCCAGTCCCGCCGTTTTCAGCGACAGGTTCCTGTTTGTTTTTACGGCGTTGCAACCCAGCTCAGGCACCAACCTTCTTTTTCTACTCTGCGGTTACTAAACAAAGCACATCCGTTGTTCTGGTCAGGTCTGAAAAACATACAGTTACCGCAAATCTGCCCTTCTGCATATTTAGCATGTCCTTTGGCTTTCCCGGCTTCCTTCACATAATTGAGCGATTTTGCCAGCGGCTCGTCTTCTGACACATCTGTCTGCTGTGCTGAAGCTGGTAATACCGGGATCAAACTGACAGCTGCGGCTGTCTTCAAGAATTGTCTGCGTTTCATCCACTTTCTCCTTTCTCTGTTAGAACAGATGTTTGTTTTTGTGCCTATTACACAGCAAAACCCCGCTTCGATCAATATTAACTGAATACTGTCAAATACTACCGGTAAGTTCAGTTACCGGTATTAATAAATAATTCTTGATACTATTAATACCAGTATTATAATACTGGTATTAATAGTTGGTTTTATTGAATTTACGGTTGAGATATTGTCATGTCAGAGACAAATAAGGATTTGCAGCGTCGTGAACTGGTTTTCCGGGTTCTGGACGACCTGAAGCAAAGTGGTGAGCGCATTAATGCCGATAAAGTCGCCAGACTCGCGCAGATGGGCAAACAGACCGT
The DNA here is from genome assembly GCF_040549045.1 of Endozoicomonas sp. NE40. NCBI lineage: Bacteria > Pseudomonadati > Pseudomonadota > Gammaproteobacteria > Oceanospirillales > Endozoicomonadaceae > Endozoicomonas > Endozoicomonas lisbonensis. Next base: position 5,003,174 of record NZ_JBEWTB010000002.1, on the reverse strand, counting down.
GTTGCCTTATTACAACGAATGGCGCTTTCTGGATGATTCAGAAAAAGAGGTTGATACAGAACTGCCTGCTGATCTGGTAAGAGTCTTAAAGAGGGGCTTGGTTCAGTGGAAGCATGATGCGACTGAAGAACAGAGAAGCCTTCAGGAAGAAGCCAATCAGGAAATCGACAACCTGCAGGAAATGAACCGCCAGCTCTCGGAAGAGCGACTCAACTTCAAAGAGCAGAAGGAGCATTTGACTGATGAGAGCAAGAAACTGCAGGAAAGAATTGCAGAGCTTCAGGCAGCAAACACATCGTTGGAAAAGCAACAGATCGCACTGACAGAGAAGTTCAACAACGAGGCTCACAAGTCAGAAGCTCTGGCAGAACAGATCGAACAGGCAAAAAAGGATCATGCTGATGCTTTAAAGGCACTGGAACGCCAGCTGGACACCAAGCACGATGCCCAGATGAACCACTGGATGAAAGTGGTTGATGATGAACGGCGCTTGCGCGCTGACATCGAACTGCAACTGAAGCAGGAAAAGGAAAATCAGTTCAAGCTGGAAAAAGAGCGCAATGAAATCCAGTACCGTTTGGAGTCAAAGTCCCGGGCTCATTTAGAAGCCTGTGAAGAGCGTAACCATCTCAGACAGCAGAACAATGAGTTTGCAGCCAGTCGGCATCTGCTGGAAAGCGTTCACCAGTTAATTAACAGCAATGAAGAAGAGGTTTTATCCGACATCACCCGATTAAAAGAGATCAGTGTCAGCTCTGAACGGCTGGAGTCAGAATTAAGTACTGCCAACCTTCAGGTACAACAGTTGCAGGAAAAACTTGAGCAGTCTGAACAGATAGCCACCCGGCTTCATCAGCTGGAAAAAGAGCTGGAGAAAGAGCGTGGTTTTTCTGAAGCTCTTAAACTGAGTCTCAGCCAGCAGGTCTCTCAGGATAGTAAAAATAAATAGCTCATCAAGCCCGATAAAAAAGTGTGACTGTTAATAATGACTGAATTGATTAACCCGGAACATCTGCCACTGATGCGCTCCATTCGCAGCGAAGTGACTGGTGCGGATAACCTGATGGGCGCAAGCAATGACAGCGAAGCCCTGACCCTGTTTCTGAATAAATCCGGTTCCCGTTCGCAGGAAACCCGCAGGCGCTACGAGCGGGAGATCATTCGCTTTACCGCTTTTATCTATCAGGAGCAGGCTATTGACTACGCTGCGGTTCGTCTGAAGCATTTGCAGACTTATCTGCATTTTATTCAGAATCTGCCTCCTCTCTGGCTGGAACCCGGTGTCCTGCCGGGAAAGCCTGACAAGGTACTGTTCAAATCCTCGATCAAACCCGGGAAAAGCACTGACCAGGTGATTGATGTGCTGTCCGCCTTCTTTGGTTTTCTTGAACGCAACCGCTACACCATGGGTAACCCGGCAGCCTCACTGGTTCGGTCAGGAGAAAAAACGGCCCGTGGCAGCAAGGTCATTCGCTATTTTCACGAGCCTGAATGGCAACATGTGCGACAGTGTCTGGGTTCCATGCCCTGCTCTACCCATAAAGAAATCATGGAATCAGTACGCACCAATTTCATGATCAGGATGACCTATGCATTAGCCTTGCGGGAGTCGGAACTGACAGGACAGACCTGCGATGACATTCATCCGGATAATGAAGGCGGCTATTATCTCAGCGTATTGGGCAAAGGCAGAAAACGTCGCAACCTGCCCGTCAATCCGCAACTGCATGAAACCATAAAAGACTATCGCAGTTTTTACGGATACACAGGCATTACAGGAGACGCCCTGCCCCTGGCTCCAAGACGCCGGAAAAGCGCAGGTGTTGTTTCAGGACTGACGTCAAGAGGGCTGCGTTTCTGGTGGCAGGGTTTTATGCAGTTTTGTGCCGAACAGACTGATGACATCAATCTACAGTACCGGCTTCAGGAAATGCCGTTTCACTCTCTGCGACATACGGCGTTAACACATCTGGCCCGGAAAATGGACATTGAGGATCTGGCTATTTTCGCCGGTCACGATAGCATTAATACAACCAGCCAGTACTATCATGTAGAAGCACGCCGGCTGAAGGCGCTGACAATGGATCATCAACTGTAATACAGATAACAGGTAAGACCATGTCCAATACAACACTGACGATGACAGAATCCCTTCATCAGTACCTTTGCTCAACAGGATTGCGGGAACCTTCTGTGCTCGAAGAACTGCGCGAGGTCACTGCCCGGCATCCGTTCTGTTTTATGCAGATTTCCCCTGAACAGGGACAGCTAATGGCTTTGCTGGCAAAACTGACCGCCGCGAAGAAAACGATAGAGGTTGGAGTATTTACGGGCTACAGCGCCCTGGCCGTCGCTCTGGCTTTACCAGACGATGGCAGCATTATTGCCTGTGATATCAGTGAAGAATATACCCGGATCGCCAGAGAATTCTGGGCAAAAGCCGGTGTTGAAGACAAAATAAACCTGCGGCTTGCACCTGCCACTGAAACACTTCAACAACTGCTTGACCAACAGCAGGCAAACACCTTTGATATGGCATTTATCGATGCCGATAAAGTCGGCTACGATGACTATTATGAACAGTGCCTGCAACTGGTTCGCCCCGGGGGCCTGATTCTTATTGATAATACCTTATGGAATGGTCGCGTGGCCGATAAAGCAAGTAATGATGAAGATACGGTCGCCATCCGAACCCTGAACAGTAAAATTCATCAGGACCATCGGGTCGATATGACGATGCTGCCTGTTTCAGACGGACTGACCATCGCAATCAAACGGACACTTTAAAGCACAGGGGCTCCTGCTCTGGCTACCGAATGCAAAAGTTGTCACAAAGCCATTCACGGCAATGGACTGAAAGCACTGGGGGCAGACTGGCATCCCCACTGCTTTACGTGCCGTACCTGTAAACGACCATTAATCAATGAAACATTTGTTGCTTTTAATGGTCGCCCCTTTCATCCCCGCTGTCTGCGTTGCCCGGGTTGTCGTCAAACGGTCAAAAACCGATATATTGAGCATGATGGCATGCCCTGGCATCTGGATTGCCACCGGAAACTGCACCGGCCATTATGCTCAGTCTGTCGTAAGCCGCTGACCCGTAAGTATCTGGTTGACTTCTGGGGTAATGCTTTCTGCAACACCCACACAAATTATTCTAACTGTTCCAGCTGCGGCCGGATTGTCTGTAAACACCTGACGGATGGCGGCATGTTGCATCCAGATGGTTTGCTGGTATGCAATCTGTGTACGCTCAGGGCGGTCGATACACAGGAACGTGCCAAAAGCCTTTTAAACGAAATGCGTCTTGCACTGGCTTCTGTCGGGTTAAAACTGAACCAGACCCAAACTCCGGTCATATTGTGTGACCGCGACGAACTGAGAACAGCGAGTCGCCACAACTTTCATAATGAACGACCGATTCTGGGACTGGCACAATGGACGACAACATTTTCTGGCGGGCGAATTATTGGCAGACAGTTTGATCGTATTCTCATTCAAAACAAATTACCTGAAGAACACTTTCGCACTATCGCCATACACGAGCTGACCCACGCCTGGTTTTTTTATAACCACTATCATGATTTGCCGTTACAGGTGGAAGAAGGCATGTGTGTACTGATGGAATATATCTGGCTGAAAAATCAGGCGTCAAAAGATGCAGAATACCGGCGCACACTGATAGAGCAAAGCCAGGACCCGATTTATGGTGAAGGATTCCAAAAGGCAAGGTCTGCACTGAAACTGATGCCGTTACAGATACTTCTGAAATATTTGAAAGAGAAGAACGGCTTTCCCAGTCGTTTAAGTGCTTTTTTCTATCACTGACTGGCGTCTACTCCGAACGATTTTTCTCGGAATAATCAGTACTTTTGAATGTGCGCGTAATCACGGGAGTTGTTTTCTTGGGAATACTGCGAGAAATAAACTGATCTTTCCGGGTCATTGTTCGCATATCTGCATCCAGCGGTAACTGAAAGTCTACACTGGCCAGTACCAGGCTATTGCCGGTATCAATAAGACGCGCATTAACATAGACCGTTTTGCTGGCAACGGCATAGGTTCCAGTCAGGATTGCACCCGCATCGTGGCTTTTGCTTAGTACGGCCAGCCTGCGTGACAAAGTAAATTCACCCGCCTTTTCCTCACTGATAAATACATTGCTACGCATTTTTATCTCTTTCAGGCGATAGCCGCTCTGCATCAACCCTGAAGCCAGCTGTTCAGAGATCACCCTGCCAAGGGTGGAAGTGGAGTTGAGGTCATCAATATTGGCAAGACTGGTGGATAGAATAATGGCATCAGCGGACAACGAGTTCTTTACTTTCTTTGCCAGAGCCTTTGATGCACCGGTGGTTACAGCAACAAGGTCTATAGGCTCAGGTTCGTTATAAACAGTTTGGGTTTTACAGGCTGCCAGCAGCATTAACGCTCCTGTTAACAGCAGTGGGGAAAGGAGTGCTTTCATTTTAAATCCCCGTCAGGAACTTCCTGGTTGGTCAAATGCGTTGTTCGCAGCTTTTTAAACTGACTCATAGATAGATCAGTTATGTAATAAACATTGGTTTCTGAAAAATATACTTTTTGTCCATCCATCAGCTTTGTGGTGACGACAACTTCTGAATTTGTCCTTGTGGGTAGACTGTTGTAGACGTCAACAGCAACGACCGTTGGCACGAAACCGAAAACGGCATCAGATTTTAAAGACCAGATAAACCATGCATTAGCAAGAGCGGGAGACAAAGGTAAATAAGTCCCATCCCTGTCGTCAGGGTGTTTTATGGCATCAATTTCAATCATAAGCTGAAGGGCATTCCTGACTGAAGCTGAGGCAGGACTAAGCTGCAAACTTACTTTGTTGCTGACCAGTTCACTAACCAGCTGTTTTGAAAAAACTCTGGAGAATTGTGTGTCCAGCTGCTTTTCATCAAGATACAGTGCTTTGGTTGAAATATCAGCCTGTTCAATAATGCGTTCAGATACATGCCTGGCGATGGCTTTCCAGTGCTGGGCAGACTGGAGTTTACCTTGTGGTGAATTGCTGGGATTGGTAGCTTGCGGCAATGGGCTGCACCCACCTGCCAGTAAAATAGAACAAATCAAAGTAGGGATGGCGAGAACTCTTTTCACTTGCATATCCTTGCATTCATCATCATCTGCTCTTTCAGACGCACAATCAGCAAATTTCTGGGAAAGATGATTATGCTGATGGTTACTATGAATCCTTGATAAGGATCCTTTATCCATCAACCTCATGCTGATAAGCGGTTCATTGGTCGTATTGATGTGAATAATGCGACGTAATTCCAGCCAGTCTGACTACTCCCCTGCCCCCGGATTCAGGGACGACTGGAAAGGCGTCATGGACAGAGCATCGGGTAACAGGTAGGAAAGAACAGACTGCCGGCCAGCAATAATATTAACGTCCACGGTCATGCCCTGTATCAGCGGGTGTTCCTCGCTTTTTCCGGACGAGTCAGTGGTGATAATGACCTGATAGTAAGGCTGCCCGGAGAGTTCATCAACAAAAGTATCGGCACTGATTTCCTTTATCGTTCCAGACAGGCTTCCGTGTTCACTGTAATCGTAAGCGGTGACCCGGAGGTTGGCATCCTGCCCCTGCCATACCCTGGCTCTGTCATAGGGATCTATCCGGGCTTCAATCAACAAGGGTTCATTTTCAGGAACGATCTCGGCAATAACTGTACCGGGGGTGACAACTTCACCTTCAGTGGAGGTGTAAAGCCGATGCACTGTTCCATTGACTGGAGAACGGATTTCCGTCCGCACCTGCCTTTGTTTCGATATCTGCCACTGTTCTTGCAGCAGCGCAATTTCAGCGATCTCCTGATTGTACTCATCCTGCACCGCTTCACGGAACTTCAGCCGTAACTGCTGTTTTTGCAGTTCAAGTTCTTTCAGGCTGGCGGCAATGACCGGCAGTTTTGCCCTGGACTGGTTCATGCGGGTCTGGGTGCGTACCACTTCCATACGCTTGTCCAATAGAACGACTCTGGAACCTGCCCGGTTTTTCATGCTCTGTTCCAGTATTTGCAGTTGTTCTGTAGCAACGGCCAGTTCAATGTCCAGGTCTTTAAGGGTTTGAGTGGTTTCTTCGAATCTTGCCTGCTCTTTTGCACGCTTTTGTTCGAGAATGCGCTCATCTTCAAGCAGGTTATTTTCCCTTAGCAAAAAAAGCTGGCGCTCATTTTTGAGATAGGTTTCTGCCTGAAGCTGCCAGGGTTGGGAACGGTCTGTTGATGCGATAAAAGGTTTCTGCAGGTACTCTGCCTGCAGCCTGGACGTTTTAGCCTTCTTCGCCAGCAACTGTTCATGGATGCGGCTGGCATTTTCCAGGACACCGGGGTTTTCAACGCTGAATAAGAGTGTACCTGCCTGTACCGTCTGCCCTTCGGCTATGTGTATACCAGACAGAATACCCCCTTCAAAGTGCTCAATAACTTTATGGTCGCTGAAGGTCGTCACCTTGCCCTGACCATACACAAAGCGATCAATAGGCGTTTGCCAGGACCAGATTAGCAGTAGTGTGAGTGTTAGCAGGCACATGGCCGTGATACTGTGCCTGGAAAACAGCAATTGCAATGGGTGGGGTATTCTCATGGAGTGGATTCCAGAACCCACAGCTCAACCTTATTATGGTTTTCCCGGTCTGAGTCATGAATCCTGACCTTTATTTGGTCACCGGGTACGCCCTGTAACACCAGGCGCTTCCTGATATCCATCATGCGATTATACGACACATAATAAGATGTACTGGTTGAGAGGGTCGCGCTGCCCAGATAGGCATTCAGCAGAATATCGCTGGTGCGGAGAAGATCAATTCTGTCTTTAATCCACTGATCTACCTGCTCGCTGTCGTCATTTTCCAGCAGTGTACTGAGCCCCTTGTATACAATAGCGAGCTTATCTTTAGTCGCTACCAGTGACACAGGATTTTCTTTCTCTTTTACAACGGTTTGTTCAACCTGGCTGGATTTTTCCTTTATTTGAGCGATTTCGGTCTCAGTGATGGTCAGGGCTTTTTCTTCAGCTTCCCTGAGTAATTCCTGCAACATTTTTTCTGTCACCGTCTGGCTGACTTTCATACTGACGCCCGCAATGACCAGCAACTGTATGATTACCAGAAACACAAAAACCAGCAATGTTGATGAAAGCACATCAACAAATCCGGGCCATGGGTTTTCCTGAGCATCTTTAGACATAGGAGTGCTGGAACCTGTTATCGCTTTGTTCTTACTGTTTATCGTCCCTGCACGTCTTTTTTTAATATCTGACTCTATAAAAAAATCAAACAGTGCCGATGTCCCAGATTATTAACAGGGCTTCTTATCAACTATCAGCCTTTTTGCAACTAGCAGCCTAAAAATGAATGTGAAAAATTTTATCTGTAAAAATCAGGATACTGATGAAGCATCACAGGCAACCTGTATACCAGCCTGCTATTTTCAAACCGGGTGCCGGTTGTTGGCAGCGTGCTTTATGGTGGCTGCATCTCCGGTATGGTCATTGACACTTAATGAGTCAGTCAAATTGGCGATGGAAACTAACCCTATCGCCAAAACCCTGAACATTGATGTGGAAGCCGGGGAAGCAAGGCTGAAACAAAAAGAATCCAGCTATTATCCGCAGGTATCCTTAACTGCAGAAGGCGGCAGCTCTCGCTCAACCGGCAAAACCTGGACAAAACATACCCGATCGAGCCTCGATGTAAAACAGATTCTGTTTGATTTTTATAAAACCAAACACCAGATAGAATCCACAGAGTTCAAGCTTAAACATAAAGAGTATCTGCGCAAAGAGGGGCGACAGCGGCTGGCATTGCTGGTTTCCAAGGCTTATCTGGAAGTGCTGAAATTAAAGCAGATTCTTGATCTGATGGGCGACAACATTGCCTTTTATGAAAAGCTGCTTGAACAGATGCAACAGCGGGAAAAAGCCGGGGCTTCAAGTTTTGCCGATGTACAACGTATACAGAGCCTGTTGCAAAATGCCCGGACCATTCAGGTTGCTTACCAGTCCGATAGTACTTTTGCCCGCGAAGCCTTTACCCTGATTGTCGGGCAGACACCAGATAACCTGGTCATTCCTCCTCTGGAAAAGATGAACGTGGCGCTTAACCTGCCTGAGGTCATCACCAGAACCCGGGCCAGTTATTACGGAGCCATGGCTAAACGACAGAATGTTGAGTCGGCCCGGTCAAGCCTGGCAGAGAGTCGCAGTGAGCGTTACCCCGATATTTCCCTGCAGGCGAGCGTTTCCAGTGAGCAATCCCTGCAGACCCTGAGCAAATGGAAAACCGACAATAAAATGCTCGTGGTTCTGTCTTATAACCTCTGGGATGGTGGAAATCTTGAACAGCGCATTTCCGAAAACCACTCCCTGTTTCTGCGCTCACAATATCAGCTGGATGACTATCTGAAAAATCTGGAAAAAGATGTCCGGGAAGCTTACAACACAATGATGCGTTTCAGGGAAGAGAGACGGCTGAATTCAGAGGCTCTGGACATCAACAAACAGATCGTACAGCTATACCGTGAAGAGTTCGACCTGGGTCAGAGAAACCTGATTGACATTACAACAGCACAGAATGATTACCATAAAAGCATGGTCGACGATGTGTACTTTCACTACGAGTACTACAGCAGCATGATGAACGTCATGTTTTACCTGAATAAAGTGACAGAATCTGTATCTCAACTCTGATACCGGGGAATCCTATGTCTGAAATCATGCATGCGGTTCGAGTCAAAAGCCCAGACTATATGAATCGTTATTACCGCAGGATGTATACGGTTCTGGCAGGCACCGGTGTTGTTCTGTTTCTTGCCCGGGATACTGTCTCCCACGTAGTGCAATCCAACATTATTATGAACGGTATGATTGCGACCGTGTTTATGGTGGGAGTCTCTATCTGCTTTCGCAATCTCTATCGCCTGAAGTGTGACCTCAGGGCATTATGCGACCTTGACACCATACTGTTTGAATCCCGTGATGCCCAGGCTTTGCTGAACTACAAGCATAAAATGTTCATCATGGGGGATTTGTATAAAAGCCTGGAAAACAGTACAAAAGAAACCGGTGAAATTCCAGAGATTCCAACACCGGTTGCCCGCAGTATGGTGAATATCGCTAACAACCGTTTTGATGAACGCCGTATTCGTATCAGTTACTTTGTCAACCTGCTGATATATCTGGGACTTCTGGGTACCTTTATTGGTCTTTCAGCGACGGTAGGTTCCATCTCTGGCATGATCAGCAATCTGTCCATGGGTCTGACTGGCGAACAGGAGATTACTGAAACACTTATTTTTCTGATCAAGCATCTGGAGCAACCTCTGGCCGGAATGGGAACCGCCTTTGGCACCTCGCTGACCGGTCTGGCCAGTTCCGTGGTACTTGGCGCTCTGGCTATGAGCGTCAACAAGGCTGCCACCCTTTTCAGCAACAGCTATTCAAACTGGATTTATGAATATGCCATGACATCGTTCACGGCTGGTATTGAAAAGCACAGTAATAAACAACAGGGTAACTCTGAAAGCAGCTCCGCTTCTCACTCTCCAGCACACTCTCCATCTCACTCGGCAGAATCAGAACAGGCGCTGGTGAATATAGAGCAACACTTGCAGAATCTGTTGTCGAATCAGCAGGCACACACAGAAAACCTCACAAACACAGCTCTCAGCCCTGGTTAATATTCATAACCATGCCCAGACCAATAATAAGGCGTTGCTTGAAAAGCATGAACAGCAGCTCTCGGCATTGACCGATATTCATCGCAGCACCAGCACTTACAATAAAGAACTGCTTGAAAAGCATGAAAAACAACTTTCAACGCTTACAGAGATTCATGGTCATACCGATTCCCACAACCAGACGCTGGATTCTATCCAGAAGGCCCTGTCACGCCATGAACCTGAAACCATTCAGGCAGCGGTACAGGAGGCCTGTGGGCAGCTGACCGATATTATGTCCAGTGCCAGCGATGAACTACAGAAACAGACTCGCTTAATCAGTGACCAGAGCGCACGACAGGATTCGCAGAATAATGAATCCGGCGCCCAGCGACACAGAATGATTCAATCACAGCTTGCGTCTGTGAAACTGATGAAAAAGCAGGTAGAAAGTGCTGAAGCCTTGTATCAGCAGTCACAGCAGTTACCCGGAGCCTTCGCAACGGCTGCCGGTAACCGGTTGAAAGAAACTGAACAGGCGCTTGCTGAACAGTTCCATGCTGGTCAGGATGAGCTGGGTAAAACCATAGAGAAGGCTCAGTCTGTTCACAGAGACCTGCTGCTGCGGCTGTTCAGAGCGTTACACCGGCTGTACCGACTATGTCTGCCTGGAAACAGGTGATCAGATAAATACAGAAGGTTCGCATCAGCTGGTGCGAACGGCCTGCATCTTTTTCAGTATCTCGTCCCTTGCCCCATCAGCCACCACCCTGCCATGGGCTAACACAATAATGCGATCCACAAGCTGTAACAGACTGGCCCGGTGCGTTACCAGCAATAACGTCTGGTCTTCACTCAGATAGTCGGGTAACCGCTGGCAGAACTGAGCCTCCGACAGATTATCCATGGCACTGGTTGGCTCGTCCAGAACCAGCAGACTACCACTGTGAAGCAAGGTTCGGGACAGGCACAGCGCCTGTTTCTGTCCACCCGACAGATTACTGCCGCACTCCCCGATCGGGTGTTCATAGCCTTTACGACAACGGCTCACCCATTGATCCAGCCCGGTAATAAAGCAGGCGCGGTCAAGCTCCGCTGTATTGGCAGAGGCATTGCCCAGCAATAAGTTGCTGCGTAGCGTACCACTGAACACAAAAGGCTGCTGATGCAATACACTCAAATGTTGTCGTACATCCGCCAGATGCAGGCCAGCCAGATCATGACCGGACACGGAAACACGCCCACTGTCAGGTATCAGGTCACCGGATAAAAGCCGGATCAACGTTGTCTTGCCACTACCGGAAGCACCGACAACGGCTACCCGTTCACCAGCTGAAATACTGAGGTTAATACCTTGCAGCGTATCCTGATTATCACTGGGATAACGAAAGCTCAGGTCTTTAAACTCTATCGTGGGAATTAAGTGGTAGAGTCTTTGTTTTTCCCCGTCAGTGGTTTCTGTCGGTGAATTGGCAAAAAGAAGATCAAGTTGTCTTAGAGCCTGTCTTGATAAATTAATCCGGCTTAACAGCTGGGTTAAATTCATCAGCGGTGCCACCGCCCGGCTGCCCAGTATGATACAGGCAAACAGACTGCCGGGTGCCAGCTGCCCTGACTGAATTAAAAACACCCCTATGACCAGCGTCGCGACCACCACAATCTGACTGGCTGAAATAACAAAAGCATTCAGTACCGACCCCACCCTTCGATGGCTGAAATCATGACGGTTACTGCTGTTCACCAGAACCCGCCAGCGGGACAGAAGGCTCTGCCCTGCTCCCATGGCCCGGATGGTCTCAAGTCCCTGGGTCAGTTCATGAAGACAGGCATTCTTTTCTGTCTGGGCTGTGGTCGCTATGGAAGAACGTTTGCGAGTCAGACGATAGTTGATGATGGATGCCGGAACCAGAACCGCTGCAACCGCTATGGGTACCCACATCAGCGGGCCACCTATCAACCCGATAACGGCGGTAAACAGTATAAAAAAGGGTATATCCAGTGCGGTTAAAAGAATGGAACTGGACAGGGCTTCCTTTACCCGGGAAAAACTCTGAGCCTGTTGAGCAAGGCGGGCTGGTGACAGACTGACCTGATGAGCTTCCTGACGCAACAGGCTGTCAATCAGTTGCAGTTCAGCCTGTCGGGTAATGTGTCGACAGGCATCATCAATATAAAAACTTCTGAGCCAGCGCAGGACAAAGTCTGCCAGAATCACCAGACCAATGCCGATGGTGACCGCCACCAGTGTTTCTGTCGCATAATTCGGCAACACCTTGTCAAATACAAAATGGGTAAAAACCGGCACAGCCAGCGTCAGACAATTAATCAGCAGAGTGGCAACGATCACCTGAGCATAGTTTGCCCAGAGTTGCGAGGCCTCTCTCTTTAACCAGCCGAAAGCCGTTGCTGGAATCCGGGCATCAGGCTCCCCTGCTTTATGAATGGCATAGCAGACTCCGGAAAAGCGACTGCCAATAACGCTTTCTTTTATCCAGACCGGCTGGCCCTGTTTATCCAGCACCTGCAACTCACCCTGCCGGGCTGCCAGTGCCACAACAAAACGTTTGCCTTTCATCTGCAACAGGCATGGGAAAGCGGTTTCAGGCAGTTTACCCAGTGCAGACAGACTACGCTGGCAGGTTAATCCAAACCGTTCACAGCGCTGTTGCAGTTGTCTGACATCCATCCCTTGCAGCAATAACTCCCGGCTCACCTCGGCAGAAAGATCCGCGCCCGACAGGCGAACCAGTGTTAAAAAAGCATCAGAAAGGCTGGAAGCATGGAAAGGTTGTTCAGTGGTTGGCATAGGTCATCCATGACAAGATATCGCAGGTTGGGTCGAGCGAAACGTCTATGCCCTTCAGGGTAACACCCAACACGGGGGCTGACTATCAGTCAGCCATCAGACATAATAAACAGTCAATGTATTACCGCTTTCAGAGTATGACAAACCATCGATCGCTTCGAAGTTGCCGTTGATCATAACAACATCATTGCTGTCAACTTTCACTTCCAGAGTATTGCCTCCGTCAGTCATCTCATCAATATCGCTCAGGTTGATGGTGATATCAAGGGTGTCTGAGTTGCTGCTGAGGTCAATGGTTTCCATATTATCAATCAGGTCTTTATAGTCACCCAGATTGAAGGAGCCACTGGCGGATTTGATATGCAGCGTATCGTTGTCGTCACCACCATCCAGAAGAGTTTTATTATCACTGCCGCCCAGACGAGTAGTAGTATCAGTCAGTTTCGAGAAATCAATATTAAGTGTATCGTCCCCAGCTTCACCTTTAAGTGTTGCACCGGCGATACCTGTCAGGGTATCAGCACCTTGGGAGCCAGTGATTGCTTCTATACTGTACATTCGTTCAAATCTACTGCCTTCGCCATTATCCGGAGCCAGGTAAGGAGTATTTTGGAGAGAAAGATCCACAGTAACCCCGGAGGTCTGATCGGAAAAGCTGACCGTATCAAAACCATCAGTATCAACACCATCGAAGTCTGTATCGTCCTCAATACCACCAAAAAAGAGATCATTTCCAGAACCACCTATCAGAATGTCGTCACCTTTACCGCCAATAAGTTTGTCAGAGCCAGAGCCACCTATCAGTTCGTCGTTACCTTCTCCGCCATCAAGGATATCGTTACCCACTCCACCATCAAGAAGATCATTACCACCAAGACCATATAATTGGGTGGTATCAGTGTTTCCGGTTATTTTGTCGTCAAAGTTACTACCCACCACCCATTCTATTTGGTACAACTCGCCTTCATTGACGCCGCCAATCTTTACCTGCGACCATGTGGTATTATTATTACTTATTGTTAAATCGATACCTGCTCTGGCATTTTCAAAAACGACAGTATCGTAACCTGCGCCACCATCGAGTTTATCGTTTCCACCACGCCCATCAATTCGATCTTCTCCGGCACCACCAGAAATTTCATTGACCCCGCTATCTCCTACAAGCACATCTTCATGATCCGTACCCACCAGATTTTCTATCCGCAAAAGGATGTCTGTGTAATCATTGCCATTGTAGACATACGTAGCAAGCTGGTCAGTCAGGCTGGCTTTCAAGGCACCGGTGACAGAAGCTGTACTGTAATCGATGGTATCTGTACCTGTATGCCCATCAAAAGTATTATTGGCTTCATCACTAATGAATGTATCATCACTGGTCGAGCCGATAATTCCTTCAATCCCTGTTAAAGTGTCTCCACCAACAAAAGAGAAGTTCCCGGAATCCAGAGCGATAGTGAGTGCGCTGGACTGTGACGAATAGTCCACAATATCAGTCCCTTCCCCACCATCCAGAATATCGGCTCCATCACCGCCCGTCAGGGTGTCATTACCTCCGCCCCCTTCCAGATGGTTTGCATCACTGTTACCAGTGAGAGTGTCATCTTTGCTACTGCCCACCAGGTTTTCTATATTCGAAATCTGGCCATTGCCGCCACCACTGCTGGTATAAGAGCTTGAGGAAAGATCAGCCGTCACGGCGAAATCGGAATTTGAGAAATCCAGGGTATCAATATCATCACCACCATCATAGGTGTCGTTGCCCTTTGTTGCGTAAAAGGTATCGTCGCCTTTGCCACCCAGTAATGTGTTGTCGGAATCACTACCCGTCAGTACATCGATCTGATCCGACCCCGTGATGTTTTCAATGCTGCTGAACTGATCAGTATTAGTTTGATTGCCAACGGTAAATTCAGCGGTACCATCGTCAAGAGAAGCGACAACACCACTAGTAACTTTGCTGTAATCAATGGTGTCTGAGTGCGAGGAGCCAGTGATGATTTCAATATCAGTCAGTGTGTCTGTTGCCCCACTGCCATCCAGAACGGTGACAGAAGCGTCTAGCCGGTTAATTGTAATGGCATTAGCATCCTCTGAATAATCAGCAGTATCATTACCGACGCCACCATTTAAGACATCGGCTCCGGCACCGCCGACCAGAGTATCATCGCCGTCGCCACCCCGTAACTCATTGTCAGAACCATTACCGGTGAGTTTGTCGTTATAGTCAGTACCGATAACATTCTCGATACTGCTGAAAGAATCTTTAAACTGATTACTATAACGAAGCTCTCCCGTATTGTTAACAAGTGAAACCTCAACCGCAGCGGAAACAGCACTGTAGTCAATGGTGTCTATATGGTCGGAACCTGCAATGGTTTCTATGCTAATCAACTCATCATTGTCTCCATTGCCATCCTGAACGGAAACCGAGCTGTCTGTCCGGGTAATCGTGATAGCAGCCGTGTCTGAAGAATAATCAGCAGTGTCACTGCCTTCGCCACCGTCTATCGTATCGGCTCCGGTGCCACCTGTCAGAATGTCGTTTCCACTTCCACCTTCTAATACGTCATCACCGGCTCCACCGCTCAGGGTGTCAACACCTCCGCCGCCTTTTAGATGGTTTACATCACCGTTACCGGTCAACGTATCGTCTTGATTACTGCCCACCAGATTTTCTATATCAATAATCTGGTCATTGGCATCGCCACTGGTATCACTGCCAACTCCGGTAGAAAGGTCTGCGGTTATGGCATAGGCGGAGTTTGAGAAATCCAGGGTATCGTTACCAACACCGCCATTAAAAATATCGCTGCCACCTCTTGCATAAAAGGTATCGTTGCCATTGCCACCGAGTAATGTGTTGTTGGAACTACTCCCTGTCAGCACGTCGTCTTGACCCGATCCCGTAATGTTCTCGATGCTGCTGAATGTATCTGTAACGCCGTTAAACGTACCAGTGCCGCTTTCAAGGGAAGCGATAACACCAACACTTGTAACGGAGCTGTAATCAATGGTGTCAGAGTTTGTGGAACCAGTGATGATTTCAATATCAGTCAGTGTGTCAGCTGCGCCGCTACCATCCAGAACGGAGACCGAACTATCTCCCCGGTTAATCGTAATAGCATTAGTGTCTGAAGAATAATCAGCAGTATCCTCGCCTGCGCCACCATCTAAAGTATCAGCTCCGGCACCGCCTGACAGGGAGTCATTACCTCCACCGCCCTGCAGATCGTTTACCTCATTGTCACCTGTCAGGGTATCGCCTTTACTACTGCCCACCAGATTTTCAATATTCAGAATCTGGTCATCGGCATCGCCGCTGGTATCGCTACCAACACCGGTGGACAGGTCAGCGGTTATAGCAAAGTCCGAGTTTGAGAAATCCAGGGTATCATCATTGCCATCACCACCATTAAAAATGTCGCTACCCCTTCGTGCAATAAGGGTATCGTCACCATCGCCGCCCAGTAATGTATTGTCGGAATCACTACCCGTCAGCGTATCGCTCTGCTCCGACCCTGTGATGTTTTCGATACTGCTGAATTGATCCGTATAAGTCTGGCTGGCAACAGTAAACTCAGCGTTGCCACTCTCAAGCGATGCTGTAACTCCACTAGTGAGAGTGCTGTAATCAATGGTGTCTGAGCCTGCGGAACCAATGATCTTTTCTATATTTTTTAGAGTATCCGTTGCGCCACTACCATCCTCGACAGTGACTTCAGAATCTGCCCGGTTAATGATAATCGCATTAGTCTGAGGGGTTAGCAGATCAGTTTTGAGGGAATAATCCACGGTGTCAGTACCCTGCCCACCGTCTAATAAATCGGCTCCATCACCACCGATCAGAATATCATCGCCTTCGCCTCCCGATAATTCATTACCAGAACCATCACCGACCAGAGTGTCGTTATAATTAGTACCGACGATATCCTCGATACTGTCCAGAGTATCAAACTCCCCGGTATCTCGTTTGATCACCTCGCCTTTCGTTAAGTTTGCAACGATGTTTGCATTGCGATTGCTGTAGTCCGCTTTATCATCACCATCGCCGCCATAGTAAAAGTCAGTCCCGGCTCCACTGATAAAAGTATCATTTCCGTTGTTTCCTTCAACAGTATCGTTACCATTACCACCGGTCAGAGTGTCATTACCTTCGTTACCAAACAGCGTGTCATCAGCTTCATCACCAGAAAGATTATCGTTACCTGCGCCCCCGAATAATGTGTCCTTATCATCCCCACCGGATAAGGTATCATCGTTATCGCCACCGTACAGGGTATCCTCCCCGGCTCCTCCGAAGAGTTCGTCATCTTCTCCATCGCCATACAGTGTGTCATTCCCCTCATTGCCATATAGCGTATCCCCCCCAGCTCCACCATTCAGCGTATCATTGCCTGCATTGCCACTGAGAATATCGGCTTCACCATCGCCATTGAGGGTATCGTCATCAGCCCCGCCATTCAGGGTATCTGCTCCAGCTCCGCCATTCAGGGTGTCTTCACCGTCACCACCATCCAGCAAATCATTACCACCAGCGCCTTTCAGTGTGTCATTACCGCCCAGACCATAGAGTTCGTCATTATTGCCACTACCGGTCAGCTCATCACCAAAAGCAGACCCCTGAACGATTTCGATATTTTTGATTTCAGTATCGACATCGCCATAACCATCCGTGGCCGTACCCGCTCCAAGGTCAACCACGACCCCACTGGATATAGCCCCTGCCACACTGCCGCTGTAATCAAGGGTGTCGGTTCCGGCTCCACCATCAATAATGTCAGCCCCCGGACCGCCTTTTATAGTGTCATCGCCTGCACCGGTGCGAATAATATCGTCCCCAACTGAGGCGTCCACCACATCATTACCGGCACCCAGATCGATCTCGTCTCCATTGTGCAACAAGTTGAATACGAGTGCGGACTGGCCTTTAACTTCGCCCTGTAAATCATCAGCTATT
The DNA here is from genome assembly GCF_040549045.1 of Endozoicomonas sp. NE40. Taxonomy (NCBI): domain Bacteria; kingdom Pseudomonadati; phylum Pseudomonadota; class Gammaproteobacteria; order Oceanospirillales; family Endozoicomonadaceae; genus Endozoicomonas; species Endozoicomonas lisbonensis. The sequence goes on along the minus strand of NZ_JBEWTB010000002.1, from coordinate 4,985,719 downwards.
TTGCCTTCTGTTACATAGGCGGGAACCAGGAAAACTTCGGGTTCACGAGCCGCTTCCTCAATAAAGCTGACTTCAAAGCGGAGTTCAAATGTAGATATGCCTTGTTGGATGTTGGTTGGATGGATAATGGTGAAGGACGATGTTCCTACCGACCAGGATGGAGGGATGCCGTTATCAGGATCACCCTCACTAAAAATACCATTCTCAATGGTCCAGCCATCAGGAAGGCTGTAGATGGTGACACCCTGAACATCCGTTGCCAGATCACCGCCGTTGATTGACAACACTCTGCTGATCGTTGACGTGGTGAAGTAAGTGCTGTTATCTCCTGTGACCGTGATTCCATCAAAGCCAGAAATCTGGTCAGAATCCGGATAGTTGATGACTTCATTATCCAGTTGAATGTTGTATTCACTATTGGTCGCTGATTCCGCTGAACCACCACCGCCAACATGGAAACCTGTTATTGTCTCCACCGAGCCATAGTTGGTCAGAGAAACAGTGAAGTCAAAACCAACACCGGAACCTGGCCCGACACCGGCAGTGGCGGTGACCTCGGGCAGCTCTACTTCCGGCGCACTGGGGGTTGAATCAGAAGGGGGCGGTGAGTTATCTGTAGATTCCGGGGTATCCTGCACATCCTGAATCGTGATTTTTTCCAGCTTGTTAAATTCGTTGGCGAGCAGCTTCTGGAACTCAGAAAGAGCATCACGACCGGAACTCTGGACATTCTCTTTCAGTTTTCCGATTTCTTCGGCAAAATTCTTATTAAATGCTGATTCACTGGCAGCTTCCGGTTGCTGTGCCAGCTCTGGCAGCTCTGGCTGAGGCTCAGTTTCTGACTTGTCAGGATATTCTCCCAGCTCAGCCTCTGGTTCTGATTCTGGTTGATGTTGTGCTACATGCTGCACATCAACGTTCTTATGATGACTGGCTTTGGCAAGAAAATCATCGCCATCAAGTACCTTGCCATCGGCAAACCTGAAGCGAACGGGCTGACCCGTTGCTGTCAGGATACCCCCCATTAACACAGTCAGCTCTGACCCGTCCTCATGGATAATGGCAAAGTCCGGCCCTCGAACTTCCAGACGAACATTCTCCAGGGATGCATCAATGATGTAATCCTTGTTGGCAACAGCGGTTTCAATTCTGGAAGCAGGCTTTTGAGGAGCAATCTCTGCAGCTGCTGGCGATTCAGTATCAAGGGGTGATTCCTGAGTGTTTTGTTCTTCCATGAGGTTGCAGAACCTTTAATTATCTGGAACTTTCGTGAAACAGTGCCGATTCAGGTAGCTACAACAGAAAGGTCTAACCGGGTAACAGGCTTGTTTATTTGCATAGTTATTATAGACAAGCGTTGATTATCTGCCCCACCTTGTCAGTAAAACCGTTCATGGTTTAGAGTTATATAAACAGCCATTAGCGCATGAAGCATTTTTTCGTCACCCCATTGATGAAAAAACTTTCACGGTAAAAAACAGACATAATAATGATGCTTGAAGAACTGAAACAAATAGCACTTGATCAAAATCAAAAATTGATCACTGAATACCCCAGACAGAGGGGACATGGTGGGCTGCTGTTTCTCGGGCAAAATTACGCTTCCAACAATATTCTCTTTTTAGGTCTGGCACCACTAATTGATGAGGACAGCGAGTTTAATGCTGATCTGTTAACCACAAATTTACTGCTTGATGGCTTCTCTACACGGCGTTATTTCAGGAATGCTTCTTTTGCGTTTAAACAGAATGAACATTTACAACAGCAACTGGAAAACGCCACTTTCTGTTATTGCAGCCCGTTTAAAACCAAAAAATGGACAGAACTGTCATTATCAAGACAGAATCTGTTTCTGGAACATTCACGCCCGATACTGAACACCATTATGGAGCAGTGCCTTCCAGAATTCATAATTGTCTCAGGGCAGGATACCGTCGATATTCTGTCAGGCTATTTTGGAGATATATTTACCGACTTTAACGAGGTTGATCATGTCGATATGGATCGTTCTCACCGCTGGACTGAATACCTTTTCAAGATTAATGGTCGTCCCTCCGTACTGCTGAAAGCCCCTAATTTTTCTTATGCGTCCAACAAGGAAAAATTATTTCATCTCAGCAACTGGCTGTTTGAAAAAATCAGCCGGTCACCATACCGCTAAATCAGGGCAAGAGTCAGCTGACTCTGTACCATTCTCTGCTATGCTGTACCTCAGCCAATCAGGAGTAAAGCATGAGCGCAACAGCTAAAAAAGCATCTGACAATGAGCCAGATCACCAACTGAGTACGCTGACCGATCTGGTCAGAATCGTTGGTGAGACACGTTCAGACGTTAAAGTTCTCGACAGCAAAGTGGATCGTCTTGAACAAAAAATAGACCAGCAAGGTTCTGACATTTCTGTTCTGAAGACCGATGTCTCCGGGCTGAAAAGTAGCGTTTCTACACTGGAGACAGATGTCTTTGAACTGAAGAGTGACGTTTCCACACTAAAGACAGATGTCTCTGAACTGAAGAGTGATGTCTCCGAGCTGAAGACTGACGTCTCTGAACTGAAAGCTGATAACATAGAAATCAAAGAAACTTTAAAGCTTATTCTGTCAAGACTTCCCAACAACTAATAAACCATCTGACAAATGCTTTCATTAGAGACCGCCTTTGGCGGTCTCTGATGAGACTACCTCGGCTGCATCCTGATGCCTCCGTCAAGCCGAATGCATTCGCCATTAAGGTAATCATTTTCAACCATAAACTGAGCCAGATGGGCGACTTCCTCTGGTCTGCCCAGTCGTTTTGGATTCAGTACGCTGTCTGACAATGATTCAATAAACTCCGGAGACAGGGAATCAAACATGGGGGTTTTAATCAGTCCAGGCATAATCGTATTGCAGCGTATTCTCAGGCTGGCAAGATCCCGTGCAACCGGCAGGGTCAGTCCGGCAACGCCTGCCTTGGACGCGCTATAGGCGGCCTGTCCCATCTGACCTTCAAATGCTGCAACAGACGCAGTATTGATAATCACGCCACGACCACTTTCCTCTGAGATCAGCTGATTAGCTGCCATTTTTACTGCAGCAAGCCGCATAACGTTAAACGTCCCAATCAGGTTAATATCAATCACTTTTCTGAATTGATCCAGAGGAAAAGGCCCCTGTTTACCAACAGTTCTGGCAGCATCCGCCACCCCTGCAAAATTACAGCAGATATGAATCTGTCCAAACTCCTCACTGATGGTGTCGATGCCTGACTGCACCGACGCCTCATCTGTCACATCAACCGGGCAAAAAATAGCAGAACTGCCCAGCTCCTCCAGTAACGCTTCCGCTTTTTGACGATCGATATCGAAAACCGCTACCTGTGCGCCACCGGCAACAAAACGGCGGGCGGTCGCTGCCCCAATGCCTGAAGCACCACCACTGATAATGGCTACTTTATTCTTGAGATCCACAACGCCACCTTTTTATTGAAGAGTTTTATTGAAGAGTCTATTTATTTGTCTACTTAAGTGCCTGGAGAATACTGGAGAAATCCAGCTTGCCATGACCTTTCTTTTTATGAGCCATATAAAGATTCCGGGCAGCGCTGCCCATGGGAACAGCAGAGCTGCTTTCTAAAGCAGCCGACATTGCAAGCCCAAGGTCTTTTACCATCAGATCCACCATAAAACCGGGCTGGTACTGATGGCTGGAAGGTGCTGACTCCATAACGCCCGGGTAAGGATTATAAACTTCCAGCGCCCAGTTTCTGCCCGAACTGGCCAGCATAATGTCCGACAGGACTGTTGGGTCAAGCCCATTATCAACGCCAAGCTGTAGCGCTTCAGCAGTGCCAGTCATCAATACTGACAGGAGCATGTTGTTACAGATTTTAGCGGTCTGGCCTGCTCCACTGGGGCCGGCATGAAACAGATTTTTCCCCATGTCTGCCAGAACCGGCCTGGCCCGGTTAAAAGCTTTCTCTGCACCGCCACACATAAAACTCAGTGTGCCAGCTTTTGCGGCAGCAACACCGCCCGACACAGGGGCATCAATCATATCCAGACCCAGTTCTGATGCAGCGCTGGCGACTTTTTTTGCAGTCTGGGCATCAATGGTGCTGCAATCAATAATAAGAGGTGATCCTTCAAGACAGGCTAAAAGGCCACTGTCCCCCAGATAAACCATTTCCACATGCCGGCCTGCAGGCAGCATGGTAATTACAAATTCGACGCCATCAGCTGCCGCCAGTGCGCTGTCTGCTGGCTTTGCCCCCTGGTCAGTCAATTGCTGCATCAGGTCGCTGACCAGGTCGAAGACGGTCACTTCATGACCCGCTGCAAGAAGATTGGCAGCCATTGGGCCACCCATATTTCCAAGGCCGATAAAAGCTATCTTTGCCATGATAATTATCCTTCTAATTCGTTCCTGGTTCCTGGTTACTGGTTCAGCGTTCAGGCGTTTTTCCAGTTCGGCTTACGTTTCTCAAGGAATGCCTTAACGCCTTCCTGCTGATCCTCCGTATCAAACAGATCAAGGAAGCGTTCCCGCTCCTCTGGCAAAGCTCCTGCAATGGTTGCATCTCTGGCATGGTGTATAAGCTGCTTGCAGTACGCCACAGCTATCGGACTCTGTTCTGCCACTTTCGCTGCCAGTGCCAGCGCACAGTCTCTGGCCTCACCAGTTGCAACCATCTCTTCAATCAGTCCGATTCGCTCAGCCTGTTGAGCTGCTATACGTTCACCGCACAATATCATGCGCTTTTGCCCACCCCTCTCCAACCAGCCACGGCAGACGCTGTGTTCCTCCTGCGGCGGGCAATAACCCTACCTTCGCTTCTGGTAGTGCCAACTGGGCCTGCTCTTCAGCGATACGAATGTCGCAGGCCAGCGCCACTTCCAGCCCTCCTCCCATAGCAAAGCCATTAATGGCGGCAATGGATACACCCCGAAATGCCGCCAGTGTCTCAAAGGCTTTACCAAATGCCCTGGCCATATCCAAAGCAGCGGCGTTTTCACCAGAAGCAAACAGTTTCAGGTCAGCACCTGCGGAAAAGAATTTTTCTCCGGCACCGGTGATAACCAGGGCATAAATGCTTCGGTCATCGTTGAGCTTTTCAACCAGCGTGCAAAGCCCCTGAAGGTTTTCCAGATCCCAGGTATTAGCACCCGGATTGTCCAGAGTAATCAGGGCAGTATGGTCAGTGATGTCCAGTTTTAGCTTGGAAGTCGTACTCTTAATCGTCGTACTCTCAATCATCGTATCACCTCGGCCACATCATCCATTAACAAACGACGGCTAATGATCATTCGCATGATTTCATTGGTGCCTTCAAGTATCTGGTGTACCCGGGTATCCCTGACAAAACGTTCCAGAGGATATTCACGAATATAGCCATAACCGCCATGAATCTGCAGTGCTTCGTTGCAGATGTTAAAGCAGAGATCGGTCGCCAGTCGTTTAGCCATTGAGCAGTAAACACCGGCTTCTGCTTCACTGTTATCGAGCTTCCAGGCCGCCAGCCTGACCATCTGCCTTGCTGCCACCAGCTCCGTCGCCATATCCGCCAGTTTGAACTGTGTCACCTGAAACTCAGCTATCGACTGGCCAAACTGCTCTCGTTCTCTGCTGTAGCTAATGGCATGGTTAAGGGCAGCCTGGGCGGTGCCAACGGAACAGCTCGCAATGTTTATACGACCACCGTCCAATGCCTCCATGGCCATTTTAAAACCCTGACCCTCTGATCCCAGTCGGTGACTGACAGGCACTTTTACGCCATCAAAGGTTATCTGTCGTGTAGGCTGGCAGTGCCAGCCCATCTTGTCTTCAGCCTTGCCGTAGTGAATATTAGCGCTGTCAGCCGGAATAGCCAGAGCCGTAATGCCTTTAGCGCCCTTGCCGCCGGTTCTGACCATTACGATCAGAATATCCGTTGCACCGGCACCGCTGATAAAGACCTTGCTGCCATTGACCAAATAATGATCATCTACTGTTTTGGCAGAGGTTGTCAGCGATGCAGCGTCGGAACCTGATCCCGGCTCTGTTAAGCAGTAGGAAGCCAGTTTCTGGCCTGAAGTAAGATCCGCCCCCCACTGGTCGACTAATGCTTTACTGCCATAGCGACCAATCATATTGGTCGCCATATTGTGGATGGTCATAAAAGCGGTAGTGGATGTACATCCCTGTGCCAGTTCTTCGAATATCAGACTCGCATCAAGCCGTGACAGGTTCAGCCCGCCCGCTTCCTCTGGTGCATACAGCGACATAAAACCAAGATCACCTGCCTGTCTGAATACCTCGACAGGAAAAATATGGTCTCTGTCCCAAAGGGCTGCTCCCGGTGCCAGAACATCCTTTGAAAATGCCCTGGCAGTACTGATAAACGCCTGTTGATCATCGCTCAGCGAAAAATCCATAGTCCCTCCCATATTAATTGATCTGGAAAGTCCTTCTTTATAGACCTTTTTGTGACTACTTCAGGTTAATAGTGAGATTAGGCTGGCCAGATGTCTCTTCTTCGTCGTATATCCAGCGGGTTGTGACCGTTTTGGTTTCGGTATAAAAGCGCACCGCCTGCTTACCATAAGCGTGCAGGTCGCCCATAAAAGAACCTTTCCAGCCAGTGAAGGAGAAAAATGGCAGAGGCACAGGAATCGGCACATTGATACCCACCTGTCCCACTTCAATCTCATGCTGGTATTTCCGGGCTGCTCCACCAGAACGGGTGAAAATAGACGTACCATTACCATAAGGGTTGTGATTAACCAGCTGAATCGCTTCTTCCAGTGAGTCAACACAGACACAACACAGCACCGGGCCAAATATTTCCTGCTGATAAATAGCCATTTCCGGTGTCACGTCAGTGAACAGTGTCGGTCCTACCCAGTTGCCATCGGGCAAACTTTCTACTTCACAATCACTGCCATCAAGCAGGCAGGTTGCCTCCTGCTTTCCCTGTTGAATTAAACCAGTAATTCGTGCTTTTGCCGCTTTGCTGATCACCGGCCCAAAAGCGGCTCCGGTATCATCCCAGGCTCCGGGTCGCAGGGTGCTGAGTTTGTCGGCTAATTCCGGAATCCACGCTTTGCTCTGGCCCACAAACACGGCGACACTGATCGCCATACAACGCTGACCGGCAGCACCCACTGAAGCTCCAACGAGCTGATTCAGTGCCTGTTCTTTATCAGCGTCCGGCATAACTACACAGTGATTTTTGGCACCTGCCATGCACTGCACCCGCTTCATATGAGAAGTGCCTGTCCTGTAAATGGACTGTGCAACGCTTGCAGAGCCTACAAAAGAAATCGCCCTGGTATCGGGGTGTTCCAGCAGTCGTTCGACCTGAGTTTGTCCACCATGAACCAGTTGTACCACACCGTCCGGAATACCAGCTTTAACCAGCAGCTCCAGTAAACGTACAGGCGTCAGCGGCACCTGCTCACTGGGTTTCAGAATAAATGTGTTACCGCAGGCCACTGCCAGAGGAAACATCCACAGTGGAATCATTGCCGGAAAGTTAAACGGGGTAATACCAACGCAAACCCCCAGTGGCTGAAGGTAGCTGCTGGTATCAATGCCTCCGGCGACATTCCCGACAGTTTCGCCCATCAGCAAGGCGGGAATATTAGCTGCCTGCTCGACTACTTCTATCCCGCGCCAAACATCACCTTTAGCATCTTCAAAGGTTTTGCCAGTATCTTTTGCCAGCAGTTCCGCCAGCTCATCATGGTGTTCTTTAAGCAGTGCCTGATAACGCATCATCGATCGTGCGCGTTCAGGAACCGGGACATCTTTCCAGGACTTAAAAGCCTGTCTGGCACCGGCTACCGCTTGCTCTATTTCCGCATCAGTTGCCATGGGCAACTCTGCCAGCACCTCCTGGGTCGCAGGATTAATCACCGGTTGAGTAATCGTTGAGGCAGACGTTATAAACTGACCATTGATAAACAGAGGAACCTGATAAGCCATAACACACCCGACGTTATTAAATTTCTATCCAACAACATAGCAGACAGCTTCACAGTACTTCCATAGCTATTAAAAAAAGCCATCAAAAAAAGGCGTGATAATAAGTCCGTCACAATAAGTAAAACTGATGACAGCTATAACCAAAATGGAGGAGTAAGGCATCGTTAAATTGTGTAATGCTGAGTACCAGCACAGGCAAGCGTGATAAAAGCAATAATAATTTCGTGGGAAAGAAGGGAGTACTGGTCATGACGCTGACAGCCAATCCTGAGCAATATGCTGAAGTCGATTTTATGCTGCATTCTCCAATCTATCGTCAGACTATTGAGCCTATAGAATCCTGGCCTCGCCCTATACAGAACTCACGTGTATTTAACTTCAGACTAAAGCCGGGACAGTGCTTCCAGCATATCGAATTCAACTCGATGCTAACGCTGATTGGCCAATGGTTTGCCAGTGAACAGCTTTACTCCGCACACCTTAAAATCAAATTCCCCGATGACGATTCTGACCATGCCATCGACATCAGAGTCATGGATACACATTTCAGGCGTATGAAGTTTTATTCTGAAAATGGTGCCTATCTGCCAGAGACCCTTCGTTACTATCAGGATGTCCATAAAAGTCAGGTGCTGGATCTGTATTTGCACAACAGTGGACGTTTCTGGATTGAGCTGCATCCAGACGGGTGACAAACAGTTGAGTTCAGGTTGGCTTAAAGGCTGTACACTTCAGCTTTTTCTCCACCTCATCTGACAAAAGAACAAATGCCTGATAACCAGCCTGCAAATCATCCGTACAAAAACCAGTTCATCACTTCCTGGAGCGGTGGCAAAGATGCCTGTTATGCACTGCATCTCGCACAGCAGTCCGGGGCAAGTCCCGTTGCGCTCTTTACCATGCTCAGTGAAGACGGTGAACACACCAGCGCCCACGGTTTAAGCCGGTCGGTGCTTCAGGCCCAGGCCAATGCAATGGGCCTGCCCATACTGTTCCGCTCTTCAGGCTGGGGAGAATATGAACGTCACTTGAAATCGGTCATTGCAGAAAGTCAGAGTCAATTTCAGGCTAATACCGTTGTATTTGGGGATATCGATCTGGAATCCCATAAAGTATGGTTTGAAAGGGTTACCAGTGAGGCCGGTATTCAGGCCGCTTTTCCGCTCTGGCTGAAGAGCAGAGAAGCGTTACTGGCTGATATGCTGAGTTCCAATATAAGAACGATAATTGTGAGCATTCAATCTGAACGATTGCCTGATCACCTGTTGGGTCAGATAATGACTCCACAGCTTGCCAGAGACATTAAAAACCTTGGTATCTGTCCGAGCGGTGAAGACGGTGAGTTTCACACCCTTGTCGTGGATGCTCCGCTATTCAGTAAACCGATGAATATCAGTACTGGCACTACTCAATCAATTGCTCATGGTTATACGGCTCTGGAAGTCAGTGTCGTATAGCCATGGACTAGAAAAGGTATCAGCTGCTCATTGCAGACAACAGCTGTTTCATATCAACATGCTCTTCAATAGCATCGGCAATCCGGTCAATCCCCTGTTCACGGATCAGGTTATAGTCAGGAATGTCGATGTCCTGCCTGCCTGCCCAGTGCAAAATCGCTTTACAGGCTTCAGCATGATCAAAAATACCATGCAGATAGGAACCAAATATCTGCTGGTCTTCTGACAGCACACCATCCTCATGCTGTTCCAGCTGAATGATCGGTTGCTCCAGCGCTTTGCCGGACGTCTTTCCTGCATGGATTTCATAGCCGGTTACTCTGGCAGCTGGCTGATCCGGGAAACTCAGCTCTCCTGATACACGACGCAACTGCTTTTCTTCAGCAATGGTGGTCTCCAGCTCCAGTAAACCAAGACCAGCCAAACTTCCGGGCTCTCCTTCAATCCCTTCCGGGTCATGTACCCAATGCCCCAGCATCTGGTAACCACCACAAATACCCATGACTTTACCCCCGTAGCGAAGATGCCGGAGCAGGTCGCTGTCCCAGCCATTGTCCCGGATAAACGTCAGATCAGTACGAGTACTTTTGCTACCGGGCAGAATGATCAGGTCACAGGCAGGCAGCGCCTGACCTTTTCTGATAAAGCGGATGTCGATCCCGGGATGAAGACGCAGTACGTCAAAATCCGTATGGTTACTCATACGACTAATGACGGGTACTGCAATCACCAGTTTATCCTGATTGTCGTTGCTGAGCTGCTGTTCAGCCACTGCATCTTCCGCTTCCAGATGAAGACCATGCAGATAAGGCAATACCCCCAGAACAGGTTTTCCCAGCTCTTTCTCAAGCCACTCAAGTCCTGAATAAAGCAGTTTAATATCCCCACGGAAACGATTGATAATAAAGCCTTTTACTCTCTGTTGTTCCGATGGAGAGAGCAGTTTGTAAGTGCCATAGAGATGGGCAAAAACACCACCACGGTCAATATCCGAAACAATAATCACCGGGCAGTCAGCGGCTTCAGCAAACCCCATATTGGCAACATCGTTTTCCCGCAGGTTAATTTCTGCCGGGCTGCCTGCGCCTTCTACGACAACAGCCTGATAACTGCTTCGCAGGCGATCATAGGAAGACAGTATGGCTTTCAGGACTCTGGGCTTGAATTCGTGATAAGTCACAGCATTCATTTCGCCAATGGCACGCCCATTAACAATCACCTGGGCACCAATATCCGAATTCGGTTTTAACAATACCGGGTTCATATCCGAGTGAGGCTCAATACCACTGGCCTGGGCCTGAACAGCCTGGGCTCGTCCAATTTCGCCACCATCAATGGTCACCGCACTGTTCAGTGCCATATTCTGAGGCTTAAAAGGTGCAACACGAATGCCGCGTCGACGCAGTACCCGGCACAAGCCTGCAGCAATCACGCTTTTACCGGCATCAGAGGTTGTTCCCTGAACCATCAGGCTGAGTGATGGCAGAGCCTGTGGCTGTGGTGATGCTTGTGGTGATGATGAAGGTAGCGACATGGAAACTGACCAGTGAGAAAAAATATTTTCACGATAAACGAATCAGCGAATTATCCAACATCTTTGCAATAACGGAAACAGGAATAACGGAAACAGGAAGAGTGAAAGAAATCTTTTGAAAAACGATAGGGGGAAGTAGAAATGGAGGCGAGTACCGGAGTCGAACCGGTCTACGTGGATTTGCAATCCAGTGCATAACCGCTTTGCTAACTCGCCTTATAGGGGCGCAATTCAGATGAATATCAGAACTGCTGAAAATAGAAAGTGGAGGCGAGTACCGGAGTCGAACCGGTCTACGTGGATTTGCAATCCAGTGCATAACCGCTTTGCTAACTCGCCCTGTCATCTCTGACGCGCTTACAATGCTATCCATTTGTTTTAAAAAATCAAGAACTTGTTTTAAAACAGTGCCTTGCGAACGCGTCGCTATAGTATGTAAAACTTGACCAGTATGCAAGTTTTTAACGTCCCTGAGGCCAGGCCATGCGTTCAGGTTCAAGCACTTCATCTATTTGCGCTTCAGTCAGCAGCCCCTTTTCGCGAATCAGTTCAACCAGTCCTTTGCCGGTTTTCAGGGCTTCAGCGGCCAGGGCCGTTGAAGGCTTGTAGCCCAGAACAGGAACCAGTGCGGTCACCACACCAACACTGTGGTCAACATAATGTCTGCACTCCTCCCGGTTTGCAGTAATGCCCTGAATACAGTTGTTCCTTAATGTGGCTGATCCGTTCATCATCATACGAATTGATTCCAGCACAGAAGCCGCAATAACAGGCTCCATAACATTCAGTTGTAACTGGGCAGCCTGGGCCGCCATGCTGACCGTAAGGTCGTTGCCCATTATCTTGAAACAGACCTGATTAATCACTTCAGGAATGACCGGATTAACCTTGCCCGGCATAATAGATGAGCCCGGCTGACGTTCGGGCAGATTGATTTCACTAAAGCCGGAACGTGGTCCTGACACCATAAGCCGCAAATCATTACACACTTTAATGAGCTTGATAGCGAGGCTGCGCAGGTGTGCTGAGTAGGTGACAAAACCCTGAGTATCTGATGTCGCTTCCACCAGGTTTGGTGCCAGCTCGAATGGAAAGCCGGTTTCTTTGCGCAGGTATTCCACGACTTTGTCCGAATAGCCTGATGGTGCATTCAGGCCGGTGCCGACAGCAGTTCCCCCCATATTGATATGCAGGAGCATTCTGGCACCTGCTTCTAAACCGGCAATTTCGCCTTCAATAGTCAAAGCAAACGCCTCAAACTCTTGCCCTAGCGTCATGGGTACAGCGTCCTGCAGATGAGTGCGCCCCCATTTTCAGAACATTGTCAAACTCCTGCCCTTTGGCACGGAATGCAGACACCAGTCGTTTCAGTTCTGCCAGTAGCCTCTGATTGCTGGTCAACATGGTCAGTTTCAGAGCGGTCGGGTAAGCGTCGTTGGTTGACTGGGAAGCATTAACATCGTCGTTTGGTCGACAGTGCTGGTAGTCACCTTTTTCATGCCCCATTAACTCCAGCGCCCGGTTGGCAATCACCTCGTTAACATTCATATTGGTTGAAGTCCCTGCCCCACCCTGAATGACATCAACAGAAAACTGTTCAAGTAACTTACCCTGAACAATTTCGTGGGCTGCAGACTCGATGCCTTCACACACCTCACTGGAAATAACTCCGCAATCACGGTTAGCCTTGGCTGCTGCAATTTTTACCAGGGCAAAGGAAGCGATAAAGTCCGGATAGAGAGAAATAGGAATTCCGGAAATCTGGAAATTCTCTATTGCCCTTGCAGTCTGTACTCCGAAGTAGGCATCGTCAGGTACTTCTTTGTCGCCCAGCAGGTCCCGCTCGGTACGGGTATTACCGGGACACAGCTCCAGCGAATCCGGAGTACCGCGAGGTGCCAGGCGAGTCATACGCATCAGCAGGCTGTTAATGACCCGCCCATAGACGCGGATTTTAAGAGCGTCATCACTGTCGAGCATTTCCCGTAGTTTGTCACCATCAGCCACGAGGCTGTCCACGGATGTTCTGGCAATAGCCGTGGTGAAATAGTCCGCTTCACCCAGCAGTACGCCTTCACCAAGTGCATCGCCCTGACCGTAGGTGATGAGTGGTAATGAAGGCTTTCCTTCCGTTATCTGCAGGATGTCGACACTGCCGGACTGGATAAGTAACAGCTGATCACGCCTGGTACCTTCTTTATGGATTACCTCCCCTGCGGCAAAGCGCTTTACTGAAAACAGTCTGGCAGCCTGTTCTGCCTGATCCGCTTCGAGTTCCTGGAGAACCGGTATTCTGGAGATAATCTCTGCTACTGTGCTCATTCGGATAAACCTTTAGAAAGGGGGGGAATAGAGACCACTGGTAACCATCGGGCGAAGGAGAGACATCCGTCATAAGTCGTATTTTAATGAACGTTTCGTAACGACAGGGAGACGTCAGCCAGCCAATAGCAGTTTAGACAGGTTTGAAAGATACGCCTTATCGTTAAGGGCGCAAAAAATACCGGGATGGCTACTCTGATGAGTCAGGTAATTCATCAAACCGGTCCAGGGCTGACACTTCAAGAGGGGGCAACGGCTCTTTCCTCAGCTCTGTGGCATACTCGACAAAAAACGTACAGGGATTCAGAATGGCTATGAATACAATTGTCAGCATTTTGTATGTATTTATACCGGTTTACATATATAGGCCCTGTGCTTTATGGTGAAAAAATACACCGTTATTACAGGAAATGTAAATGCAGTCAGGTTGTGCCATGCGTCTTGAAAAAGCTTCTTTCGAAGCCCGCATTGCTGTGCCTGCCGTCCTGGTCATTTCCGTCGCTTTGCTACTAGTCGCTGTACTACTACAAGTAGTCATTAGCTATTAGCTGGCGGTGTAATTTTCCGTCAGTATGACTGGCGGAAGAAGCATCTCCAAACTTATCTCTTCCTTCGCCAGCACCTGATGGGACACCTTTTGAACCAGAGTCAGGAGTGCTCATGGCACACTCAACAAACAACAAAGCATTGAGTTTTAAAGATACAGTCGTTATCAGTCTGATGACGTTTGCACTGTTTCTTGGTGCAGGGAATGTCATCTTCCCCCCGGCCCTGGGGCTTGAAGCAGGAACAAGCCTGCTGCCAGCCATGTCCGGGTTTCTGTTTACGGCCGTCGGACTGCCTGCCTTTGCTCTGGTTGTACTGGGTATGGTGGGTAAAGCCAGCCAGTTAACCTCGCCACTTGCAACCGTGTTGAGCCGTGGATTCTGGATCGGATTGTTCGTAGCCATCGGCCCTGCTTTTGCCATGCCCCGTGCCGTTACCGTTGCCTATGAGATGGGATTACGTCCCTTTGTACAGGGCGACTTGCTGCTGCCATTTGCCATTGTGTTTTCCCTGATTACTCTGCTCCTGACTTATAACTCACAAAAGCTGGTGGACCTGATCGGCAAAGTGATGACTCCGGCAATGATTCTCATGCTGGCCGCTATTGCTGTGGCAGCGCTGTTGTTCCCGCTGGGCAATCCTGCAGAGCCGGGCGGTCAATACGCCATTGCACCTGTAACCGAAGGTGTGATGCAGGGCTACATGACCATGGACGCTCTGGCTGCCGTTGGCTTTGGCTGGGTGATCATACAGGCTATTAATAGCAAAGGGGTGACCTCCTCTGCCCAGATCGCAAAATCCACAATGCATATCGCCCTGATTTACTCCGTATTAATGGGGGGATGTTATCTTGCACTGGGCTACGTTGGAGCAACCGCTACTACGATTACCCAGGGAGCAGCCAATGGTGGTGAAATCCTGAGCCTCTATGTTTATGAAATCTTTGGCGGGTCTGGTCAGTTGTTGCTGGCAGGTATCATTATTCTTGCCTGCCTAAGTACTACCGTTGGCCTGACTCAGGCTAATGCGGAGTATTTCAGCTCAACCTTTAAATTAAACCGGAACCTTGTGTCCTGTACGGTTGTTATTGTCACCTGCATCATTGCCAACTTTGGCCTGGAGCAGATCATTACCTTCAGTTTGCCAGCCATATTGATATTGTGTCCGGTGGCTATTGCCCTGGTGGTAGCATCGTTTGTGTCTCACTATTTTCCGCAGGTTAAGCCTGCCCATAATGTAGCGATGATTCTGACGCTTCTGTTTGGCACGGTCGACGCAATGAATATTGTCGGCGTTATTCCGGCTTCTCTGGACACTGTATTTACAGCAAACCTGCCACTGTATACAGTCAACACCAGCTGGTTAATTCCATGTCTGACAGGCATTGTCGTACAAAGCCTGATGTCGGTACTGACAGGCTCTGCCACGAAAGCCCCGGAAGCGATCTGATCAGTTAGACGACTACAGTCTCTGGTTGAGTAGCCTCTGGTTGAGCAGAGGCTATTCACTGGAAAGCAGTTCCCACAAGGCACTTTTCTACCATGCGCTTTCTCATAATCATGATGAGCTGACAGAAATGGGAGAAATAAAAGAGAAGCTGGCAGAGGAGGCTGAGGTCAAGCTGGTCATGAATGAGGGAGAAAGATCCATCTATTTCTGGGTTTCTGAAGGGGAACTGATTGCGGAGTTTACCGGTAATCATGGCTGGTTTTTCCGAAACCGGAATAAAACCGATGTAACAGTCATTCTATCAACCGGAGGTGAATACTCGACGATGAAACGTGTTCTCTGACAAAAAGGCAGTGGGCAGCATTAAGATGATGCCCGCTGATTTAATTAACTAATTAAATAAATCAAAGTAACAAACGCATTTATATAAATTTGGATTCGCATTTGAAGCTGATATGATACCTGTATTTACAAATCGAGCTAACCACTATGAACCGCCGTAAAAAAGGGAACCAGATTTTAAAAGCACGGGCTAAAAGAGCTAAAGCCAAATTAGCGCCCAAAAACAATAAACCGAAATATATCAGCAAAGCTGATCGGGCAAAGTTGCATGCTGACATCAGTCAGGATGAGCAGCTCCCGGCCCATGATACTCACTGATTTAATTGATAAGTAAAATATTTATGGATAAGCCACTTCCAGTATTGATTCTGGATAAAAATGATTTTTCAATGAGCATCAGTATCCACCAGAAGATATGGCGATGTATCGATATTAGCCCTGTAAGGGGTATGCCCAAGGAAGTTTTAGTGGTTAGATCAACCTACCAAAACAATAATAAATTCACCATTGTTGCTTACAAAGTTCATGACTTATACCGAAACACCGGCCATTCTGTTCATGTGTTTGATATTTTAAGAAAACTTCTGAAATCTGAGTTTGAAAATGTGGGAAAGCTGTATCCAATAAACTTTATTGTTTCTTATGATAAGTTAATCGGAAAAAGCAGCATGGAAACTATGCCTGAATCTAACGCACCCATTGAAGTTGACCTTGATGGCAAAATAACCCTGTTACTGCCTTCGTTTGCCAGCAAGGGAGAAAATTACTTTGATGGAAAAATGGACAAGCTGACTGCCGTATTGTCAGAACACGACAGTGCCTATGTTGAATGGAAGGCCTATAACTGCCCCGAATGACCAGTGTTTTCATTCTTGCATTTTTACCACAAAACAACCGTAACCGTATATTTTTACAGTTACCTGTCGAGCAGCTGCTCACTACGACTTGATTCCAGCTTATTCAGTGTCTCAATGTGATTTTTCCAACTACCAGGCCTCCTCCCGGACTTTCCCAGAAAGTAATTTGTGTCATTTTTGGTCAGCCAGGCTGTACAAGCCCCGTTTTTGAACCATGTATTTTTTAACCCTGTAAGCGTTACTTTGCCCGGTTAATGAACCAGACAGCAGCCTCAACCCGTGACCGGCACCCTAGTTTACGTAAAAGTCGCTTGACATGAACTTTCACGGTTCCCTCACTAATAGCCATTTTTCGTGCAATGACCTTGTTGGTATCCCCTTCGGCAATAAAACGTAACGCTTCCTGCTCTTTTGGCGTCAGCAGGTCAAGCTTGCTGTTACTCTCGGGTTGCGGGCGCAGCACTGAGGCCAGTATCTCAGCCAGACGGTCGTCAACGGCGAGTTTTCCCGATGCGGCTCTGGCGATGTTGTCCAGCAGGTCATCCGGCTCCATATCTTTTAACAGGTAACCGTCGGCCCCGGCACGAAACATGGCGGCTACGTCTTCCTTATGTTCAGAAACCGTCAGTACCACGACTTTAATAAATATGTTTCGGGCACGCATCAGCTTCAGGGTTTCAAGCCCATCCATGCCTTTCATATTCAGATCCAGCAGTATCAGGTCAGGTGCCAGACTGTCTGCCAGCTCAATCCCTTCAATACCGTTACTGGCTTCACCAACCACCTCCAGACCGTCTTCATCGTTGATCAGCTGGGCAAGGCCTTTTCTGAGCAAAGGGTGATCGTCAATCAGCAATACTCTGGTTTTAGTCATTAGCTGTTTCCTTGTTTGCAAATCGCAGTTTCACCCGGGCACCGCCTTCAGGCGACGGCTCAAACGACAGCTGCCCCCCCAGTGTCACGGCGCGCTCCTGCATAATGGTGGTACCATAATGACCGCTGTGGTTTGCAGATGGGTTGTCAGGGAAGTCAAAACCTTTGCCATTATCGTCGATGAGTACATGCACTTCCCTATCCTCATGGTTTTTGCAGGTTATTTTTACATCAGATGCTTCGGAATGTTTGATGGTATTGACCAGAGCTTCACGAATAATCTGCAGGATATGAATTTGCTGATGAGCGTCAAGTGACAGATACCTAATCTGGTAATCAAGATGAAAATGGATGGTATCAGAACGTTTTTCAAATTCAGCCAGTGTGCCATGAATGGCCTCTTCCAGGCTGCCCTGTGAAATATTCAGCCGGAAGGTGTTCAGCAATTCCCGAAGCTGTCGGTAAGCACTGGTAATGCCTTCTTTCAGCTCATCAACAATTCCGTCAATGACTTCTGTCGTATTTTGTCGCGATAGCTGGCGTTGCAGTCGGGCCACCTGAATTTTCTGGAAGGACAGAGACTGAGCCAGTGAGTCATGGAGTTCTCTGGCAATCACCGAACGCTCTTCCATCAGCAGAAGCCGGTGTTCCTGCACCTGATAGCTGCTGCGATACAGTGAACTGGCAACGATGTCACAGAAGGTTGTCATCCATTGACGGCTGTCGTTAGACAGGTTCTTCCGGTCGCAGGCACTGATGCGCAGGTAACCATACTGCCTTCCCTTGAATCTCAGAGGGAACTGCTGGTCGTCAACGGATGACTGATGACATTCATCGCACTGCTTTTGCTGACAACACTGATTGTCGGGATTATGTTCAGGATCAATACGACGCAGGCTGATTTTTCCGGCATTGTTGTTTATGCAGAGATAACAGCTTTTGAGATTCAGCAGAGTCTTCCACTGCGACAGCTGTTCTTCAAGGCTTACCCGGTCATAAGGATTAATGCCAATCGTCTGCGATGCGTTATAAAGCAGCTGAAGGGCTGTGTTTGACACTTCCAGTGATCGGGTTTTCTGCTTCACCTGCGCTTCCAGTTGTCCATACAACTGGTCGAGTTCATTTGCCATACTGTTAAACGTACTGGTCAGTTGCCCCAGTTCATTCGGCCTGGTGTAGTTCAGCTCCAGGGCATCGAATTGCCCGGTACGAACTCTTTCTGCTGAAAGACTCAATGCTTCGATAGGTAAAAGCAGATTTTTGCCAATATAGCGGATGGCAATGACACCAATACACAACATTCCGAACATTGACAGTACGGTAAAAATAAACAGTTTTCTTAGCTTTTGCTCAGTGTCGTTTTGTAAGGCAAACACCAGCGCATCAATTCGGTCAACATAATCCGGTACATAACGAATAAACTCTGGGTGCGAATCCAGAGATTCTAACAGTGGTCGCATATGGCTGAACCACTCCTGCCTTAACAACCGATAACGTTTACCCAGTTGATTATTAAGCTCCATTAGTGAGGTCAGCGACGGATTGTTGATGCTCTTGTCATAGATATCAATCAGTAAACCCAGGGATTCGGTATCGGTCAGTTCAGGGATGAGAATCTGTTCAGAGAGCCGCCAGGACTGCATACGCAGAGAACCGGAAACATTAATGGCTTCGGCATCCGATTTGGTCGCCATGGCAAACCAGAGAGAGGCCATGACGCTGGTGAGCCCCAGTATGCCAACACTAATGATGACAACAAGCGCTTTGGTTCTGAGAGGGTGAGACGACAACGGATTCATACTTCCCTGGCTAATGAATGGTGTTTCTGAATTGATTCAAGTCAATAAACAGTCAGTTTGCAGGCCCTACCTCTAATAACCCTGTCCGGGGTTTATCAGAAGGGATGGGTAGCATGACAGCTTCGTGTATCAAACCCAAGCCGGAATGATAGTGGCTTTTATGTACCCCTAAAGAGGTATGGCTGGGTATTACCCCCTAATCATGACGCGCTTTTCAGGTCTTTTATGGTTTTTTTAACTTATTAAGATATGAACAAAATATTCAGTATCAACACCATGAAGTCACAAACCAGTCTGTCCCGCCGTCGGTTTTTACGGGGCAGGTTTAATCAGGAAAAACCTGTTCGTCCGCCCTGGAGTATCAGCGAGAACATCTTTCTCGATACCTGTATTCGTTGTACCGAATGCATTGAACGCTGCCCAAACGGTTTGCTGAAAAAAGGCAGTGGTGGTTTTCCTGAAGTCGATTTTTCCAGGGCGTCCTGCAACTTCTGCGGTGAATGCCAGAAAGCCTGTACGGTGGGTGCTTTAACAGATTCTGCGAAAAGCCCCTGGACACTTAAGCCAGTGATAGGAGAAGCCTGTCTGGCGAAAGCAGGCGTTTATTGTCGTACCTGTGCAGAAACCTGTGACGACGAAGTGATTGAGTTCCGGTTGCGGGCGAATGGTATGGCTGAACCTGATGTTAATACCGATTTATGTCGGGGCTGCGGTGAATGCTCATCATCCTGCCCTGTTATTGCCATAGAGCTGAAACAGAACGACACCCATGAAGCACTCTAATATCGATCCTGTCAACGACAAAGCTTTCACCATTGCAGGGCTGTTGGTTCACACACGGCCAGAGTGCTGTGCCAGTGTCACAGAAATTTTGAATGGTTTTGCCGGTGTTGAGGTACACGAAACAGACCCGGCAGGGAAGCTGGTAGTCACCATTGAGGAACAGACTGGCGAGAAAATCATGATCGATACGATCAGCCGTATTAACCAGACGCAGGGTGTGATGTCTGCCGCACTGGTGTATTCCCATCAGGGAACTGAAGACTGAATTCGAAATAACGTCACTACTCAGGGAGTGAAACATGAAACAAAGTCGTCGTGACTTTATTAAAAGCAGCGCCGTTGCTGCCACCGCTGCGGCAGCCGGGGTCAGTATACCGGCTTCTGCCAGCCAGCTGATTGCCAGCAGCAAGGATTCCGAAGTTAAGTGGGACAAAGCCCCATGCCGTTTCTGTGGTACTGGCTGTTCGGTGCTGGTAGGTACCCAGAATGGTCGGGTAGTGGCGACTCAGGCCGATCCGGAATCTCCGGTCAACCGGGGTATGACGTGTATCAAGGGTTACTTCCTGTCCAAGATTATGTACGGCAAGGATCGTATTCAAACACCGCTGCTGCTTATGAAGAACGGCCAGTTCGACAAGAACGGTGATTTTACGCCGATCAGCTGGGATCAGGCATTTGATATCATGGCGGAGAAGTGGAAAGCGGCTATCGCCAAAAGCCGCAATTCTGATGAGATGCCAGCAGTCGGCATGTTCGGTTCCGGACAGTGGACAGTCTGGGAGGGTTATGCAGCTGCCAAATTGATGAAGGCTGGCTTCCGTTCCAACCATATCGATCCTAATGCACGACACTGTATGGCTTCTGCCGTGGTGGGCTTTATGCGTACCTTCGGCATGGACGAGCCAATGGGTTGCTACGACGACTTTGAACACGCCGATGCCTTTGTACTCTGGGGTGCCAATATGGCTGAAATGCACCCGGTACTCTGGGCACGTCTTACCGCCCGCCGTCTGGGGTACCCCCATGTCAAAGTGGCGGTGATGTCCACTTACAAACACCGTTCTTTTGAACTGTCCGACAACTCCATTATTTTCACACCGCAGACGGATCTTGCCATTGGTAACTACATTGCCAACTACATCATTCAGTCCGGCAGTGTGAACGAAGAGTTTGTTAAAAAGCACACCCACTTCCGTCGTGGTGTCACCGATATCGGTTATGGCCTGCGTCCGGATCATGAGCTGGAGAAAAAAGCGGCTAACCCGGGCAATGGTGATTCAACACCTATGTCGTTTGAAGAATATGCCGGGTTTGTCAGCGACTACACCGTTGAGAAAGTCTCCAAACTGTCTGGCGTACCGGAACAAAACCTGGAAGAACTGGCAAAACTGTATGCCGATCCCGGGGTAAAAGTGGTGTCCCTGTGGACCATGGGGGTTAACCAGCACACCCGTGGTGTGTGGATGAACAACCTGATTTACAACATCCACCTGCTGACCGGCAAAATTTCCGAGCCCGGTAACGGTCCGTTCTCCCTGACGGGACAACCTTCTGCCTGTGGTACTGCCCGTGAAGTCGGCACCTTTGCCCATCGTCTGCCAGCTGACATGGTGGTGAATAACAAAGCACACCGTGACATGGCTGAGAAAATCTGGCAGCTGCCGGAAGGCACCATACCGGGAACCGTTGGATATCATGCAGTGTTGCAGAACCGGATGCTGAAGGATGGCAAGCTGAATGCGTACTGGGTGATGTGTACCAACAATATGCAGACAGCGCCCAATATTAACAACGAGAGTTTGCCGGGCTATCGCAATCCGGACAACTTTATTGTTGTCTCTGACCCCTACCCGACCGTAACCGGACAGGCTGCCGACCTGATTCTGCCAACCGCCATGTGGGTTGAAAAGGAAGGTGCCTACGGTAATGCCGAACGTCGTACCCAGATGTGGTATCAGCAGGTGCAGCCGCCGGGTGAGTCCCGTTCCGACCTGTGGCAGCTGATGGAGTTCTCCAAACGTTTCAAAGTGGAAGAAGTGTGGTCGGACGAACTGCTGGAAAAAGTCCCTCATCTGCGTGGCAAGACCCTGTTCGAGGTACTGTACGCCAACGGTAAGGCAAATGAATTCTCATTGGATGAAATACCCGAAGAACGTCTGAATCAGGAATCCCGTGATTTTGGATTCTACGTCCACAAAGGTCTGTACGAAGAGTACGCCGCCTTTGGTCGAGGCAAGGCACACGACCTGGCAGACTTTGAAGTGTATCACCAGACCCGCGGTAAACGCTGGCCGGTGGTGAATGGCGAAGAAACCCTGTGGCGTTACCGCGAAGGCTATGACAGCTACGTGAAAGAAGGTGAAGGTTTTAATTTCTACGGTAAGCCCGATGGCAAGGCCTGGATTTTTGCCCTGCCGTACGAGCCACCGCACGAGTCTCCGGATGAAGAATACGACCTGTGGTTGTCTACCGGACGAGTATTGGAGCACTGGCATTCCGGCTCCATGACCCGCCGCGTACCGGAACTGCATCGCTCTTACCCCGACGCACAACTGTTTATGCATCCTGACGATGCCTCAGAACGTGGTCTGCGCCGGGGTGATGAAATCAAGGTAATTTCCCGTTACGGCGAAGTGCGCACCCGTGTAGAAACCAAGGGGCGTAACCGCATGCCGAAAGGTCTGACCTATATGGCGTTTTTCGATGCGAAACAGCTGGTGAACAAACTGCTGGTCGACGCAACCGACCCGTTGTCCCGGGAAACTGACTTCAAGAAAACCGCCGTGAAAGTGGTAAAAGCCTGATTCGGGGAATTTGTAAGACTTCCGGTTTCGTAATGCCGGAAGCCTTCGCAGAAGATCAAGAGTGAAACAGACAATGAAAAAACTATTGAGTCTAGCGCTGGCTACAGCGGTCAGCAGTATGGCGGTGGCTGATTTTGTCAACACCGATGAGCTGGGTGGGCTGGAATCCCTTCGCAGTGTCAACATTAGTGAAGAAGCACCTGCGGAGCTAATGGCAAAAGTCATTGAAGGCAAGCGTTACGATCTGGAATTTGTGGAAATGCCACCGCTGGTGCCGCACCAGATTGATCGCTCCCAGACTGATCTGAATGCCAATACCTGCCTGCAGTGCCACAGTTCCAACAACGCCAGCAAGTGGGGCGCAACCCGAATTGCGGTGTCCCATTACAAGAACCGCGATGGTGAACAGCTGTCGGCTGTTTCCCCGGACCGTTATTTCTGTCTGGCCTGCCACGTGCCTCAGCATGACTCGAAACCATTGAAGGAAAACACCTTCGAGCCGGTTCAGTCATTAAAGCCGTAAGGAGAGATTCATGGCAAAGGAATCGTTGATAAAACGTTGCTGGACTCTGCTTCGCAGCCCATCCGGCAAAATCTCCATGGGCGTGCTGCTGGCTTTTGGTTTTGCGGCTGCGCTGGTGTTTCAGGGCACATATACTGCGGTGATGGACTACACCAACAGCATGGAGTTCTGTGTCAGCTGTCATACCGATGACGCTTATCCGGAATATCAGGCGACGGCCCACTATAGTAATGCTTCAGGTGTTCAGGCAGATTGTGCCAGTTGTCATATGCCTGCTGACTTTGGTCCGGCCATGCTACGCAAAGTGCAGGCCAGCAAAGAAGTCTGGGCGCACCTGACGGGTAAGGTGGACACACCGGAAAAGTTCAACGCTCATCGGCGTGCAATGGCCGAGCGTGAATGGGATCGCATGATGGCGAATGACTCTCAGGAGTGCCGTGCCTGTCATACCGAAAGTGCAATGGATCTGTCATTGCAGTCCAGAGTGGCTCAGAAGGCTCATACCATGGCACAGGAAAACGGGGAAACCTGTATCCAGTGTCACAAAGGGATAGCCCATGAACTTCCAATTATGACTGATGTGAAAGACTGGAACTAATACCAATCGCACTTTCAAAATCTCCTGTTGTGCAGCCATTTGAGTTCAATATTCTGTGTTGGGCTCAAATGGCTTGTTCATAACGGGGTTTGAAAGTCTGATGGGTATAAAGTGTTTACGGGGTGAATAAAATCACCCCGGCTCAGAATCAATAGTGCCTGATCGGAAAATCGGTGGTGGGGCTGGCGTATTTCTTGATACAAATCACGGCATTAAAGACAGTTGAGTTGTAGTTTTGTGCAAAGTCTGGATTGGGTGGCAAATAAAATGGGCACAATTTACTACAAATAAGCCTGCATTAAATCGTTAATTCAAGGATTACCAGTTGCTTGAACTTATGGATCTTGGGTGCGAAAGAGATGACAGAACACTCTTTCGGCATCTCTCTATAACATTATCTCCCGCTGAATTGCTTCAGGTTGAAGGTGGAAACGGCACCGGAAAAACGACACTGCTAAAAATTCTGGCAGGCCTTTCCAACGATTATCGGGGGAGTATTTTCTGGAAAGGAAAGCCACTGAGCCGTGACTATGCAGACTTCCGGCTGTCATCTTTTTATTTTGGACACAAGCCCGCTATCAAGGTGGAGCTGACACCGGTGGAGAATATCCTCTGGCGCAGCAGCCTGAGAAATGAGCACTGTAACGAACAGAGTATTATTGAAGCACTGAAGCAGGTGAATCTTGGCGGGTATGAAGACACGCCCTGTGGTCACCTGTCAGCGGGGCAGCATCGGCGGGTGGCGCTGGCAGATTTAAGTGTCAGCAATGCGCTGCTCTGGATTCTGGATGAGCCTTTCACAGCCATCGACTATCACGGCATCCAATGGCTGGAACGACTGCTGGCAAAGCATGTTACCAATAAAGGGATGGTAATTATTACCAGTCATCAGGCATTGTCGGACCAGGTATTGTCGGACCTGTCAGGCAGGGTTCGCAAAATCAGGCTGGATGACTATGTGCCTGCCGAATCTGGCAATGCTCACGAGGACAAAGAGGATGTGTTCTTATGAGTATGAGTGCGACTTCCGGTAAAATAGCGTCAAACCCTTCCCGTGAATCCCTGAACGGTCGCAGGGCATTTTTATTTCTGATTCGACGTGACCTCACTCTGGCCTTTCGTACTCCGGGGCAAACCCTGAATCCAGTGGCTTTTTATCTGATGGTGGCAAGCCTGTTTCCAATGGGTATCGCGCCACAGAAAGAAGTATTGTCACAGCTGGCAGGCGGAATTGTCTGGATTGGTGCGCTGCTGGCGGTGTTGCTTTCTCTGGATTCCCTGTTCAAAAGTGATCACGATGACGGCTCCCTTGAGCAGTTGCTTCTGTCTCCCCATCCTTTGCCGTTGCTCGTTCTGGCGAAAGTGGTGGCGCACTGGCTGACTACGGGGGTTGCACTGCTGTTGATGGCTCCGGTATTAGGGCTGATGCTGCACCTGCCAGCACAGGCTTTTCCGGCACTGTTTCTGACACTGTTAATCGGTACGCCTCTCATGAGTCTCACTGGCGCGATTGGTGCAGCTCTGACGGTTCGGGTACAGCGTGGTGGTGTGCTGCTGACGCTGTTGTCCCTTCCTCTTTATATTCCCACCCTTATTTTTGGTACGGGTGCAATTCAGAACGCAATGGCAGGCATGCCCTATACCGGACACCTGTTGTGGATGGGGGCTTTGCTAATGGCCGGGCTGTGTCTGGCACCGCTGGCAATTGCCGGTGCATTGCGTGTTGTGGTTGATGGCTGAGATGTAAGTAAAAGTAATGAATTGGACGTTTTTTCACAAATTAAGTTCTCCCCGATGGTTTTATGAAATCAGTGGCCGGTGGTTACCCTGGATGGCGATTCTGGCAGCGCTAATGATGGCAACCGGTCTGATCTGGGGGCTGTTATTTGCTCCACCGGATTACCTGCAGGGAAACAGCTATCGCATTATCTTTCTCCACGTTCCCACGTCGTTTCTGGCTTCTGCCGTTTATGTGATGATGGCGATGGCGGGTGCTGTAACGCTTATCTGGCGCATTAAACTCGCCGATATGGCCTTGAAAAGCATGGCACCCATCGGGGCCTCATTCTGCTTTCTGTCGCTGGCGACCGGTGCCATCTGGGGTAAGCCGACCTGGGGAACCTGGTGGGTGTGGGATGCCCGCTTAACCTCAATGTTGATTCTGTTGTTTTTATACCTTGGTGTCATTGCCCTGCGTGGCGCTATTCGTGGCACCGGTGCCCAGGCCAGAGCCTGCGCCATCCTGACACTGGTGGGCGTGGTCAACATCCCCATCATCAAATACTCCGTGGAGTGGTGGAACACTCTGCACCAGGGAGCCACCTTAACGCTGACCGAAAAGCCTTCCATGGCACCGGAAATGTTGTATCCGCTGTTAATCAGCATTGCGGCCTTTTACTTGTTCTTTCTGGTGGTGATGCTGGTAAGACTGAGAACGGAAATTCTTGAAAGAGAAGCAAAAACCCGATGGGTTCGTGAAGCGATCGCCAGTCAATAACAAAGGAAGTCACAGGAAAATAATGATGTATTTTGACAGTTTTTCCAGCCTTGTTCATATGGATGGACACGGTATCTATGTCTGGAGTACTTACGGTATTGGCATGGCAGTGATCGCGTACAACGTGATTGCGCCACTGCTGTCTCGAAAGAAACTTCTGCGTCGTCTCTCTCGTCAGACTGTTGCATAAACCATTTAGGTGTTCTTTAGGAAGTAAAAAAATGGATGGAGTAAGTCGTCAGAGGTTAACTCTGGTTTCTCTGCTGATTGTGGGGGCAGTTCTGGCTGCAACACTGGTGGTGTTTGCCCTTAGTCAAAATATTAACCTGTTTTTTTCACCCAGTGAGATGGTCAGGGGAGAGGCCCCCGTTGGGCAGACCATCAGAGGTGGGGGCGTTGTTGTTTCCGGTACCGTAGAGCGAGACCCGGACAGCCTGCTGATTTCCTTTCTGATTACAGACGGTGCCCATGAGGTTGAAGTGGAGTATACCGGTATCCTTCCTGACCTGTTCCGTGAAGATCAGGGCATTGTCGGCACCGGAACACTGGATGATAGTGGCCGCTTTGTTGCCGAGGAACTGCTTGCCAAGCACGATGAAAACTATACGCCGGTAGAAGTTGAACGTGCTCTGTCGGATGCCGAAACCGGAGGTGGGAAGCATTATGATTCCTGAGTTAGGCCTGCTGGCTCTGATACTCGCCACCTGTCTGGCGATTCTGCAAAGCATTCTGCCTCTGGTCGGGAGTTTTACCGGACAGGTTCGCTGGATGCAAACCGGAAAGAACCTGGCCATTGGTCAGTTTTTTATGGTTCTTTTGTCGTTTATCTGCCTGGTTTATGCGTTTCTGACCAATGACTTTTCTGTGAGTTATGTCGCCAGCAATTCCAGTACCCTGCTGCCGGTTATTTACAAGATAACGGCTACCTGGGGTGGGCATGAAGGCTCACTGTTGTTGTGGATACTGACCCTGGTGGGCTGGGGAATGGCCATTGCACTGCGCAGCGAAAAGCTGCCGCTGGTGCTGTCTTCCCGGGTTCTGGCAGTACTGGGTATGGTGAGCGTTGGCTTTTTGCTGTTTATCCTGCTGACTTCAAATCCATTCACTCGTATCTTGCCCTTTCCACCCATGGAAGGGTCTGACCTGAACCCGTTATTGCAGGACTTTGGCATGATTATCCATCCGCCACTGCTGTATATGGGGTATGTTGGTTTTGCTGCAGCCTTTGCCTTTGCCATCGCAGCCCTGATCGGTGGTCAGCTGGACAGTGCCTGGGCTCGCTGGGCGCGTCCCTGGACGACGGTTGCCTGGGTATTTCTGACGGCTGGTATTGCCGTTGGCAGCTGGTGGGCTTATTACGAGCTTGGCTGGGGCGGCTGGTGGTTCTGGGACCCGGTTGAGAATGCATCGCTGATGCCCTGGTTGTCAGGCACCGCACTGATGCACTCTCTGGCAGTCACTGAAAAGCGCGGGCTGTTCAAAAGCTGGACATTGCTGCTGGCGATTGCCACGTTTTCGCTCAGTCTGTTCGGAACGTTTCTGGTTCGCTCCGGTGTGCTCACATCGGTTCATGCATTTGCCAGTGATCCGACCCGGGGTCTGTTTATTCTGATTTATTTGCTGGTCGTGGTGGGTGCTTCACTGGCACTGTTCGCACTCAAGGCTCCGGATGTGCGCAGTACTATTCGTTTTGGTCTTCTTTCCCGTGAAACGCTGTTGTTGGTGAACAATGTAGTACTGGTTGCCAGCTGTGCCACGGTCTTGCTGGGTACGATGTTCCCGCTGTTACTGGATGCGCTGGATCTGGGCATGATTTCAGTGGGCCCTCCTTATTTCAATACAGTGTTTGTACCCCTGGCGATGATCCTTGCATTCGCGCTGGGTTTTGGTGTCATTCTTAACTGGAAGCATAATTCTACACAGTGGCTGATGAGTCAGGTTCGCTGGATTTTTGTCGTATCGGCTCTGGGTGGTCTGCTGTTCAGTCTGTTTTACGACAGCCGGTTCCTTATCAGTGAAGCGCTGGCTATGGGGCTGGTGTTCTGGATGGTGCTGGCCATGATCAGGGATATTCAGAACAAGACTCGCAATACCGGTTTATTACAGGGTGTCAGGAAACTCAAGCCTGCTTTCTGGGGCATGCACCTGGCACATCTGGGTGTGGCGGTTTGCTTTATCGGTGTTGCTTTAAGTGAAGGGTACAGCGTTCAGAAAGACTTGCGTATGGCACCCGGTCAAATGGCTGAGGTGGGGGATTATGCATTCCGGTTTGACGGTGTATCCCGCAAAAACGGCCCTAACTATGTGTCGGACTATGGTCGTGTAACAGCGTTTCGTGATGGTCGGGAAATTGGCGTGCTGAATCCCGAGAAGCGCCTTTATGTGGTGCAGCAGATGCCTATGACGGAAGCAGGCATCAATGCAGGTTTAACTCGTGACCTGTATGTGGCTCTGGGAGAGCCTCTGGGTGATGGCAGCTGGGCGGTTCGTCTGTACGTTAAGCCTTTTGTTCGCTGGATCTGGTTTGGATCAATCCTGATGTCGCTGGGCGGGTTGCTGGCAGTCTCCGATCGTCGTTACCGGGTGCGGGTCAGGAAAAAAATCAGTCAGCCCCGGGCTACGGGTGCTTCATTAGCGGGAGGTCAGGCATGAAACGCTGGACGCTTTTTTTGCCTCTGGGCTTTTTTCTGATCCTCTGTACCCTGCTGCTGGCAGGTCTGTTTATGGAAGATAAAACCGTTCTGCGATCTGTGTTGTTGAATCGTCCATTGCCTGAATTCAGCCTGCCCGTTCTCGAAGAAGAACGACAGGTGACTCAGGATGAAATGAAGGGGCAGGTCTATCTTCTCAATGTCTGGGGTTCATGGTGCCCTGCCTGTAAGGCAGAGCACTCTCAACTGGTGAATATTGCCAGTGACGGCTTCAGTATAGTGGGTATCAACTACAAGGACAGTCCTGAGCTGGCGCTTAACTGGCTGTCTCATAGTGGCAGTCCTTACCTTTATAACATTCAGGATACA
The DNA here is from genome assembly GCF_040549045.1 of Endozoicomonas sp. NE40. Lineage (NCBI taxonomy): Bacteria > Pseudomonadati > Pseudomonadota > Gammaproteobacteria > Oceanospirillales > Endozoicomonadaceae > Endozoicomonas > Endozoicomonas lisbonensis. The sequence goes on along the minus strand of NZ_JBEWTB010000002.1, from coordinate 4,956,374 downwards.
GATGGCCGGCTGGGGCTTGATCTGGGTGTTTATGGTTCGCCGGAAACGTTTTTGATCGACCAGGAAGGCGTGATCCGTTACAAGCATGTAGGCATTCTGGATGGAAAGGTCTGGAATGAAAAGGTGAAGCCTCTGTATGAAATGCTGGAAGAGGAGGCAAAACTGTGAGTGTCATTAAGCGGTTAAGTGGCCTTCTGATGGTGTTCGCATTACTGGCAGGTGTCAATAACGCCTATGCCGTTATCGAAACCTATGAATTTGACAGTGTTGAGCAGCGAGAACAATTTTCCCGAATGAATGATGTATTGCGCTGTCCTTTATGTCAGAACCAGTCTATCGGAGAATCCAATGCCCCGATTGCCAACGACTTACGTCGTGAAGTACACCGTCTGATTACCGATGAACAGGCCAGTGACAGTGACATCGTCGATTTCATGCTGGTTCGTTACGGTGATTTTGTGCTTTATAAGCCGCCACTGGATGCACGTACGGCGGCACTCTGGTTTGGCCCGCTCTTTATATTGTTGATTGGATTGTTTGTGCTTTTCCGTGTGTTCAGAAGCATTAATTTTTCTGAACCGGATGAAAAAATGAATCAGCAGGATCAGGAAACATTGGCAAAAATACTAGGCGGTAAACAATCATGACAACATTCTGGTTAGTTACCCTGTTATTAGTGCTGTTATGCATGGCACTGGTTGTTGCACCTTTTATCGGAAAGGACAAAAGCAGGGAAGATAACGGAGAGGTTTCAGATAAAGAGACCAATATCGCCTGTTTTCACGAACAGAGAGCAGAAATAAAAGCGCAAGCAAACAGTGGTTTGATTTCTCAGGCAGAAGCTGAAGCGTTGTGTGCAGAGCTGGAAAAAAAGCTTTTGACTGATGTCACAGGAAATGAATCGGAAACTGCGCAGACAGGTAGTCGCAAAGCACTTCCTTATGCATTGACTGTGGCGATTCTTATTCCGGTTCTGGCGTTACCTGTCTACTTGAAACTGGGTGCCTCGGTGGAGCTGAATGCTACTTCAATACTGAGAAATCCGGAAACAACCGCTGAAGAAACTCTCCTGTCTCTTGAGGAGTGGCACCGTAAACGCCCTGACAATGTTCAGGCCATGTTTCTGCTGGGGGATCGTTATCGGGCCAATGGTCAGATGGATGAAGCCGTTACGGTTTATCGTCAGCTGTATCAGACAACGGATGGTCATTTCCAGGCAGCGGAACAACTGGCTCAGGCACTTTATCATGCCGGAGACAGAGTAATGACCGATGAAATCCGGCGTCTGGTTGCCACCACACTGGCTGTTGATGAAAGCAATGCAACAGCATTAAGCCTGAATGGTGTTGATGCATTCCAGCAGGATAATTTTGAGGAAGCGATCAGTCTCTGGAATCAGGCACTGCAGGTTGAACAGAATACGATTGCCCGTCAGGATCTGCTGGCAGGCATTCGTGAAGCCCGTCAACAGCTGGGTATACCGGCAGCGGAAGTACGGGTTAAAGTCACTCTGGCTCCCGAACTACAGACATTACCCGCTGATGCCCGTGTCATTGTGTTTGCCCGGGCCAGTGGGGAGAGAGCGCCGGTAGCGGCAGTGCCAATGACCGTGGCTGACCTGCCAAGAGAAGTGACTTTGGATGATAACTCGGCCATGATGATGCACGGTGGAAGTCTTGGCGACCTTCAATCGCTGGATCTTATTGGCCGTGTCAGTCTGGCGGGTGACATCTCCATGCCTGATTATGAAGGTCAGGTGAGATTTGTTGAAGTAGGCTCTACGGATGTTATTCATCTGGAAATCAGTCCGGCGTCTTAAGTTGAATGCCTGATCAACCATTGTCTTTCAGGGAAAGTATGGACAAGGCAATTTTTAATTAAACTGCCTTGTCCTGGTTTGCTATTTCCGTATTCAAACATTGGTAGCCACTAACAATTTACAGGTTTCCTGAAAATTCAACGGCAGTACATCATTTTGTGTTTTATTTGGGCAACTATTGAAACCTGCTCACTCTAAAGTCGAGTTAATATCTCAAAGCAGATTAAAAGAGGTCTTTGACCTGTGTCACCTATCGTATTGGCTTGAACTATTAAAATGTCACTGAATAATAAGTATTAGAGTGGTAAATCATGATTAACAAGAAAATATCATTCTCCAATTGATTTGAGCATTGCCACGTATTTTGTCTATAGCTTGTTCAAGTATTAAGTAATGAGTAGAAGTCTCCATCACTATCTTAAAACCAGTTTAACGATGGATTAAAAACTTTTAATGATTTGTTCAATTTAAACACACCAGCAAAAGTCAGGGCCAGGGTTGCTTGTGCATAAGGGGAGATAATGAAGAATTCAAAAAAATGGTCAGTTTTTTTCAGGAAGTCGCTGGCCAGGTACTCTGCGGGTACCTTTCTGGCAGGGGGCGTTATCGTTGGAATGGTACTTTGGGGTGGAGGGGTAAAGGTGATGGAAGTCACCAGTTCGGAAGCCTTTTGCACCAGTTGTCATGAAATGGAAGCCAATGCATTTGCTGAATACAAAACGACAGTTCATTACCTGAACAGTTCGGGGGTACAGGTCGAATGTGCGGACTGTCATGTACCAGCTGATACATTAGGAAAAGTGGTTCGTAAAGTAGAAGGGTTGCGGGAACTTTATGGAAAAGTGACCGGAAAAATTGCCACACCGGAAAAGTATGAAGCACACCGGCTGGCAATGGCGGAAAAAGTCTGGGCAGATATGCAGGCAAATGACTCTGAAAACTGCAGAAGCTGTCATGTCAATTTTGAACGCGCTATTGAGCATCAGTATGAATGGGCGAGAGCCAATCACGAAATTATGCTGGAAGAGAATAAAACCTGCATTGATTGTCATCAGGGGATTGCACATAAATTGCCCAAACAAAATCTTAGAACCAAGGTTCTTCCTAAACCAACAACACCGGTCTTATAAAAAATTTGATGCTCTCTTTTTCTGATTGAACGAGATGTTTTTTTGGATTTAAAAGAGTTGCTCTTTAACGATCACAGATTATATATATCAGGAGTAAAAGCATGTCAGGATTGCGTGCGCTAACAGCCGGGGTATTGCTTACCTTTCTGACCACAGGGATTTCATTTGCTGCAAACAAGGGGTTGGAAGCCCGAAATGAACTGTTTCGGGATGGTTTTCCAAGGCAGTATGAAACCTGGCATAACACGTCGGATATGGATTTTGAGAGCAAGCATCTTGGTAACAAGATGGAAGACATGCTGGAAAAAGATCCGCGTCTGGTGGTTCTCTGGGCGGGTTACGGTTTTTCCAGGGATTATAATGCACCCAGAGGACACATGTATGCCTTAAAAGATATGCGGGAAACCCTGCGAACCGGTAGCCCGAAAGGACCTGATGACGGTCCGATGCCAAATGCCTGTTGGACATGTAAAAGCCCGGATGTGACAAGACTGATTGCAACAGAAGGGTCGGAAAAATTCTTTGAGGGAAAGTGGGCTTCCAAAGGTAATAAGGTAGTGAACACCATCGGTTGTATTGACTGCCATGATGCCAGCAAAAAAGAAATGCCATTGAAAGCTGGTCGTCCATTCCTGAATGATGCGCTAGTTTCTATGGGTAAGGATCCGGCCGCTAAGACGGTTCAGGATAACAAGTCGCTGGTGTGCGCCCAGTGTCACAGCGAATACTATTTCAGCGGCAAGAACAATGAAGTTGTGTTCCCGTGGGCAAATGGTATTGAAGCGGAAAGTGTCGAGGCTTATTTCGATCAGAGAGAGTTTGCTGACTGGACGCATGCCCTGTCCCGTGCGCCTATGTTGAAAGCTCAGCATCCGGGTTGGGAAATCTGGCAATTAGGCGTTCACGGTCGTAATAATGTGGCCTGTGCAGACTGCCATATGCCCAAGCGTAGCGATAAGGGGGTAACCTTTACCGATCACCAGATTGTCAGCCCATTGCGTGATGTGCAGGCGACCTGTAAAACCTGTCACACTCAGGATGAAAAGTATCTGCTTGAAGTGACTTACGCCCGTCAGGATCAGGTAGAAGAGATAAAGATCAAGACCGAAGACCAGCTGGTACGGGCTCATATTGAAGCTAAAGCTGCCTGGGATGCCGGCGCGACCGAAAAAGAAATGCAGAAAGCCCTGACATTAATTCGTCATGCCCAGTGGCGCTGGGATTATTCGATCGCTTCTCATGGTGCTTCGTTCCATGCACCGGAAGAAGTGTTAAGAATTCTGGGGTCTGCAATGGAAAAAGCCGGCGAAGCCCGGCTGGAGATCAGTCGCGTTCTGTCCAGACACGGTGTTAATGATGAAATCAAGATGCCGGATATTTCAACGAAAGCCAAGGCTCAGGCATACATTGGTCTGGATATGGACAAGTTGAATGCCGAGAAAAAAGAGTTTATTGAAAATACTCTGCCTAAGTGGGATGCCCAGGCAAGAGAGGCAGATTTGCTGTTATAAAGGTTTAGATTAAGTCTTATACCAATCATACGAAATAACTATTCGATAACCGCCCAGCTCCGAAAGCAGAGGCTGGCTATTCGACCAGTCTCTGCAACCAGCTTATTCCAGGAGTCGCAACAGACATCGACAATACTCTTTCTGTTTTATTGCTGAATCAGTTCGTTAGTGGTGAGGCCTGTTGCCGCTGATATGGAATTAAAGAACCGGTAGATTGCAATCATCATGATTGCCGTACAGGGTATTGCAATAACAGGGGTGCTTAGAGCAACCATACGCCCCAGCTCCGCAGTGTACTCGCTTGTACCGGGCTCGCTCTGGATAATGGAGTATGTAAGAAAAAAATTTAAAGAGGCAGATACTAAAAAAGACCCCTTAAACATAAGCATAAGGTCGGAGATTTTTTTATCCAGCTCTTGCCTACCAATCGTCTCCTCGATTTTATTGAAGTCAATGGCCTGACTGAAAGCTTCTTTCAGGAAATTGCTGGCTTTATCTTTGAAGAGGATCAAGGAGGTCAGAAGCAAGAGTGGCATTGAGGTTTCTTTCAGGATGAGAACTGATTTAGACAGCTCAAGCAGCCCAATAATGCCGGTCAGCAGTGTCGATATGAAGCCGAAGATAGAGAAAAAGTTCACATTTTCTCTGGTGCAAAAGTCGTAGATTCCGTAAGTGATCGGAAAGATCAGAGCTACAATCAATCCCCAAAATGCGCCCAGATGAGCTTCTCCGGAAAGTTTGGTCAGGATCAGGGATGGAATGGCGACATTCAACAGGATATTGAGCAGGAAGTTTTCCTGCTTTTTGGTTTTTCCTCTGGGGGTTCCGATTGTCATCTTTGTATTCCTTGTAGGCGCAAAATCTATAATGAATAAATGTTGGGTTTGACTTTGCTCTACCCAACGCAAAGCGTCAATCATTTTTGAAATAAAGCACAGGTTTCGAACGTCAAGCCATTATGTTTTTACTGCCGGATGCAGAGCACCTGATTTCTCTACCAAAAGGCCATCATCGACCTTGCTCTTGCACAAGCCGATGCCCAGAGTATCCGGCTCTATGCCATGTCCAGCGCGATTCTGGCAGGCATTTCACGACGCAGGGCTTTCCGATGAACAGATCAAAGTGCTTAACCGGCTGCTTGATGTTGGTGAGAAGGGGTTTGAGTCTGGAATCAGTGAGTCCCAATATCAGGAGGTAGCTAAAGTCAGTAAGGCAACAGCTACTCGACACCTGTCTGATTTATTGAATAAAGGTGGTATTGAGAAATTACCGGGTGGTGGGCGAAGTACACGGTATCAGGACGGGACACAGGCAAAAAAAAGGCCATCGAATGAACGATGGCCTTTCTGTATGGTGCCCGGAGCCGGAAAATTAATCCTCAATTTTTCAGTTACTTACTGAATTAGTGGTGATCCTGTTGTGATCAAAAAATTTGAACGTTGCCAGCTTCGCCTGTTTTCCGGATACTTTCAGGGTGCCTGTGGTCGGAGCCCAACCGGAACACTTCTCTGTGTCAAGTGGTCACCCTCTTCCCTGCCTTGAGTCCGTCTGAGCAGTAATAGCCATATTAGCCATGATTTTGAAATCACGCCCTACGCGAATTTCACGGTACTGGGTAAGGAAAAATCATTTTTATGCGCGTAGCGTCGCCTTTAAAACCAATTTGCCAGATCGTCCAGAGAAAAGCCCCTGTACTCAATATCATACCCCTTCAGTTGCTGCACCAACTTGGTGGCCTTCTCCTGTAAATGCGTTTTGCGGATATTTTTCGGGTTACGCTTGATTTCAGCAATCAGGACTTTTTTATCCAGTTCATTGACCGCTACAAGATCAATTTCATTCTGGTTGCCTCTTTCCCAGTAACTACCCACAATATTGTATTCACCGGTTTCCGCAATCACTTCTCTGACAATTTCTTCCAGCCAGTGACCACTCCAGGTTGGATAGTCACGCTCAATGACTTTATGGATAAACGGGAAGTTGCCAATCTCTACCGCACTACGATGCTTATAAATAAAGCGAAACCAGAACGCCAGGAAAGCATCGGCAATACGATATTTAACCAACCGGGTGCCCAGTTTAGACAACACTGGTCGGTTGCGACTGATAATATCAAATTCATTTTCCAGGCGATCAAGCTGTGGCCCCACAGAAATACCCAGCAAAGATTCTATTTCAGGTCGGCTCGTACTACCGGAAGCGATAGCAGCCAATATGGAAAAGTAGGTACTATGCTCAGGTCCAAACTCTTCAGCCAGACGATAATGCCCTTCCTCAATGACCAGACTGTGTTCGTTAATCAGCTGCGACCAAAGGTCGGTTGCAGGATCAATGTTAAACAGCCACTCCAGATATTTAGGAACACCGCCACTGAGCATGTACCACTGCAGAAGTTTTTCAGGCGTAAACTCCTGCCGGTCATTCAGCATTTGAGCGATATAGCGACAACGCAACGGCTGAAGGTTGATGCGATGATCGGCTCGACCAAACAAGGGCTCTCGTCCATCCTGAAACAACCGGGTCATAAGGCTGTATAAAGAGCCACAGCAAACCAGGTGCATACGACTCTGTTGCCTGTACCGATCCCATAAATTCTGAAGTTCGGAAAAAAACGCCCGATTAACCCGCTGGATATCCTGAAATTCGTCCAGTATGACGGTAACCGGCGTCGTGATGCTGAACTGCAACAGGATTTCCATGACTTCCCGAAGACGTGCAGGCTGACCAAATATGGGAATATTTAAAACCGTTCTGATCTGTTCGACAAACTCCTCACACAGCAATGATTCCTGTTTTCTGGATACAAACAGATAGATAGAAGCTGCAGCAGCCGTGTTCTGAGGAAAGGTTTTATTTAACAGCGCTGTTTTACCGACCCGGCGTCTTCCTACAACAGTCGTCAGGTGGGCCGTTCCTTTAGAGGCTTGTTCACTCCACTCCTGAAGCTGCTCAAGCTCGTCTTCGCGATTATAAAATCTCATGACAAGTTACCGTAATAATTATTACAGTAACTATAACATACTTTATTCACTTGTACGGTGAGCATGAATCACAACTGTGCATATGTACAGTTGAGGCGATGCAGCCAGATCTGCATCCATGAAAAGCGCCACCCTAATGCTTCAGAGCATGAGTGGGTGGCGTTTTCAGTTTCAGCAAAGCAACCAGTCTTTGGTCAAACTGAAGAGTCCATTTTTCAATTCACCTAATTGCTCAATCATCAGACCTTTTGGGAACAGCTCCTCCGGCACCTGAATGTTGATTCCCAGTCCCACAACATCCATTCCTGAATATCTGCAACGTTTCACCAGATCAACCACCGCATCATGGTGGTCGATATCCGGTGCGCCATCAGTAATCATCAGAATCAGGCGCCTCTCGGCGTTTGACTGACAAATCTGATGCACTGCATGCCACAGACCTGTGGCCATGGGGGTTGAGTCATGGCTATCCAAAGCAGAGAGTGTTCCTGCAATCCCCAGGTCGGACTCCTTGCCTGAAACTATGGGATAAACCCGCTCAGTCACAGTGCCCGGATAAGCAGAAGCTGTCACAGAGACTCCTTTTATTGACTTCAATGCCATTATCAGAGCCAGAACCGCCTCTCGTGCCAATGGCACCCTTGAAGCCATCGAAGCTGAGATATCGAGTGAGATATGAACGGTTGCATTGATTTCTATGGATTCAGAACGTCGTTTGAAAAGACGACCATCGTCCAGAGCTATCCTGTGCAGCCTCTTCCCATCTATCCTCATACCCCGCTTGCCGATGCGGTCTCTGGTTAAGGTTTTCGCCTGAACCAGCCCGGTCAGCTGTGCAGCTAATCGTGCTGATTCTGACTTTACCTTCCAGAGCAAATCCTTTGCTGCTTCCCAGTCTTCACTACTGATAACAACTTCATCAACCATGGGTGTTGTTGTCACTGCGGAAAAGCCTGCTGATTGCTCACTACTCCAGGATTCCAGCTCCCCTGCCACGGACTCAAAGAGATCTTCAGGCCAGTCAAAATCAGAGGACTCCAGAATTTGTTTCAGGAACGGGTCTTCAGTCTTTTCTGAAGCATCTCCGTTTTCAGAAACAGCCTGGTTATCACTGCCAGACAAACTCTCAGGATTATCGTCTTTCCCTTCCGCAGAATCGGATTCCAGATCACCATCTGATACAGAATCTGTTTTTTCCTCCTGATCCTGCGTTTCAGAATGCTGAGAAGTCGTTTCCTGACCTCCTGACGAATTTTCTGTTTTGCCTGAACCCTCCTCACCTGAATCTTTGCTTTCAGAGTTTTCATTGCTGAAATTTTGAAATAACGCAATGATCTGGTCAGCCAGGTTCAAAGCTTCCTTCGTGCTTTCCAAGTCAGGCACCTTGCCCAAAAGTCCATGAAGCGAATCCAGTAACTGCCCGGGAAAACAATCTTTCATCACTTCACGGGCTTTCAATGCTTCCAGCTCCAATGCCTTCTGCCCTAACACCTCAAATCGCAGTATCGCCAGCAAAGCGTCGTTTAACACCTTCACAGGTGGATCACTCTTTTTTGGCGCACCTAAACGACCTTCAGCCACTAACTGCCTGACGACTTCCGCAAGAGAAAATATAGCACCGGGATATTCTTGGCTGATTGCTTTTTCAATTCTCACGTCCTCCAGCAAGTTAGTGAGTCTGAGCCGCAAGGCAGAGCCTGCATAGTCCAGATAAAAGTCCGTGTAACGCACATGGGCTGCTTCGTGCGACAAGTAACCCCAGCAAAGGGTTTCCTGCTCTCGCCGCTGCGGGTCAAAGGCTGGAATCCAGATACACTCACCATCAGTGCATGCCTTCCGGCCAGACACTTCAACCCGAACACCCATTTTCCTGCCCAATGCACTGCCCACTATCGGTAATGCTTTCTGTAAAACAGGAGCCATATCCAATTACCTCGCTCTCTCTATAAAGAAGAAAGAAAAAAGGGACATAGCTCCTGCCCAAAGCGGACACTATGTCCCGCCTGGGATGGCTGGCTTACACCAGCCGGTTCAGAAGTAGAAAGTGGCAGATACAGCCGCTTCCTCCGGTACCACCATCTGTTGTTCTACCGCAGGCTCTTTCTGAATCTCTGCATCATTTGCCTCTTGAGGTTGAGTTGATTCCTGATTCTGCACCTTCACAGGCTGCTCTTTATAAGGGCTATCAATGGTCGTCAACCCTTCCGCACAACGCTCCATCTGTTCAACTGAACAGAGCAATAAAACCCGCTCCATCAGTTGAGTCAGCACTTCACCCTCTAACGCTCCGTTATTCGGCAGTTGTGACAACCCGGCATCCAACCGTTGCACTATGGGAGAAATTCCGGGATCAACAAAAGCCAGGCCGTGAAGTTTATCCCTGAGCCTGAGAATCGGGTTCAGGACTTTCCGGGTGACTTTGCTTTTCCCTCGGAAGGTCTGCTCAAACAAAGCCTGAGCATCCCGACTGATTTCCTCCCTCAATGTGCCGCCCAGCTGGTTCACCTGTTGATTCAGGTTATCCGGCTGGGGCGATGCCACCACTTTGTAGGTCGTGTATCCGAAATGGAAACGCTGACTTACATCTTGAACATCCGGCACGGCACTCCTTATGGCTTCAGCGAAGTCAGGATGTGTGTTCACCCATTCCTGAATATGCTGGTCGTAGCCAGTCAGAAACGCCTGCTTTTCCTGATTAAAGTCCTGCTGGACCTGATCCAGTTTCAGGCTTAAACCTGAAACATAATGATCGGGCACGGCATACCCACCAAGAAAACGGACTCCTTCTCTACCGCATAGCCGACACGCCTGATCCCTCAGGCGATGAAACGGCTTCAGCACTTCCCGTTTGCACAGTTTCTTGCTTCCCAGCGACACCACTTCATCAGACGGCAACTGCCCACCTTTGCCCAGAACCAAATCCTCTGGTTTCAGACGACGGGCACCTGACCAGATGGAACAGTCCAGAGCAATCACAGACATCTGATCTAAAACCTTGGTTACAGCAGCGTGATCAGTCATGAGTCCACTCCTGAAGACCATAAGTCCCCGAACACATCATGCCCGATTCGATGAATCGCCTGTCGTTCCGCTGGCTCCACTCTGGCAGTCAGAGCTTGTTCCAGAGCATACTCTAACACTCTGGGCGCACCCTGAAACCGAAGTGATAACTTTGCCCAGCGCACGAGTCCACGAGTGGACAGGGTGACACTGAGTTGTGACTCACCTTCCACAGCCTTTCCATCAAAGCCACCAGTGAAGAGACGACGAACCTCGTTAGCGAGTTTCACCATCTTTTCCCTGACGATCACCGGAAGGTTTGGCACTACCTGATTCAGAATCATCAGCTCAGTGAATTCATCCGGATAATCAACCGCAATAACTCTGAATCTGTCCAGCCAGGCTAACGACTGCCGCAATACTCCCTGATACAACCCACTGCCATCCCCTGCCCCTGCACTGTTACCTGTGGCAACAAACCGGAACCGTGGATGTACCGGAATGATTTCTCCACCATTTTGCGCTAACACAAGAGGCGCACCATCGAGCAAGTCATACAATCCAGCCAGCTCGCTCGGATCAGCCACATCCATTTCATCAAGAATAAGGATGTGACCTTCCTTCACCGCAGTGCTCAATGCTCCATACAAAAAGGGTGTATTGCCATTCTCCAGAACCTTCTGACCTAAAAGATCATCCAGCTCAAGCCTTCCATGAACAGGCACCATCTGTGTTGGCCAGTGCAGTCTTGCGGCTGCCTGACTTACCAGACTGGTTTTTCCGCACCCCGTCGGACCACACAAATAAAGACCATCACCTTCCGGATTATCCAAAAACGCCAGCAGCTTCCGCAGCCGGTCTCTGTCAAACACGTAAGGCTGAACAGCCGGTACTGCGGGATGCCCGCATTCCTTGTAACCTTCAAGCAGGATCAGTTGGTTGGTATCCAGATCAAAGGTTTCATTCAGCTCATAAAACGCTGGTTGCAAAATCCTTTCAGGATTTTGGTATGCAGCCTGTGGCTGCTGGGCAGCTCCATTCTCCATCGTTTGATTCCTGTACTTTTAAAAACAAAAAAGGGCAGAAACCACCCCCGGATGGGAGAATCACTGCCCCACCCGGGTGAAAAAGCTGTAAATCGTGAAACGATTTACTCAGAAATAGAAGCTCTGGTTACTGATCGTTGGGTTTAATGCCAACAGTTCGTTTCCAGCGACTTCCAACCCTGATTCCCTGTCGTCAACGTTCTGATCCAGCAAGGTCACCCTCACCTGCTCCCTTGCCTTACGGCGAAAAGAGTCAAGCTCAGGCAAAGCCAGCTGGTGCTGCTTGCACAAGGATTCCAGTGCTTTCTGATAATCCACGGAACCGGCGCATTCACTCCGGCAGATTCGCAAGCCATCGGATTCAGCGACCCGGAAGGCTCCCATCAACTGTTGTAACTCCTGCTGCAACAGCTTCTGCTGAGACTTTCCGGCATCCAGCTCCTTTTTCAATTGATCCAGACAGAACTGACGACGACGATACACCGTTGCCAGCTTGTACCACTGCGCCTGTTCCGACAGGCCTTGCGGTACAAACACATCCAGTTCCGGATCTTTTTCCGGTTCATCACCTTCTTCCACACGCTGCCAGAAAGCTTCCGTTTCCAGCCACAACTGCTGAATCAGGTGGTCATCCCTGTTGATACAGGCGGGAAGAATCGGCAAACCTTTGTGATAGAAACAGAGCCAGGCGCGGTTTGAATCTGCAACCAACATCTGAAACTGAACCTGCACAAAGGCACGATGATAGCCTTCCGACTGATCCTTCAAAGCCTTCACATCCTGATAAACCTTTTCGCACGGAGCTTTCAGTTCTACCGGAATGCCGTCTTTGGTAATGCCATCGAAACTGGCTCGTAGCTTTGGGTTCTGTTCCCACTCACCACAAACAGGCAAGAGAGGCGCATCGCCCAACGCTTCTTCCATCCGAATCCTTGCATCGTCTTCATCCTCAATCCCACGCTGAACGTGAGGGTTTGCAGATAAGTCCGGTTCCTTCAGAATCCCTGATTTCTCTGCCCAGAGCTGCCAGCGTGATTTATAAGGTGATTGCCCAAGGATCACAGCAGCATCACTTGCAGTTACCCCACAACGCCGCCAGTCCAACCACTCCTGTGACCGCTGCTCAAGATTGACCTGCTTCATCACAAATCACCTTAAGCCGCCGGTGCCGCTGATGCTGCTTGTGCCTCATCCAACCGGAACAGGCAGTAATTCAAGGCATTACCATCATCCTTAAAGCGATCCTGGGCAAAGCCCTGTGCCGCTGTAAATGCTCCCGTTCCTCTGGCTCGCTCCACTACCTGATCGATAAACGACAGGACTTGTGGATCAATACCATCGGGATCAACCGCCTCTAACTCAATCACTTCCTTCGATGCTATGAATTCAGCTTCAGCCGCAGCCATTGCATCATCCATAGCGTCTTGCTCGGATAATTCAGGCTCCTTTTCCATCACCTCATCTCTGGTGATCTCAACAGGCTTTTGTTCCGGCTCCTGCAGATTGGGGACTGGTTCACCCAGCTGGGTTTCCAGTAACCGTTCCGCTTCGTCCGGTTCAAACAGCCCGCTGAGGCCATAAGCGATACGAATTGCCTGAATTTGTGACTTGTGCCGAAGCATACGCTTAGGACAGGTCTGCCAGGGGCCAGGGAATTTCTTCCCATTCTTTACAACCGCAGGCCGGTACAATTCATCCAGATACTCACGCACCCGAATGGCGTGTTCCCGGTCTTTTCGGTGGATCACACACTCCATCCAGGGATGACAGGCTTTCATATCTTCATCGAAGGTAATCAGCTCCTCGGGATAACTGAACTCCATGCCATTGCTTTGCGGATATGAGTTCATAATTGCCGTCCAACCGTCGATGGAAATAACAGGAAACACGCCTCCACGTCGATCAGATAGCCCCCAGATTTGCCGAATGAACGGATTCAGACCATAACTGTCAGCGACAGACAACAAAGACAGCATTTGCTCCCGTGTGGGAACACTGCCGTTCTGTTGCCTGAATGCAGTTTGCGCCAGAGTATTCAGCAACTCATCTTCGCGAAAGCCATAACGCTCCGCAAAACGAGCCACCAGATCATTGGCGCTCTCATTCACACCATTAGCGTTAGCCATGGAAGTTCTCCTTAAAACAAAAAGGCAGAACTTCCCTGCATGACAGAGAGGTTCTACCATGCAGAATATGTACGATTAATCAGGCAAGCAGCAGCAAGCCAGAAACTCATACATCATGTGAAATGTCACCAAAGTGACGAGAATGACAGGGCAGCGATAAATACCAACCCTTGGTAGAAAACCAGCTTTCGCTGTCAGCCTTCAAGCGTATCGGGCGATACAACCTTTCAGCCAATCTCCGGGAAAACCACACGGCTACGAACGCCTGAACTGCCGGGTCAGCAGACACTCTAACCTGTGCGATCGAACAACCTTATCATCATAATCGTCACTGGTTTTATCCTGAGTGGATAAAGCCAGCTCCTGATGAGCAGGTAAAAGGAGAGTTAACTATAGGACAGGCAGGTATATATTCAATGCTGATTGCTGTGCTGTGGAGAGAACTTTTCCTGCCGGAAAGAATCAAATATTGAATACAGTTCTAAAAACCCTGTGTGATACACTCAGAGTTCATAAAAATGAGGCTATTAAGGAGAACATCATGGCCAAACCCAAACGAAAACGCCCTGCATCGGCAGTGCTGAAACTCATGAGCGACCCTATGTTCAGACAACGCAGGGAAAAGCTTAAAACCCGCTACAACCGTAAGGAGAAACACAACGGTCGGTCTGACTCCAGGTCGTACCAGAAAGCATTGAGTAAATCAGTGCTTCCTCGTGCGGCTTGAGTCAACCCTTCTGTTTTTTACGGCTACCTATGTAACTTGATACTACTGAGATTCGATTGTGCCCAAGTAGCTGAACTAAGTCCTGTCTAGCTTGTAAATCTCTGTGTTCATCTATTCCAATATGGCCTGATAAAACAGGTGCCAAATCTCCGGTAAGCAGTTGATATTGTTCACAAGCATAGGCTGCCCGAAGGTCATGCCGGTTATTCAGTCCATGCTTCTTGAGAGCAGGGCCACTATGCATACGCACCAACGCCAGAAAATCCTCAATCTTTTTACCGGCGGGAATCAGGTTATCCCCTTTGCCCTGCAACTTTGCAGCCCGAACCAAGGCTATACGAGCATAGTCTGATACTGGCAGCAGACGTTCAGCTCTTGAAGGGCTGGTAATGGTAGACTTGCCACGCCCGCCTTTCGTTCCCCGTTCAATATCTATTTTTCCGCAAGCTTTATTTTGCTCAAGAGCCTTATGACAATCCAGCAACACCGCTTCTCTGGAACGAAGCCCAAGCTCTCGACATAAGCCTAAGACTGCGGCAATGCGCTCCTGCCCCTTCAATATCAACTCCGCCTGCGCCTGTGCCAGCTTTTCACGACTCAATTCTGGTGGTTCAGTTCGAACTTTCTCTCGGTTTGCTTGTAAAGCCTCCGAAGGTTTGATTCGAATATCTTCATTGCCTCTCAGTGCCTTCAACACCACATTGCAGGTTGATAACAGATTCTGTGCTGTGGCAACAGTTAAGAGTTTACCCTGTCCCTCCAGCCTCGCGCGTAGATAAACGGCATAATGTCTCAGAGTCTGGTTATTCACCTGATGGGCTTCACAAATATTCTGGGTCTTACTCCAGGCACAAAACTGTTTCCAGCGCACAGCGTGGGTTGCTACTGTACAGCACTGACCGGGCATCATTTCTCTGAGCGCATTGCGCCCTGCATAGGACATCTGCCTGCCAAAGCCAAAATTATGCTCATTACGAGTTAAAAACTGAGGCACAGCCTATTCCCTCCATCCATATCTGGCACATCGGAAAATAAGCCCCAAAAACCCTGAACAAAGTTCAATGCGAAGCCACATCACGCAGTGGCCAGACGGGACATCCTGTAACGCAAGGGCTGCGGGCAGTAACGCTCATTACTCCAAGGAGCAGAGCTTTGCTGATGCCAGCAGCTGAGGCGATGGCTGTTATAACCAATACTGAAGATTGGTCGGGTTCAGCGAATTCGCCTGCTTATAAAAAAGCCCACTAAATCGTCAATAAGTGCCAGTAGAAGACACTGGTCTGGCTGTATGGTACGGCTGCCAATACACCAAGAGAGGGTCTCTTGAAACGGCTTTTGGGGAAATGCAATTACCCTGAACATTTGCGATGCCTGTCCTGCTGCTCGGTGAGCTGAGAGATGAAGAAAGCAGAATGCGTTATCGCAAATATCTGATAAGTGTCTGGTAACAGTCGATCCGGCAAAAGTACTGCCTGATCAACCTGAGCCAGTGTCGCTATGCACTGGCATCATTACAGCAGAGGTACTGCTGTGTGGAAGGACTCTCGAAGAGTGGTGGGTGCCTCACGGCACAAGTTAGTTTCTGCAACACATAGCGTCGAAGGAAAACTTCTCCTGTTGTTACAGAAACGCTGGAGACGAAAAGAATAGCAGGTTTTACTCATATCAGTCTTTTTAAGCCCGAATATCCTGAAAATTCAAGCCAAACTTCTGCAAATAATGTCGCAGCCGATGCGAGTCGTTCTGGCTTGCCTTGCTCTGACGGCTGACGTTAAACAGGGTTCTTCCCGCCTCTGCCATAGAGCGACTCTGCCGACAAACTTCGATCACATTACGCAGCTGTAGCTGATCAAAGTAATCCATCCCATTGATCTGTTCCTGTGGTAAATAATCTGCCAACAACAAACCCTTGTCTTCTCCTGAAGTATCCCATCGGGTTTTGAGTCTGGTGACTTCTGCCATGACATTCTCTTCATCAATCCGCCCGCTTTCACTCAATGTCACCATTCGGGTAATACTGGCGTTCAGATCTCGAAAATTAGACGACCATTGGGCTTGATCGCTTTTGGCAAAGTCCAGGTAGTCAGCCCTTGCCGCTTTGTTGAACCGTACCTGCTTGTTGTACAGACGCGTATGCTGCCGGAGTTCATAATCAATATTCGCTTCAAGGTCTTCCAGACGATCTTTTAATTTGGGAAGTTGCCAGTGCCAGAGGTCGATACGAGCCAGCAAGTCTTCCCTGAAGCTTCCCAGTTTAACGGCTTCACGAAGATTCCGATTAGTGCCTGCCAATAGTTGGAAGTCACTGTATACCGTCCTGTCACTGCCTACAGGGTAATAGCGTTTTTCTTCCAGAGCGTGCAACAGCATGGCCTGCTCATCCAGCCCCAACTCACCAATTTCATCCAAAAACAAAATGCCCTGATGCGCCTGTCTCAGATACCCCTCCCGCTTAGTAACCGCTCCCGTGAATGCGCCTTTCTGATGGCCGAACAGAGCGGACATGGCTCCTTCACCTTTCAGGGTGGCGCAATTGACGGCAACAAAACTGCCTGTAATTTTGTCATTCAATGATTTCAGCTCGTAGATACGCCTTGCCAGCTGGCTTTTGCCCACTCCGGTAGCACCTTCCAGCAACACCGGGTCGCGGGAGCGGATGGCCACACGCTCAATTTCTGCAATGACCTGATTAAAGGATTGACTGTGAGTCTGAATGCCGGCTTTCAGAAAGTCACTGCCTGTCAGGTGTTCCTCGAACAGGCGCTTAGCCAGAATATCGTATCGGGAGAGATCCAGATCAATGATGTGGATTTTACCTTTTGCCTTATCTTCATTCTCAGGAACTGGCGATACCTGGATAATCCGAGCGGGAAAAAGCCTGGCTTCACTGATCAGAAACATGCAAATCTGGTTTACATGCGTGCCTGTGGTGATATTGAAATAGTAATTCTCTTCATCTGTATTCAGAGGGTAATGCTCAGCAAAATCATACAACCAGCTGTAAATTTCAACAAAATCCCAGTGATCCTTCCATGCCGCTTCTATCAGAACAACCTCTGTTTCAGGTGATACCGACTGGATATCCTCCATCACTTTACGGGCAAGCCTGAGATAATCAGGGCTATATAGGAGTTCCAGCCGGTCAACCTGAAAATTATCCTGACTGACCAAGCTGACATTAGGTCTCCAGGTAGACCAGCGTTTGCTGCCCCTGCCCTTATTGTCTTTGACAATGCCCAGAATGCTGACAACAACGTTCTTTTTTCTAGTCATAGGATCTCTCAAAAAGAACCTATCGAATAAGATATATTCATATCAATTATTGTAGTTATTCATTATTCAAAACAATAGCCAGATACGGTCAAATCACCACAAATCAGCAGTACCCCCCCTGTAGATCAATAGGTTAGAAGATTTTTTAGTTGGCCATGAATTTATTGGCACAGTATTTGATCTAACTCTTCAGTACACCAGAAAGAACCAATGACCGAGACACCAACTTTCAGGGAAAGCAGTATGAGAGATGAAATCCTGCAACGTATTGAGGACATAGAACGAGAGCATAACGTCATTATTCACTATGCCGTTGAATCCGGCAGTCGTGCCTGGGGATTTGCCTCTGTGGACAGTGACTACGATGTACGCTTTATCTATTCACACGCACCATCGTGGTATCTCTCTGTTGATCTTGAGCAGAAACGGGATGTGATTGAATACCCCATTGTCGATGAGCTGGATATCAACGGCTGGGAACTGAGAAAAGCCCTCAAGCTGTTATGGCGTTCAAACCCTGCCTTGGTGGAGTGGTTGCAATCTCCCGTTGTGTATTGGGATAACGGGCTGTTCAGTCATCACGCCCGGCAACTGGTCGCTGACCTCTATCAAACAGACAAAGGGATATATCACTACCGAAGCATGGCTAAATCCAACTACCGGGAGTACTTGCAGCAGGAAGAAGTGCCTTTAAAGAAATACTTCTACGTGCTGCGCCCGTTACTGGCCATACAGTGGCTGAAACATTATCAGGAGCCAGCCCCTGTCGAATTTGATCGTTTAAGATCGGTTCTTGGGGCTAACCACCCGGTGAATAAAGCCATTGAGGAACTCCTTATTCTCAAACGTAGTAACGGAGAAACAAAAACCATTCAGGCAATTCCGGCGCTGCATGAGTTTATTGAATCACAACTATTTACGCTGGAAGCCTTCAGGGGCGGCCAGCCAACGACAGCGGCATCATTTGATTCCATCAATCATCTGTTCCGCACTATTTTGAACCATACCGCTGAAAATAATGAGAGAGGTACAACATTATGCCAGTGATCACTTTATTAGAGGGTACGGAGACCCAGAAGCCCGTAAAAATCTGGACGGATGAAGTCAGCCCGCAGGCACTTGAGCAAATGCGCAAAGTCGCCAGCCTGCCCTTTATTCACAAACATGTGGCAGGGATGCCCGACATCCATCTGGGCAAAGGTGCAACCGTAGGGTCTGTTATTGCGACCACCGAGGCCATTATTCCTGCGACTGTCGGGGTAGATATTGGTTGTGGAATGAATGCGGTTCAGCTATCTCTGAAAGCCACTGATTTACCGGATAATCTTCTGCAAATTCGTCATGCCATTGAACAGGTCATTCCTCTTGGGGCTGGCGGACAGCATAAAGATGCACAGATAGCTGGCGATTCACCGGTCGCCAGTGGCTTGCAACGTATTCTGGAAAAGCACCCAAATATTATTCAAAGGGGTAACCCGGATAAGTTCGTGCGCCAGATGGGCAGCCTTGGCTCTGGCAACCATTTTATTGAACTGTGTCTGGATGAACACGACAACCTCTGGGTGATGCTGCACTCAGGCAGCCGGGGCATCGGTAACCAGATTGGTCAGTACTTTATTCAACTGGCTCGCAAGGATATGGAACGGCAGCAGATTCATCTGCCCGACAGAGATCTTGGCTACCTGAAAGAAGGTTCTGACTTTTTTGATGACTTTGTTGAGGCCGTGGCCTGGGCGCAAAACTACGCCCTGCTGAACCGGGAGCATATGATGAACAGTATTCTGAAAGTGCTGCACCAGCACCTGAAGCCGTTCACGGTCATCAATGAAGCCATTAACTGCCACCATAACTTTGTTGAGCAAGAGGTCCATGACGGGCAACAAGTCTGGGTTACCCGTAAAGGGGCTATCCGGGCCAGAAGCAAAGAGCTGGGTATTATTCCAGGCTCTATGGGTGCCAAATCTTATATTATCCGTGGTAAAGGCAACCCTGAAGCGTTTTGCAGTTGCGCCCATGGCGCAGGACGGAGCATGTCCCGTACCGCTGCCAAAAAAGCCTTCTCTGTCCGTGATCTTGAAGACCAGACACTGGGCATTGAGTGCCGGAAGGACAAGGGCGTACTGGATGAAATTCCCGGCGCTTACAAAAACATCGATAAGGTTATGAGCCTGCAGGACGATCTCGTCGAGGTCGTACGCACACTGCGGCAGATTGTGAATGTGAAAGGTTAAGTAGAGGAGAAGTCACAATGACCTGGAATTACCGCGTGATTGAAACCTGCGACCCAGAAACCACGGAATCCATGTTTGCAGTCCATGAAGTTTATTATGACGATGAAGGCAATGTCGAAGCTTGGACTGAAAATCCAGTTAGCTGTCTTGGTGATTGTCCTGATGAACTGCGAGCGGACATCCATTTCCATCACCGGGCATTTTTAATGCCCGTGCTGATGGAAAAAATGGTTAACAATGAGACTACCCTGGTAGAGACAGCCCCTATTATCCGGCCAAACGCTGGTCATTATTATGAGTTCTGGGATCGCGTATGCATTGCGTCTGATTTTCTCTATCAGACGCTGGGCTCATACCCTCTGCTACGGGCTGAAAAAAAGCTGAAGCAGTTGTATATCGAGGTGGATCAGGCTATTGGTGCGCTGTACAGTGAAGCCGCTGAAATGGGCTTTGATAAAATTGACCGGAGTGGGATTTTCTCTCCCATTGTGGTCAAAGAGGGTCAGGGTTCTGAGCAGGAGACCAGAGCACAAAAAAGTCAAAAGCCTCCCGCAAACGTCCGGTATCGACAGGATTAAATGTCAACGTGGTCGTAGTTTCTTTCTCACACAGTATTGTTCCAGCCTCAGCTCTACCAACTCCTGCACCTGCTGGTGCAGAATATCCCGATGCTCAGGTCTAACATCTGCTTTAAAGGTAAACTGTCCTTTTCTAACTTCAAAAAAGGTATTCTCCCCTTCTGCAAAAGCTTTGACAGGATTCCCTTTCCAGTAGCTGTGCCAGCCTTTATCTTCCGCAGCCATTGCCTGCTGTTTGGCCGGTAGCTCTGAGCTATACAGTGCAGGGCGGCGTTTAAGCAGATGCCAGCTTCTGGTTGCCAGCACTTCTGTGGTCGGTGGATGAATAAAACCATCCAGTTCCAGAAAAGCATCCAGCAAAACCATCTTGAAGCATCGGGTCATAGATGCCTTTTCAATACCCTCCAGCAAAAATTGATGGTGGGTGTGGGCCACTCCAGACTCAGCCTTGCTCAACTCCTGCTCATGATCGAGCAGTGCAAACCAGCTACCCTTTTGCGAGCGAACCTTGTTGAAGTCAGTTCCTGTTTCCGCAAGGTAATGATAAAACTCAGTAGCCGTAGGGCGATAGCCAAGCAGTGATTTTAAGGACTGATATTCCTCAACCATACTGGCTTTCTGCTTGCGTGCCATACGCTCCAGAAAATCAATCACTTTAGGGTCATAGTTGGCAAAGCAGCCATCAGGCAAAGCGGTCGCCTGCTGTTTGATCTGCTCCGTAACCTGCCGGACAGAGTGACTATTGTGCAGGGCAACCGGCTTGGTCAGAAAGGATTTATGATTACCTATAAAGTCAATGACCACCAGATGCTGTTTGTCTTTATGGAGTCGCAACCCCCTGCCCAACTGTTGCAGGAACAGGATTTTGGATTCTGTGGGTCGAAGCATTAACACGGTATCAATGGCTGGCAGGTCAGTACCTTCGTTAAACAGGTCAACAGAAAACAGGACATCCAGCTCCCCTGTTTCCAGCTGATTTAGCGCTTCATGCCGACGAAGTTCAGAGTTACTGTAAACCGCCGCAGCCCTGAAACCGGCTTTGGCAAAAACCGTTGCCATAAAATCCGCATGGCGTTTGGAGATACAGAAGCCAAGCGTCCTTAACTGCTTCTTTTCCTGCCAGTGTGTCAGGATATGCCCTGCCCGCTTTCTGGAGGCAAAGGCATTTTCCAAAGCATTAATATCAAACTTGCCATTGCGCCAGGGGATTTCGTCGTAATCCACATATTTGTCGTCAACACCAAAATAGTGGAAAGGAGCTAGCAGCCGGGCATTAATACCACTGACCAGATTACGTTCAAACACCAGGTTGTTATCGCAGAGACTGAGAATATCCGCCTGGTCGGTTCGCTCAGGTGTTGCAGTCAGACCCAGCAAAAATTCAGGCTCAAAGTGCTTAAGAAGATTACGATAGGTCTTGGCATCAGCATGATGAAACTCATCCACCACAATATAATCAAAATGGTCTTTGCTGAACTGTTGCAGGTGTTCCGCCCGCCCAAGTGTTTGCACAGAGGCAAACAGCATATCAACCTCTTTATTACGCACTTTACCGTTATAAAAACCAGTGCGGGCGTCAGGGCGAATCCGTACAAAGGTTTGCTGCGCCTGCATAAGAATCTCTTCACGATGGGCGACAAACAACACCTTTTCTGCTTTGCACTGCTGGGTATCAAAAGCCGCCAGCCAGGTTTTACCCAAACCCGTTGCCAGAACCACCAGTCCTCTCCGATACCCGTCCAGTCGTGATTGCTGCAATGCCTGCAACGCTTCTGTCTGAATATCACTGGGCGTAGGGGCTTCTATCAGCTCTTCAGCTTCAACAGCCACCAGTCGCATTTTACGACGGCGTTTCAGGTAGCTATCAATCCACTCATGGCTTAAAGGTTTAACAAGGCTGTGGCTGAATATTTCACGAAACTGACGGCGAATATGGGCAAACTGCTGCACATAAAGATCATCAGTACTGCCTTTACACTGCAGCCGAAGATTCCATTCATGCCCCGTGGTTAATGCCGCTTTACTGATATTGCTGGAGCCTACATAGGCACAGCCCTCTATAAAATCGCCATCGTGGGTATGGATAAAAATATACGACTTCATGTGGAAGCTCTGCTGTCCGTCGCACTGATAAATGCGAATATCCGCATCACGCTCTTTCAGCAGCATCAGTTCCCGTAATGACTGGGGATCAGTGACATCCAGATAATCAGAGGTCAATATTTTAATGGTGGCTCCACGATTAACCGCATCGCTTAATGCACCAAACAGGAGTTTCAATCCACTGACACGAATAAACGCTACCGTGATCTCAATCTCTTGAGCACGGTTAATGGCATCAATCAGCTTTGGCAGCAGCGGATCATTCAGGCCGCCAGTGGTCAAGAGTGCAGAGTTGTTATCCTGATGAAATTGAGGATCAAGAGGTCTTGCTTCCATGCGTTATCAAGCCTTTTTAAGAGAAGCCTTTTTCAGAATGGCATTTAACCAGTGTTCATTTTCCCGACCGGGGCGCAGGTCTGTGGTGATCCAGCTTTTGGCCATTTCCAGGTCAGTTGTCGTTAAAATGGCTTCAAGCCCCGGTTCGTCGAGGTTAGTAAAGTGTCGCCCTTTTCGCACAACCTCACCGGAACCCAGCTTGAAAGAGCAATAAAAAACGCCCTCATTTTTTAAAAACTTGCTTAAGTGTGAGAAGGTTACGGCTAATTGTTCCACTGGCACATGAAGTAATGAGGCGCACGCCCAGATACCATCAAACAGCTGTCCGGCAGTGTAATCCAGAAACAGTGACGTCTGTACCGGCAGGCCGGTTAAGTCTGCTGCCCTTTTTGCCATGCACTCACTGCCATCGAAAGCAAATACCCGATACCCCTGCCTGAGAAAAGCCAGGGTATCACGACCCGAGCCACAGCCTGCATCAAGAATGGTCGCATTTTGGGGGAGATATGCCAGAAATGCCTGATGCAAATCCTGAGCTTCCACACCGACGGTGGACTCAAAAAACGAATCAGCGTTCTGTTCGTAAAAGTCGATGGTCTGAGTCATAAAAGAAGATGGTCATTGGATCATAACAGTGAACTTATGATGCCATTGTCTTATTGCGATGCAAACGAAACAGCCAGATTAACTGATGTCAGTCATTCTTATGCCGATAGCTTTTTTGTATAAATAAGTCTAAGTTCATAATCTGAAAGAATAAAAAGCCCTTTTTATTTATGATGAAAAGCTTGTCTGATCAACTATCATCCTTTGTTGCATTGG
Organism: Endozoicomonas sp. NE40; assembly: GCF_040549045.1. NCBI lineage: Bacteria > Pseudomonadati > Pseudomonadota > Gammaproteobacteria > Oceanospirillales > Endozoicomonadaceae > Endozoicomonas > Endozoicomonas lisbonensis. Next base: position 4,932,691 of record NZ_JBEWTB010000002.1, on the reverse strand, counting down.
ATCTTGAAACGACCCGTCAAGGTGTTATCCATCATATAGGAGCTCTGTCGCACCCTGACAGTGAACAGTTTGAGCGTAAGAAGATTTCCAGAAAAAATCTGGATTCAGTCCTTTCCGACCTGGATAATTTCTGTCAGCCCTGCCCTTTTCTTCTCGGTCACAACCTGCTCGGCCATGACCTGCCTGTTATAGAGAGTATCGCCCCTCAATTATCTCTACTGAACAAGCCGGTTATTGATACTTTATACCTGTCTCCTTTGGCTTTTCCCCGTAACCCTTATCACCGACTGGTAAAAGACTACAAGCTGGTCAAAGACTCAATCAATGATCCGGTGGCCGATGCACGGCTGGCGACTACCATCTTCCATGAGCAATATCAGGCTTTTCAGCAACAGGCGAAAGAGACACCCGACTTGATCCGGTTTTATCATTACTGCTTTTCTTCGGCTTGCGTCGCTACCCACGGTAACGACTGCAACGGCATGGAGCAGGTTTTTGCCTCACTGGTTAACAACCCGTTTACATCGGACGTTCAGGCTATCACGGCTTTCAAGGGCCTTACCTTGGGGTTAACCTGCCCCGCTCAGGCCAAGACTGTGGTCATTGCTCATCTTACCAACGCTGAAAGTAAACCTCTGATGGCTTACAGCCTGGCATGGTTGACTGTCTCTGGTGGTAATTCGGTACTTCCACCCTGGGTGCGTCATCGTTTTTCCGCAGGTTTCCGACATTTTGAAACAGTTAAGGGATATTCATTGCGGCGATTCAACCTGTGATTACTGCTCAGAAAATCATGATCCGGTCAAACAGTTAAACAAGTATTTTAATTACCCTGATTTTCGTACGACCAGCGACGGACGCCCCCTGCAACGAGATATTGTGCAAGAGGGTATGAATGAAAAACCTTTACTTGGGATACTTCCTACGGGGGGAGGAAAGTCCCTCTGCTTTCAAATTCCGGCACTGGTGCGCTACCAGCGACGAGGGTTATTAACTGTGGTTATATCCCCTCTGCAGGCGCTAATGAAAGACCAGGTGGACAATCTCCGTCAAAAGACCGGAACCATGGCAGTGGCTGCGGTTTATGGCATGCTGACACCACCTGAACGAGGTGCAGTGCTCGAACAAGTGCGTCTTGGCGATATTGCCCTGCTCTACATCTCCCCGGAACAATTGAGAAATAAATCCGTTATAAATGCACTGTCTCATCGGGAAATTGGTTGCTGGGTCTTTGATGAAGCTCACTGCCTGTCAAAGTGGGGACATGATTTCAGGCCGGATTATTTATACTGCGGGCGCTTTATTCGTGAAAGTACCGCTAAAAACAACCTGTCAATACCCCCTGTAGCCTGTTACACCGCTACAGCAAAAGCCGATGTTATTGAAGATATCTGTCAGCACTTTCAAACGCAGCTGAATCAGCCGTTACAGCTTTTTCTGGGTGGTGTTGAGCGTTCCAACCTTTTATACGAGGTTCACCCCACCAGCAATGCCGCAAAACACGGTCGTGTCGCTGAGCTGATTGAAGAGCGCCTGACTTCTGATGGAAGTTGCGTCGTCTATTGTGCGACACAAAAACATACCGAAGAGTTGTGCGAGTTTCTTATCCGCAAAGACCTCTCTGTCAGTCATTTTCATGGAGGGCTTGAAGCCCCGTTGAAGAAAGACATTCTGGAAAAATTTATAGCCGGGGATATACAGATTATTTGTGCTACCAACGCCTTCGGGATGGGGGTAGACAAAGAAAATGTCCGGTTGGTTATTCATGCGGATATTCCCGGCTCACTGGAAAATTATCTGCAGGAAGCAGGGCGAGCCGGACGTGACGAGCAGCCCGCCGAATGTATTTTGCTCTTCGATGAGCAGGATATAGAGACCCAGTTTAAGCTGGGTGCTCTCTCGGAAGTTCGACAAAACGATATACAGCAGCTCCTGCGAGGCATCCGTTTCCTTGAGAAAAAGCAGGGTGAGGATATTATTGTTACTACAGGAGAACTACTGAGATCAGATGCCGTAGACACATCCTTTGACATGGATGATAAATCCGCTGATACCAAGGTGAAAACTGCGGTAGCATGGCTGGAGCGTTCAGGATTTCTGGAGAGAAACGAAAATTCTAATCAGGTGTTTCAGGGGCAAGCCCTGTTCTCCAGTCTTGAAGAGGCTTCAGAGCAACTGGACCGACTGAGCCTGACGCCTTTTCGCCGTAAACAATGGGATATTATTTTACAGGCATTGATCAATACCAAACCCGATGAGGGGATCAGAGCCGATGATCTGGCGGAAGCTATTGGTACCCAGATCAAAGACCCGAAAGTCCGCAGTCAGCTTAAAACCGCCGATATCATAAAAATCCTTAACCAGATGGCTGATGTCGGACTGGTTTCCAACGGGTTGTTGATGACCGCTTTTCTGCGCCCCAAGGGAAAAAACAATGCCAGGCTTACCTGTCAACGACTGTGCCAGCTGGAAAAGGCAATGCTGTCGAAACTCAGGGAAGCACACCCGGATGATCACGATGACACGCCTTATCCTCTGAATATCCGTGAGCTCAATCAGGCGATGCTTGATGAGGATTTGAGTTTCAGTAATCCGGCGCTATTAAGAAATTTGTTAAAGAGTTTATCAGAAGACGGGCGGGGACTGGCTGGCTCCAGGGGCAGCATCAAGCTTAATTACATCAGCAAAGATCATTACAAAGTGACCCTGTGCAGACCCTGGTCAAAGATTCAGACCATTATGGAAAAGCGTCACGGGCTTTCTCAGCGCATTCTGGAAACACTTTATCAGGCGATACCAACAGCAGAGCAGTCCTCACAAACAGAGGTACTGGTAGAGTTTTCCCTTGAGAGCCTTCGGGACTCCATTCGTCAGGATATGACGCTGGATGTGAGCAAAGATAAAGAAATGGCCGCCATAGAGCGTGGCATTCTGTTTCTGCACGAACAAAAAGCCATCATCCTCCAACAGGGATTGGCGGTGTTCCGTTCAGCTATGACCTTACGGCTGAATAACGAAGCCAGCTCCCGACGTTATAACAAAGGCGACTACGATCCGTTGTTCCGGCATTACAAAGCAAAAATCACTCAAATTCATGTGATGAACGAATACGTTCGACTGGGTCTGCAAAAAATGACGTCAGCCCTACGAATGGTCAGGGATTATTTTGAACAGGATAACGCCGGTTTTCTTAACCAGTATTTCCGTGGCAGAAAATCAATTCTGAAGCTGGCGACCAGCCAGAAATCCCTGAAAAATATTGTTGACTCCCTGGCAAATCCTCACCAACAAGCCATTGTTCAGGCACCTGTCGATAAAAACATGCTGGTTCTTGCTGGGCCGGGTTCAGGTAAAACAAAAATTGTCGTACATCGCTGTGCCTACCTGTTACGAATTCAGCGGGTTCGCCCTTACAGCATTCTTGTTTTGTGTTACAACCACAGTGCAGCCATCACCTTGAGGAAGCGACTGCAAAAACTGCTGGGTAAAGAAGCTCGAACCGTGACCGTACAAACCTTCCACGGGCTGGCGATGCGGTTGACCGGCATCAGCTTCCATGCCAAACAACAAAAACAGTCAGCTGAAGAGTTTAACTTTGACGATTTGATTCCCAAAGCCACAGCCCTGCTTCGGGGAGAAATCAATTTACCCGGATTTGAAGGTGACCAGATCAGGGAAAAACTACTGGCTGGGTTTCAGCATGTTCTGGTGGATGAATATCAGGATATTGACCAGCAACAGTACGAAATGATTTCTGCCATCACCGGTCGCTCCCTGCAGGAAGGGGAAGAGAAACTATCCATTCTGGCCGTGGGCGATGACGACCAGAGCATTTATGGCTTCCGTGCTGCCAATATTCAATATATCAGACAGTTTGAACAGGATTATCAGGCACAACGTCACCACCTTGTACAGAATTACCGTTCTACAAAGCACATCATCCATGCCGCAAACCATTTGATTCAAAGTAACCGGGATCGAATGAAAACCCGTCATGACATTACCATCAATGAAGGCCGATTGACCCAGCCAGCCGGAGGCAAGCTCGAAAGCAGCGACCCTGTCAGTAAAGGTCAGGTACAAATCATTCAGTGCGACGATATTAAGCAACAAACATCAGGCTGCGTGGCTGAACTGGAACGACTGAAGCGCATCATGCCTGGAATTCAGTGGAGTGACTGTGCAATCCTCGCCCGAAACGGCATCAGCAAACAGGAACTGACCCATATTCGATCTGCGCTGGAAGACAGGGGTATACCGTTCAGCCTCCCTTTGGAAAATAACCAGAACCTGCCTCTTTTCAGAATCAGGGAATTTCAACAGCTTTTGAATGCACTGGATCAACATAAGAGTGAACTGGCTAACACCGGACAAATTTGGGAATGGTTCACTGCACTGCAACTGCCCAAGTCACCCTGGAAAAGTAAGATTTTGACGCTGTTGGAACATTGGGAACAGGAAACAGCCGCGAGCGAAACGCCTGTCAGTGCATTTACGGCGTACGTCGTTGATTACCTCAGGGAGTCCAGAAGAGAACAAAGGCTCGGAGAAGGCATATTCCTTGGAACGGTTCACAGTGCCAAGGGTATGGAATTTAAAGTGGTTATCCTTCTGGATGGAAGCTGGCAGCTTCGCAAACCACAGGAACAGGAAGAGGAACGACGGTTATTTTATGTGGGGATGACCCGTGCAATGGATTTGCTGGTGATCTTCCGGAGAAATGATTGCAGTAATCCTCATATCCACGATCTGACTGAAGGGGTAGAAGACGCACTTTGTGTTCGCACGACACAAAACCACGGAAACTATCCCCTGAAACAATACCAGATTCTCGGATTGCAGGATTTGTATCTCAGTTATGCTGGCAATTTTCATAAAAATCATCGCATCCACACAATACTCCGTCAGCTGAACGTGGGTGATCAGCTGATTCTGCAGCAGGATGCCAAAGGGCATAAATTGATTTACCAGGATCAGGCTTTGGCAGCCCTGAGTGCAAAGCGTTCACAGGTATTGAGTGCGGCTAAAATACCAGACAAACAAACGGCTTATATTTTAGGCTTGGTAACCTGGTGCAGTGAGGACTCTGGAGAGGAGTATCAAGATAGGCATCAAAGTGCCTGCTGGGAAGTTCCTTTGGTTGAGATCAGGAGTGATTTTGACAACTATCTATCCCGGAACTAACTCTAATTATTGCTTAGAATAGGAACTTAGCTGTACGCTTTATCTATAAAGAGATTCTACTTCGAATTGACTAAAAACATTTAATGAAGCCTCTCTCGGGGCAAGCTCAGGGTATCAGGTAACATATCTGATTAATGTTCGTTCGCAGCAAGGAATCGAAGATATTTAAAAGGATGTAGCCAGCTGATCTATCATTCTGCTGGCTCTAGGGGTGATTGTAGATGCCAACAATAAATCAATTAAAAAACTGGTTAAGTGAATTTTTATTCACCAGAAGACACTTTCAAGGGCCTGTGAGTCGAAAGCCCCTCTTCAGCTACCAAGCCTCTCACGAAGAATATAAGCAGCTAGAATCGCTTCTGAGACAAAATAGCGATTTAGCCCTGAGCCCTATATATACAACACATTGGGCGGCAGGGTTCTGCTTATTCGTCTCAGAATGGTTTCGGAGGGAACGCGATGGTGACTGGTCATGGAGTGAGGTGGAAAACAGGCTTGGAATCAGTTTCTCCTCGACACAAAGAAGTCACCTTCTTGAGAATGGACTAGTAGGCTACTGGGGTCGAAGTATAAGAGTTCGTGATCATCATGGTAGACGAGACCTGCTTGGCTCCTTGTTTGCTGAGGGAGGGTTACCATGGCAGTTAGTTCAGAGTGAAAACAATGGCTTTGGCCGAACAGTCAGGCGAGGGTTGAAGAATTACTATCGAACTGAACGTGGTCTTAGAACGACACTCGATATCATTAGTGGGTCAGAAAATTACTTACCAGACGCTTTTGCCAATCATGAGACAATGCAACTTCTTGCTGGAATTGTTGACCAATTAATGTTTCTTGCTGAAAAATTCGACATCAAAGAACAAGATAATCCTGTTGCATTTCTTGATAAAAAAAGCCCAGACTGGCGCTACGCATTTCCCGTGCCTTTGGATGAAGCAAATGCACAATCACTTCTCAATGAGTGGCTTAAGGATGCAGGACAAAGGCATCAAAAGAGACAAAACTCTCTGGAAAATGAAAAAGCTTTTACTTGCGAACATAAACTTCAGGGAGCGCTACCGTACTGGTCTATCACCAGTGAGCTGTATCTCCCCAGAGAAACAATTATTCCGTTTATTGAAAACCTGACTTCTACGAGATTTGAACTTGGTTTTTTTGAGGGTGATCAGCTGTTGGCCAAGGGTGGCGCTGTATATGCTCAAAGTGATGAAAATGGCCTGAAAATCAGGTTTCAAGAAATTGTGATTTCTCTCAAGAGAAAGCGTGTCGTGCTACCTATAGTGCTAAAGCTTATGGACAGTGGTCGGGCTGTTCATATCTTTAATTTTGATAACAGCGCTCTTGACTTAACAAATAGCCCACTCTTCTTCGAGCCTAGAGAAGATGAATGGTGGTTGGCAGCCCAGGCCTCATGCAAAATTGCATCGTCAAAGGCCAGAATGCGTTTACCCTTTGGAGCCAGCATTATATCCGGATCACCTGAGCTGATTTCAGAGGAACCAGATTCAGCAAACTGGTTTGAAACAATAGATGATTTGCTGATCGATAAAGCACCAGATATATATAGACTGACTCTAAAAACTCAATCAGACAGCTCATCACAGCCCTATTTAACCGGTAAAATAGCCCTTTTTGAGTCACGCTCTAATACTGTTTTTGTCGGTTTTCCAAAACTTAATCTTCCAGAAGATTCCTCATACGACATACATGACCTTCATCATTGGGTAAACAATGAAAAAATCGACAATGTTCATACTTATTCGAAAGCGGGAACGGTTCCCTACTCTATAAAAAACGAACAAGGCGAAACACTTCTGCAGCGACGAATCAGTACACTGCCTGAAGGGTTCTACTTATCTACCTTACCAGCTGTTAGTGGTCAGCCAGCAAAAATAAGAGTCCATAATGGCAGGGATCTACTACTTCAAGTTCTTGGTGATGACATCACTTACAGGGAAGAAAAAACAGGACAGCATCACTACATTATTCTGGAGCATAGCTCAGACAATGTTCCAACACGTTTTCGCCTTGAAGTATCCAGTGATCGACGCACAGAACCCGTTGAGTTGATATTGCCCTATCCTTATCAGGGTGCGCGACTTATTGATTCTGATGGAACACAAATACAAGATAATGAGTTAACGTTGTCAGACCTGCTGGGAACACAACTGGTTTTGTTTTCAGGTCAGGCTCTTGAACAAACTTTTCATTTAAATATGCAGCTTGTTGCCAGTCATATCAAGTACAAGAATGCTGAAAAACTAACCAGACACTATTCTTTCAAGATTGGTCAGGAGCCTCTACCACTCAGCCTATTCAGTTTTCAGAATGATATGGCTCAACTTCTTGGTTCTGTAGATGATCAGGACGCATTCATCAGGCTTACTGTAGATTCTACCCACTCACTTCTGAGATTGAATATCCGGCGTTACTCTGGATTTATTGAGTGGCAAGGTAATAATGTCTTTGCCATATATGATCATAACAGTCATGTCATCAGTGAGCCTGTCGCCGCCGAAGCCATGCTTTTGCCCGACCCCAAACAAAAGCCAGTTGAAATTCATCAGATGAAATCCGAGGGGGTTGGAACGGGTTATTATGAAATTCTTGCAGCTATGGATAAATCTGGCCCCTGGTTGATCTATCCCTGTTCAGAGTCTTCTACGCAGTTCCGCCCTGCATTGCATCTGACAAAAATTGATAATGATAAAAATGTCACCGAAGCAAAATCACTGCATCAGGCAACTCAGCTATTCCACCCCCATGACAATCCAGATGTTATTGATATTCAGGTGCAGGAGATGAGCCAGGATCTGACACATAGCGGTTGGCATTATTTAGAAGACCTCAAAGCGAATTTTGGGCACCTGCCCCTGTCAGTATTTGAAACCTGGCAGTCTGTTGCAAGAAACCCCAAAGCGCTGGCTGCTGCCATCTTCAGGCTTCAACTGGACGAAAGGTTCTGCTCTCGAATAAAAGATGAGTTGGCAGTTATCTGGGAAAGCATTTCTGTGTCAATTTGGCATGAATCTTATAATTTAGCCAAGAACTGGTACGAACAATTAGGTTTGAGTGAAGACCTATTAGAAAACCTGTTAGAAAATCGCCGGAATGTGCTGCTAGTTGTTGTTTCTGGATTTAAATTTCTGGGTGATTTTATCGCTACAGGAAAAAAAGAGAGTTTACAAAAGACGCCACCTTTGGAAATAATTCTACCTCAGTGGTATCAGGGCTTACGCCAGCAACACAGCTCTGACAGGCAATGGCCAACAGCGCTTGGTATTGAACTAAGAGCATGGGTTCAACATCAGGAACTGCCAGACACAATTAAGCTCTTGTCAAGCATGACGTACACCCATGCTGCCACTCTGCTGCCAATTTTTATGGCCTATGTCACCGCCGGAAAAACGAGCATGTCGTCGCTTTATTCCGATGAAGCATACTTGAAATATAACATTCAAAATATTTCTGATTTCGACCGAAATAACTGGTACACACCAGTACATGCATTGATGGTTTCTTACCTGCTGGCCAAAGATGAATAGGAGATAGATATGCAATATTTTACTGATTTGGTTAAGCAGAGCTTGTCCCGAAGCAGAGAAGCAACCCTCAGTGTTCTCGGAATAAATGACACAGGCCTTAGAACTCACCTTTCCTGCCAGATGAATGATGAACTCGGTGCAGAAGGCTGTTTCCTGGCTCCACCTGTTTTTGAGCATACATTTGGCTGGCAGGAATCAGCCAAAACTCTGAACGAACTCGAAGGTGGCTTACTTTCAAAAACACTTATAGATACCCTTGAAACATCCCACGCCTACCAATTTCCCAGAACAGCTCACCCTTACAAACATCAGCTAGCTGCATGGAACACTCTGCTTGATGACACACCCAAATCAGCCGTCATTACCAGTGGTACTGGCTCAGGTAAAACTGAGTGTTTTATGGTTCCTATTCTTGAGGACCTTATCAGAGAGCAGCAGGAAAGTAAGAAGCCCCTGATAGGCGTCAGGGCTTTATTCCTCTACCCATTGAACGCCCTTATAAACTCACAACAAGAGCGGCTGGATGCCTGGACCAGAGCTTTTGACAAAGATATTCGCTTCTGCCTATACAATGGCAAAACTGAAGAGAGCAAGTCATCACCAAAAATAAGGACACTGCAAAGAGAGCACCCTAACCAACAGCTGTCCAGAGAATCCCTGAGAGAAGAGCCAGCACCTATCCTGCTGACCAATGCTACGATGCTTGAATATATGCTGGTCAGGCAGGTAGACAGCCCTATTCTTGATATTTCTCGTAAAGAGGGTTCATTAAGATGGATTGTGCTGGATGAAGCACATACCTATATCGGTTCGCAGGCAGCTGAATTATCTCTGCTCCTGAGACGTGTAGTTCAGGCATTTGGCAAACAAGCCAGAGACATTCGTTTTATTGCAACGTCCGCAACCATCGCTGGGGCTGAAGCAGAGGAAAAGCTAAGAGACTATCTGGCTGGTCTTGCCGGAGTGGATAAAGAGCAGGTCAATGTAATCGGTGGCTCAAGAGTATGGCCTGATATTGCAGTACACCCAAAAGAAAATCAGACTTTGGAACAATTGTTGTCCATTGAGTCTGAGCAAGAAGTTTCTCAAAAGCGTTTTGAAGCTCTGGAGAAAAGCAATATAGCTACTGCTTTGCGCCACGCTGTAGTCAGCCATGACAGACCTCTTGATCTGAATGATTTGATCAATTGTGTTGATTCCGATCTCAAAAACACTGATTGGAAAAGTAAGCAACAAGAAGTTCTCAAATGGTTAGACTTATTAACCGGCACCCGCTACTCCAGTGATGAGCCTCCATTCCTGAAGCTGAGGGCACACTTTTTCCAACGAATGCTGCATGGTTTATGGAGTTGTGTCGACCCGGCCTGTACTGCCAAGAGTGGGCATTTAAAAGACTGGCCATTTGGTAACGTGTATGTAACGCAACGGTCTCGCTGCAATTGTCAGGCACCTGTCTATGAATTAGCTTTCTGCCATGATTGTAAGGCTCCCCACCTTGTTGCTGAAGATCGTCATGGAGAGCTGCACCAATGCAGCCCCTACTCTGGTGATGAATTCTCTTTAACTTATGAACCCGAAGAAGATGAGCTACCAATTGAAAATGATAACTCATCGTCAGGTGTAAAGTCCGGACAGTCTTTTGCTATTGCATCTAATGGCAGTAAATTTGCAGAATATTTGGATGTATCTCTTGATCTGGAGTCATTAAAACTTGGCAGTTTGTCTGCCCAGAGAAGCACTTCCATTCAAATAGCTTCAACCAGAGACCAGTGCTGTTCAAATTGTGGCGTGGATACTTCCAGGCGAGATAGCTTTTTACAGAAAGCTTATCTGGGCTCCCCCTTCTATGTGGCAAATGCTGTGCCTACGGTTTTGGAGTTTTGCCCAGATCCTGATAAAAAAGATTGTAACGGAGAATCGCCTGAGGAGTTGCCCGGACGAGGCCGCAAGCTAATCACCTTTACAGATAGCCGTCAGGGTACAGCTAGAATGGCTGTGCGAATGCAGCAAGAGGCTGAACGTTCCAAATTAAGAGGGCTTGTTTTTTCGTCGTTAAGAGGAGCCCAGGCAAAAGCTAATCTTGAGCCACAGAATAAAACTGCATTGAGTTACGAAAGCTTGATTGAAGAAGCATTAAGCATGGAAGCAAAAGGCTTACACACCATTGCCGATCAGATTCGAAAAGAAGCAGAAAAGGTCAACTCAGGTGGCACTGAACGTAATTTTGTTGAGCTGGAGTGGGATCATATAGTCAAAGAACTTGCCAGCACCTCAGACATCAGCAAATTTATTCTCGATTATAACCGCTATGCAAACCCAATCTTGTTTGGTGACTCTATGGCTGGTTTTCGAATGTCAGCCTTGCTTATGGCAAGGGAATTTTCCCGCAGACCAAAAAATCAAAACAGCTCTGAAACGCTTGGGCTCGTAAAAGTAAATTATAAAGGTCTTGAAAGAATACAAAGCTCACCAGAGTATTGGGAAAGCACGCCCGCTGTGCCTGCAACGGGCGATTTCCTTGATCCACAAACTACTCTGACCCTACAGGACTGGAAAGACTTCCTGAAAGTAGCTTTGGACTTTTATATACGGGAGAACACGTTTATTGCCCTTGACCCAGTAATGCAAAGCTGGATGGGAAGCAGGTTTACACCCAAGAAACTATTTCCCTCAGACGCTGATATTGAGACCAGTACAACCATTAAAAAGTGGCCAATTGCCAGTCCTAAACAACCCAATCGTTTAGTAAAACTTTTAGAAACCGCCACTGGCTTTGATAGAAAGGTACAACTTCAGGCGGACAAAATAAATTCATGGCTCCGGCAGGCATGGAAAGATTTGACCGAAAAAACTCTGATTTTGGAAACAGTAGACAGAGGTCGGGTTTTAAAACTGGAAACATTAACGTTCTCACTGCCTACAGAAGCATGGGTTTGCCCACTGACACACCGTTTGCTGGATACCACTTTCAGGGGACTCACTCCCTACCTTCCCAGAAATTACAAGGAAAAGGATTTCCGCTGCCGAAAGGTCACAATACCAGATTTATCTCAGTTGACTACTGATAGTAGTGGCGTCCCTGTTTTAACCCAGATCCGTCGCCTGGTCGAACAGAACAGCGACATTAAGGCTGCCCGGAATGAGAATCTGTGGACTGATATCAATGACCGAACCGTAGAAGGTGGATTCTATTACCGCACTGCTGAACACTCAGCCCAGCAGTCTTCTGAGAAGCTTGACCAATACGAAGACTGGTTTAAAACTGGCAGAGTGAATGTATTGAACTGTTCGACCACCATGGAAATGGGCGTCGATATTGGTGGTATTTCAGCGGTTGTCATGAATAATGTGCCTCCACACCCAGCTAACTACTTGCAACGTGCGGGACGTGCAGGACGAAGAAATGAAGCACGAGCCATTTCATACACACTTTGTAAGGCTGACCCACATAACCAGAGAGCATTCACCAATCCTAAGTGGCCGTTCATTACCGCTATACCCGCACCAGGCATTACTTTAAGTTCTGACCGGATTGTTCAGCGTCATGTCAATTCTATGTTATTGGCCATGTTTCTTAAGCAATACGCCAGTACTGACCGTGACAGAACGAAGCTGAACGTAAAATGGTTCTATGGTGGCGAGAACGAGTCACAATGTCAGAAATTTATCGACTGGCTTCAATCTCAGCCTGATGAAATAGAAGAATCTATCCGGCAGCTTGTAAAGAATACAGGATTGACAGGGCGTTCACTGGTATCAATCTGTAATGATGGAGTGGAAAAACTCAGGGAAATTCAGGAGCGCTGGCAACAGGAGTTTAACAAACTGCAAAGTAAGCTGAAAGCAGATCTGGAGCCAGCTTATAAACGCGCCCTTCAGTTGGAAATGAAAAGGCATGAAGAGGAATACCTGCTTCGGGATCTTGCTGCCCGCGCATTTTTGCCAGGGTACGGCTTTCCTACAAATGTCGTTAACTTTAACAATTATAATGTTGAAGATTTCAAGCAAGACAGGGGTCGAAAGAATAAAGACAAAGCCAGCCGGGAAGATAATATCTTCACAGCTAAGGAACAACCCAGCCGTGGTATGGATATAGCCATTCGGGAGTATGCTCCGGGAGCCCAGATCGTTATTGATGGCAGAGTTTATCGTTCGGCTGGCATTCAGCTTTTCAGTGCCTTCCAGAACACTCAGAAGTTTGATATTGCCTGGCGGTGCAATAACTGTGGTGCTACAGGTGTCGTTGAGAATGCCTACAGCAACAGTGATAACTTGAAATGCAATCACTGCCATACAGAGATACGGCATTCTGAGAAAAAAGAAATCTTACGGCCAGCTGGCTTTACAACTGATTTTTATGAAGCCACCAGCAACGATATTAGCTCTCAGAAATTTATAAAGGTTGAGCGTCCAAGGATAGAGCTGACTGGCGAAGCGTTAAGCCTCCCGGATAAACGATGCGGTTTTATCAAATACGGACATAACGGCTCTGTGTTCTACCATTCTTCGGGTGAGCATGAGAAAGGCTATGCAATCTGCATGAGTTGTGGCAAAGCAGACTCGATGAATGTGGACGGCACCATTCCGCAGTATTTGGCGGTGCCAAATACTCACAGACCCATTGGCGGGAAACCCCGTCAGGGCAGGCTGGAAGAGTGTACCGGGTCCGTTAAGCCTCATGTTCATTTGGGGTATAAAATCCAGACCGATGTGCTTGAGATATATCTCAGAAACCCCGTTACCGGCCAATGGCTCAGTGACTCTGTTGCACACCAGGTGATAGCAACCACTCTGGCTGTTGCTTTAAGGGATGCAATAGCGGACGAGTTGGGTATTGCCAGCACAGAGATGGGCTTCGGATACAGGCTCGATAAAGATCTTGAAACAGGTCAGGGGCGATCTGTTGTGCAGGTATTTGATCTTGTAAGTGGGGGAGCGGGCTTTGTTGTTGCAGGTGTCAGCAACATATCAAGTCTGCTTAAAAAAGTTCACAACCGGCTGGAGTGTGGAGCCCATTGCGAAAACGTCTGCTCTACCTGCCTCGCCAGCAAAGACAGCCGGGTTGAACAGGAAGAGCTGGATAGAAACGCTGCAAAACAGTGGCTTTTAGACTGTGAATTCAGCGCTTATCTGGAGCTTCCCAAAGACTTCAGCTCCATCAGTGGTGCCACCTACTGTTCTCAAACCAGTTTGCAGTTCATTCGCTCATCAATGAACAAACTATCAGGTGAAGCCGGGCAAAAGACAATCCAGATTGCACTGACAGGGGCTGTCAGTGAGTGGGATTTAGCCCATCCAGCGTTCAGGGAACTTGTCCTGAGCTGGCAAATAGTGGATAAATGTGCTGTCCGTCTGGCTGTTGAAAATCCAGATCATCTGGACGATGAGGCTAAACGTAGCCTGCAATTGCTCAGTGATTTTGGCATCAGTATTGTCGCAATGGGCGAGAACTGGTTAAGCAGTGATCCCTATCTTCTGGTTCAGGTCTACTCCGATGTTGAATGCTACAGTCTCTACAGCAACAGAAAGGAGCTGACACAACCGGGAGAAAACTGGCTACAGTCTGAACAGACCTACACTTTGATTTCATCAAAAGCGATCAGTGTCGTAGAAAGCAGCCCAATAGATACATCAGGCTGGAGCCCTGTAGCGGCTGGCACATCGATTCTACAGCTCACGACTGAACTGAATGGCCCGGTCATTTCCTTGTGTAACAGACTTAATAAACTAATAAAAGAAAAAGCCCCAGACTTGGCTGCATTGATTGAAAGCGATAGTGCTGTTCAGGTGAGTTACTCTGACAGGTATTTGAAATCACCCTGGTCATTGTTGCTCTTGAGTGGTTTTTTACATCTGTTTAAAGGCGAAAAACTCAAACGGGTTGCAGTACAGAGTCTCCGGGCAAGCAATCGTGACAGCAGTTATTGGATCAACCATGATTGGGTATACGCTAACGATCAGGAAGAGATTCTATCACGCTGGCTTCAGAGTGTTCTTAGTTGTGAGCCTGAAATTCAGATTCTTGATCATCCAAAGGAGCTGATGCATGGCAGAGTAATTACTATCGATTGGGCATCAGGAAAGCAAAGTAAAATTCTTCTTGATCAAGGAATGGGCTACTGGTATGCCAGAATGCCATACAAAGACGGTATGGAGTTTGATTTCCGGGCAGAAATAGACGACCAGATCGTCTCTATGTTCGAGAAGTTCAAAGTGGCTAATATGGTCAACTCTGGCAGCTGGCCAACCTATTTAGCGGTAAGTACCGATTCGTAAGCTGGTATCTCTAACGTAAGCGTATCTGACAAAGTGGGTTATTTCATTCTCCACTTTGTCAGATACATAACAGGTTATCCTTCCGCATAGCTGTCCCACATGAATTATTCCCCCTCAACGGTAGGTTCTACAGGCGACTCACAGTATAATTCCGGTAATTTTCGTTTATACACGTTCAGGCATCCACTACTGCCTGACAAACCCGCAGACTATTATGTATCAGCCGTCGTATGACAATGGCTGACACCTCCCCCGGATTTTATATGGCCATCAAAAAAACCGAACTCTATTCCTCCCTCTGGCAAAGCTGCGACGAGCTGCGTGGCGGGATGGATGCCTCCCAGTACAAGGATTATGTACTGACCATGCTGTTTATGAAGTACGTCTCTGATAAAGCCGATAATGATCCTGACTTTCTGCTGGAAGTACCAAAAGGTGGTTCGTTCGGCGATATGGTTGCCCTGAAAGGCGACAAAGAGATAGGCGACAAGATCAACAAAATCATCGGTGCGCTGGCGGAAGAGAACGACCTGAAAGGCGTGATTGATGTTGCCGACTTCAACGATGAAGACAAGCTGGGCAAAGGCAAGGAGATGCAGGACCGGCTGTCCAAGCTGGTCGGTATTTTTCAGGGGCTGGATTTAGGGGCGAATCGGGCGCACGGTGATGACTTGCTGGGTGATGCCTATGAATTTCTGATGCGCCACTTTGCCACGGAGTCCGGTAAGAGTAAGGGACAGTTTTACACCCCTGCCGAAGTCTCCCAGATTCTGGCTAAAGTGGTCGGTATCACCAAAGACACCTCTCAGGATTTAACCGTTTATGACCCGACCTGTGGTTCCGGCTCCCTGTTGTTGAAAGCGGCGGACCAGGCTCCCCGAGGGTTGACCATTTACGGGCAGGAGATGGACAACGCCACTTCAGCACTGGCGCGTATGAACATGATTCTGCACGACAATGTGGATGCATCAATCTGGCAGGACAATACCCTCTCTTCCCCCCAGTGGAAAGAAGACGATGGCCGCCTGAAACAGTTTGACTTTGCTGTAGCCAATCCACCGTTTTCTTTTAAAGCCTGGAGCACTGGCCTGAACCCGGCAGATGATGAGTTTGGTCGTTTTGACTATGGTATTCCGCCAGAGAAAAACGGGGACTACGCTTTCCTGTTGCATATTATCAAGTCCCTGAAAAGCAGCGGTAAGGGTGCGGTGATTCTGCCTCATGGCGTGTTGTTCCGTGGCAATGTGGAAGCCAGTATTCGCCAGAACCTCATTAAACAGGGTTATATCAAAGGCATTATTGGTCTGCCTGCCAACCTGTTTTACGGAACCGGTATTCCTGCCTGTATTATTGTGATCGACAAGGCGCAGGCGTCCAGCCGTGCCGGAATCTTTATGGTGGATGCCAGCAAGGGCTTTATGAAGGATGGCAATAAAAACCGTCTGCGTGCCCAGGATATCCATAAAATTGTTGATATCTTCACCCATCAAACGCCCCTGCCCGGCTACGCTCGTATGGTGAACTACCGGGAGATTGAAGATAACGACTACAACCTGAATATTCCCCGTTATATCGATTCCACTGAAGCGGAAGACCTGCACGACCTCACCGCCCACATGCGTGGTGGTATTCCTGATGGGGATATTGATGCGTTAAGCCACTTCTGGCGGGTATTCCCCAATTTGCGAAACACCCTGTTCAAACCTTCCGATCTCAGTGGTTACAGCCATGCCTGTATTGAAGCCACACAGGTGAAAAACACCATTCTGGCCCATCAGGAGTTTAAGGCTTTCTCCACCAGCAGCCTCAGGATTTACGACCAGTGGGAAGCGGAGCATTTGCACCGTTTGGAGAGTATTGCCATTGACGACGATGCCAAGGCATTGATTCACACGCTGTCTGAAGATTTGCTTACCCGCTTTGCCAAAGCCGACCTGCTGGATAAATACGATATCTACCAGTTGCTGATGGAATACTGGAAAGAGAATATGCAGGACGATGTGTATGTGATCACCCAGGATGGCTGGAAAGCCGGTAATGAGCTGCGAACCCTGAAAGTGGCGAAAGGCGAGAAACTGAAAGAAACGCCTGACCTGGTGATTAACAAGGTCAAATACAAATCCGACCTAATTCCTCCGTCGTTGATTGTTGCCCGGTATTTTGAAGAACAGCAAAATACTGTGGATGCATTGCAGGTGAAGAAGGATGAGGCGACTCAGGCTGTAGAAACCTATATCGAAGAGAATGCAGGCGACGATGGTCTGCTGGAAGAAGCGAAAAACGATAAGGAAAAAGTCACTAAGGCAACGGTGACTGCTCGACTGAAAGCCCTGAAAAACTCGCTGTCGGATGATGACGAGATTGCAGTTCTGAAAAAGTGCCAGAGCCTGTTTAACAAAGAAGCTGCTGCCAATAAAGCCGTTAAAGAAGCTCAAACCAAGCTGGATCAGGCGGTATACGACAAGTATCCGGAGTTGGATGAACGACAGATCAAGGAGCTGGTGATCGAAGACAAATGGCTGGCCACCATTAAAAGTGATATTAAAGCGGAAGTAGAGCGTGTTACCCAGCAGCTGGCTAATCGGGTAAAAACTCTGGAAGAGCGTTATGCTGAGCCTTTGCCGGAACTGACGACAATGGTGAGTGAGCTGGCTGGGAAAGTGGATGGGCATCTGAAGAAGATGGGGGTAAGATGGTGAGTCAGTTGTCAGTGGACAGTGGGCAGTTGCCAGCTGGGTATAAACAGACTGAGCATTGGATTATTCCTGAAGATTGGGATGTAAAACCTTTAGGTGAGCTGGTTCATAGTGTTGAATATGGTTCTTCTGCGAAGTCTTCTAGCTCTGGAGCTATGCCTGTTCTGCGTATGGGTAACCTTCAGGATGGGCAAGTTGATTGGGACGACCTTGTTTACACAGATGATGAAGCTGAAATCTCCAAGTACCAATTGAATCACAATGATGTTCTCTTTAATCGCACAAACACTGTTGATTTAGTTGGAAAAACGTCCATTTATAAAGGGGAATTTCCTGCTATTTTCGCTGGGTATCTGATTCGTATAAACAGAAAGGAAGAGTTACTGGATGCGGAATACCTGAACTACATTCTTAATACCAATCAGGCAAAGAAGTACAGCAAACTGATCCTGAGTGTTGCTGTTAGTCAGGCAAACATCAACGGCCAAAAGCTCAAAACTTATCCTATTCCTGTACCTCCGACTCTTGAGGAGCAACAGTTAATAGCTCAGGCTCTGTCTGGTGTTGACACCCTGATCACATCACTGGAAAAACTGATCGCCAAAAAGCGCGCCATCAAAACCGCCACCATGCAGCAACTGCTGACGGGGAAAAAGCGCCTGCCTGAGTTTGAAGAGCAAAGCTCATCAGCCACTCGTTTCGGTGAACTTTTTGACCAAACTATAAGTAAAAAAACAATCTCCGAAAATGAAGATGTTACCTTTATCGGAATGCAGGACGTTTCAGAAGATGCCCGTATAAAAGGCACAAATGTTTTACCTTTCTCAGAGATAAAATCTGGATTCACATACTTTGAAAAGAATGATGTTCTTGTAGCAAAAATCACCCCTTGCTTTGAAAATGGCAAGGGTGCATTTCTCGATAACATAAATACTCAGGTTGGTTTTGGTAGCACTGAATTTCATGTGCTGAGGGCTCAAAAAGGCAATGATCCTCAATACATTTACCAACAAACTTTACTTGCAAGTTTCAGAGCAGACCTTGAAGCTGAAATGGTTGGTTCAGCCGGACACCGTCGAGTTCCATTGTCTGCAATTGAAAACTATGAATTGCCAGTTTTTCATTCATATAAGGAGCAGGTAGCTATCGGTAAAATTCTTTCAGACATGGATGAAGAGATTGAGTCAGTCAAGAATCAGCTCACCAAAACCCAACAACTAAAACAAGGCATGATGCAAGAACTGCTAACAGGGAGAACCCGGCTGATATGAGCAAGAAAAACAAACCCTCAGCTAATACCGCATCTGCCCTGCCCTCTGACGAGCAACAACTGGTCAGCGATATCCGCACCCTGATCGACAGCGCCCGGCAACGGGCGGCGGTTGCCGTTAATGCCGAACTCACCCTGCTCTATCTTCATGTGGGGCAACGCATCAATGAGGCAGTGCTGGCTAATGAAAGAGCCGAGTATGGCAAGCAGATTGTCGCCACCCTCGCCCACCAGCTCACCCAAACCTATGGCCGGGGTTGGAGCGAAACCTTGCTGCGCTATTGCCTGCGGGCAGCGCAGGTATTTCCCGATTCAGAGATTCAGCACACACTGTGTGCGGAATGCACAGGCAAAAACCAGCAACATATCGAACTGATGGAACTGGATAAAAGCAATATCCGGGTCGCCGACTACCTGACTAGTCTGCCGCCGAAAGAGGTGCTGGAAGCCAAGTTGAAGCAGTCTATAGAAGCCGCCCGTCAACATCTGGAGTACAGGGAGGAAGAATAATGAACACCGTCGGCCAAAAGGAACGGGCAACTCAGGATCGTGTTGTCCAGCTATTTCAGGATCATCTGGATTATGGTTATCTGGGCAACTGGGAGCCCCGGGAGAATAACCGCAATATAGAGGAAGGTCTGTTGACCACCTTCCTCTCCAGACAGGGATATAACGGCACACTGATTAATAAAGCCCTGCGGGAGTTGAATAAGGGGGCGGCGCTTGGCGAAGGGAAAAACCTTTATGATGCCAACAAAGAGGTTTACCGGCTGCTGCGATACGGCGTAAAGGTTAAGGAAGGCGCAGGAGAACAAAACCAGACGGTCTGGTTGGTTGACTGGAAGCATCCGGAGAACAACCATTTCGCTATTGCTGAAGAAGTTTCCATTAAGGGTGTCAACAATAAGCGACCGGATATTGTTATCTATGTGAACGGTATTGCCTTGGGTGTGTTGGAACTGAAACGCTCGAAAGTCTCCATTGGCGAAGGCATACGACAGAATCTGGATAATCAGAAAAAAGACTTTATCCGTAATTTCTACGCCACCCAGCAACTGGTGATGGCGGGGAATGATACGGAAGGGCTGCGCTACGGAACCATCGAAACACCGGAAAAGTTTTATCTGAGCTGGAAAGAGCAAAATCCGTCCTGGACACCAAAACTTGCGGATGAAGATAAGTTTCTGCCCGGTGATGGCTGTGACCGTTCTGATAACCCCCTCGACTGCGCCCTGCTCCGCCTGTGCGAAAAGAAGCGTTTTCTGGAACTGATTCACGACTTTATTGTCTTCGATGCCGGTATTAAAAAGACCTGTCGACAGAATCAGTACTTTGGTATTCAGGCGGCTAAAAAGCGTATTGCTAACAGAAACGGCGGCATTATCTGGCACACTCAGGGTTCCGGTAAAAGTTTGACCATGGTCTGGCTGGCCAAGTGGATCAGGGAAAATATCAAAGACGCCCGTGTGGTGATTATTACTGACCGGACGGAACTGGACGAACAGATCGAAAAAGTCTTTAACGGGGTGGATGAAGATATCTTCCGGGCACCCAGTGGCGAGAAACTCATCAGCACCCTGAACAGCCCCGGTGAGTGGTTGGTCTGCTCGTTGGTTCACAAGTTTGGTCGTCGGTCAGAGAAAGAGGATGACAAGGCAACGGAAGAATTTATTGAGGCTATGAAAAAGAGCCTGCCTTATGGCTTTAAAGCCAAAGGCGAGCTGTTTGTCTTTGTGGATGAATGCCACAGAACCCAGTCCGGCAAATTGCACGACGCCATGAAGCTGATTCTGCCCAGTGCCCTGTTTATTGGTTTTACGGGTACACCGCTACTGAAAAAAGATAAGAAGAAAAGCATTGAGGTCTTTGGTACTTACATTCACACCTACAAATTTAATGAAGCGGTGAGTGATGAGGTCGTACTGGACCTTCGTTATGAAGCCCGTGATATCGACCAGAACGTCACTAACCAGAACAAGGTTGATGAGTGGTTTGACGCAAAAACCAAGGGGCTTTCTGCCCTGGCGAAAAGCCAGTTGAAGCAGAAATGGGGCACGATGCAGAAGGTGTTGTCCAGTCAGGATCGTCTGCGAAAAATTGTGGCGGATATTCTGCTGGATATGGAGACCAAGCCCCGACTGATGGATGGTCATGGCAATGCCATGCTGGTCTGTTCAAGTATCTATCAGGCCTGTAAATGCTATGAAATGTTCAATCAGACCGACCTGAAGGGCAAGTGTGCCATTATCACCAGCTATAAACCGGCCACCAGTGATATTAAGGGTGAAGAGAGTGGTGAAGGTCTGACTGAAAAGCTTAAGCAGTATGAAATCTACCGCAAAATGCTGGCTGATCACTTTGACCTGCCTGAAGATAAAGCCATGGGCATGACGGAGAAGTTTGAAATTCAGGTCAAGGAACGCTTTCTCAAAGAACCGGGACAGATGCGCCTGTTGATTGTGGTGGATAAACTGCTGACCGGGTTTGATGCGCCATCGGCTACCTACCTCTATATCGATAAAAAGATGCAGGATCACGGCCTGTTTCAGGCGATCTGCCGTGTCAACCGGCTGGATGGTGATGATAAGGAATACGGTTATATCATCGATTACAAGGATTTGTTCAAACGTCTCGAAGGCGCCATCAATGATTACACCGACGGTGCTTTGGAGGGGTTTGATGACAGCGATGTGGAAGGTCTGCTAACAGACCGGCTGGAAAAAGCCCGGGAGCAACTGGAAGCGGCACTGGAAACTGTTAAAGCGATCTGTGAGCCGGTCAGGGAGCCAAGAGCCACCAGAGATTACCTGCATTATTTCTGTGCGGCGGATACCAGTGATAAAGACGCCTTGCAGGAAAATGAACCCAGGCGTGTCGCCCTGTACAAAGCGGTAGGTTCACTGCTCAGAGCCTATGCCAACCTTGCCAATGAGATGCCTGAAGCGGGTCTCACGCCTGAGCAGATAGCAGAGATAAAGAAAGATGTCACTCATTTTGATGATGTCTGCAAAGAGGTCAAACTGGCCAGCGCTGATTATCTCGATATGAAGCTCTACGAGCCTGCTATGCGTCATTTATTTGATAATTACATTCGAGCCGATGACAGTGAAACGATTGCGGATTTCGAGGAGCTGGGCCTGATTGACCTGATTGTAGAAAATGACTTAAGTGAACTACAGAAGCTGCCCAGAAATATCCGGAAGGATAAGGACTCAATGGCAGAAACCATTGAGAACAATATGCGGAAGGTGATCATTGATGAACAGGCCAACAACCCAAGATATTACGAAAAAATGTCTGAACTTCTGGATGCCCTGATTAAGCAGCGCAAGAAAGAAGCTCTGGATTATGAAAAGTATCTGCAAAAAGTGAAGGAGCTGGCAGGCAAAATCGTCAGCCCTGAAGGAACAGGTTCCGGTGGCTACCCTAACTCACTGGACACAGCCGCCAAACGGGCATTGTATGACAACCTTGACCATGATGAAGCGCTGGCCCTGCAAGTGGATCAGGCGGTTATGATGACCAAAAAAGAAGGTTGGCGAGACCAGCGTTTTAAGTTGAAAAAAGTCAGCAAAGCCATTGAACATGCTCTGGGAGAGCGAGCCGATCAACGGGATGCTATTGTTGAGCTGGTAAAAAGTCAGGGTGACTATTGATACCCATGGATGAGAGAGATCAACAAGAGGCAATAGCTGTTTGAGTTCCCAAGAAAACGCGGAAGAAAACCTTATGGTGGTTCGAAATATTCCTGTGGAGGTTGTTCGCAAGGATATTAAAAACCTGCATCTGGCTGTGTACCCACCGGATGGACGGGTTAGAATCGCCGTTCCTGAACACATTTCGGACGAAAACATCCGGCTGGCTGTTATTTCCCGCCTTGCCTGGATCAGAAAACAGCAAGCCGCTTTTGCAGCCCAGCCAAGGCAGTCTCCAAGGGAAATGGTTGCGGGGGAGAGCCACTATTTTATGGGAAGACGCTATCGCCTTGAAGTGTTGGAACAGCATGGGCCACACTCTCTCAAGCTGAAAAACAATCGCTGGATGCAGCTGACCGTTGCTCCCGGAACCAGTCAGGCTAACCGTGAAAAGGTGTTGACGGAATGGTATCGGGAGCAGTTAAAACAGCAAATCCCTCCGTTACTGCAGAAATGGCAATCGGTCATCGGGGTTGAGGTCACTGACTGGCATATTCGAAAAATGAAAACCCGTTGGGGTTCCTGCAATATTTCAGCGGCCAGAATTCTTATCAATCTTGAGCTGGTTAAAAAGCCTGTTGAGTGTCTGGAGTATATTCTGGTGCATGAGCTGGTTCACCTGCTGGAACGGCACCATAACGACCGTTTCAAGGCTTATATGGATCGTTTTTTACCTCAGTGGCGACGCAGCAGGGATTTGCTGAATGGGGAGCCTCTGGGGGGTTCCGGGTGGGGGTATTGAGCTGCGCCTGTAAGTGAGTATAAATCGACGCTACATCTTTACTTAATCATCTTATGAGAAGCCTAAAAACAAATCAGAAATACGGTCTTTTGGAACGTTAAATTTTGTACCATTAGAAACCCTTACCACGATTTCAGTGGGACTTACAGAATCGACAAAAGCATAAGCGTTTGAGTCCTCCTTAAAATACAATTTATCTTCAGGTTGAAGATTGATATCTTCAACTTTTTTTAATGACTTACTCCTTGATCGCTGAGTGTTCTTTCTGAGCTGGCTCTCCCTGTCGTTTATTTGTTCTTGAGTCAAAGGTCTGAGTCCACCTTTTTTACTATAAGGAATAAAGAAACCATCATCAATTTTGAATTTACATAAATGATCATCTGGAATAATAGAACACTTATTTTTCAACATATCGGCGCAAGAATTTTGCCAGAAAATCATATGGTCATGTTCATGCTTACATTCTAAGTCTAAAATCTGGTGAAGGCTCAGTCGAGATGAAGATAAAAGCTTATTTACATTACCTGAAGATTTCTCAAATACTCTTAACTCACTGATATGGCCTCGAAGAAACTCTATGATAATATACTTTTCAAACTCAAGTACACAGACTTCTGTCTCTTGACTGATACTTGGAAAACCATCAACTGCCCCATAGTTAGAAAGGCTGATTCCCTGATTACTGGCAAGATAGGCTGTCCGGTCAGGAAAAAAAACTCGAAAACTTCTTAATCGACTTTGGTAATTTTCCCAAAATGTAACTCGCTTCTTAAGTTGGTTGCAAGACCTCTCATCCAGGTTGGTAACCCGACTCACTTTTGCCGAAGCCAAAAGATAAACAAGACGCCTGAACTCTGTAAACCATGCATATCCTAAAAGTTCACGGAGACTACTTTTTGCCTGCGTATCTAAAAAAGACCAGCGACTTCCCTGAATCTCAGGGCTATAACGATTTTTTAATAATTCCAATAATCTATCAATATTTCCAAGCTTATCGTTATCACCTGCTTTTAAAAGCCTGGCGACAGATTCATCCTGCTCTTGAACTGATAGCTTTTTAAAAATAGTTATATAAGCGGAAGAGTTCTGATTATATCCTGTTTCCTTATAAGCTTGCTCAAGATAATCAAGCGAATTCAGTCGTTTTGCTGCCTCGGGAGGGAAGCCAACTCTAGCAAAGAGCTGCGCCGGTTTACATCCAGTTTCTAATGCTAACATGGCTACCCCCAACCCTTTCCGCTTCCTTATGGCTTGAATAATGCGGGTTCTCTGACTTTCGACTCGTTCAATGATGGTGATACATGTGTCAAATGTATTCACCATCCCCTTTGGAAGCAACTCAGTCCGGCCAGCCAGATACTGACAAAGTCTCCACATAGCTTGTCTTCTGGCAGCCGGTAATTTGCAAATGTGCTTCCAGATCAAAATATTACTTTTCTGTTGCTTACTCTTATTGCTTCGATCCCACTCCTCCTTTCCATCAAACAGACCGATCCATTCTAACAATGATATTTCTTGAGCCTTGTCTTCTGATATGGCTTGCAGCAATTCATCAATGTCACGTGCAGGCAGTACTGGAAGTATTAGATCATCAAAATTTACTTTTGGTTGTACTTGATCCAACTTCCGGGCTAGAAGCTGCATTTCTAAAGGCAAAGCCTGACCAAAGGAACTAAAGCTAAGCTTGCCCATTAGATTTAACTTCCTTTAAGAAAGTTCATAAATGCTTCTTCCGATCGGAATTGCATTTTAAATACAACCTTTCGGTCTTCAGCAAGACCTTTTTCAAGGTTGGCATCCATAGAGCCTCGCCCTGAAATCGATATTTTTTTCAGAAATTCAGGTTTATTGTTAATTTTCATTTGATCTATGTACTGATAAACACTATTCGATCTTCTAGAACTCAAGTTCATGTTGTAGGAACGTATTCCATCAGAGCTGGTATGCCCCTCAATAATAACTCTTACAATTTCCTCGGTTACAACTGGGTTGCTAAATATGACATTCGCATATACTGGTATAAATTTATCCAAAAAAACTTTGCCTTCTGGCTTTAGATAGTATTTGTCAAAATCAAAAAGAACAGAATCAAGCAAGGTAATATCTCCTGTTTCAGGATTAACCTCAGCATTTATTCCATTGTCATTCAATTGTCGCTCTAGTGCCTGAATAATAACTATACGTTTATGTTCTGAAGTTTCCTGAATTGTTTTTAGCTGGTAAAGTGCGGCTACAATTAACAGTGCAAAAAGCAGTAAAAGTCCTGACATCAAATCAGCAACCGAAAGCCATTCAGTCCCCGTTCCATCATCAGGCTCTTCTTGCCAATCATTGTTATTTGTAAAATTCATTACGAATTGGCTCCATCCTCATCCATAATACGCCTTTGATGCTCTCCTGATATCAAATATTCTGCTGATTGCAACAACCTGTTATGAATTTTGGCAGAGGCCTTATCCATTTCTGTAAAGTATTCATTATGTGTAGTATTGGCTCTTTCAAAATATTGGTTTAGAGCATCCGGAACCTGTTTTAGTAAATTCCCGAACAGTTCAGATGTTGTTTGATACGACTTCTCCAACCTGCCAACTTGTCGCCCAATAGCATTTGCTGTTTGCTCTATCTGGTTAAAGTGTGCAGCATCCAGCATTTGTGTAGCTTGGGTTAACTTATTTATGATATCTACAGTATTTTGAAGCTCATCCAAATGACCGCTCAACTTGACACCAAGCTCTAGCCGACGCTCATACTCTTCTTTGAATACACCACTGCATTGCTCTACAACTGAAGCAATTCCATCACGCTGTTCACCAAGCGTATTTTCCAATAAATTATTCTGCTCAGTGAAAAACATCGTCAAGCTTGTCTGATAATCCTCCCGGAATTTTTCTAGCTCTTCTTCAACGGTTTTGCGTGTTCGTACCAATACTTGTTCTACGTTCTTAAGGGTAAGTTCTAAATTGTTCCGTGATGAGTCAATCAAATCTGAAGCAGCCTTTCCTACCTGCTCCATAGACTCAAGTTGAGCCTGATATGACTTAGCGCTCTGGTCCAGTATTCCCTCGACACGCCGACCAGTATCATCCAGCATTTCTTTTTGCACCTTGGCATGCTTATCAAGGGATTGTTCAAACTCTGTTCTAATTCCTTTAAATGTACCTGCTGCGTGTTGAACACTTTGCTCAAAAGCTTCTTTTTGAGCATTCATTGCAGACAGACTTTTCTGCACAGCACTATCCAGCTGGTCAGCAACACCTTGCAGGATAACTTTTGTATCATTCTGGAATCCACCCAAAATGCCCTGTAGCTTTTGAGCAAATTCTGAAAGCCTGCCGAGTGTTTCTTCCTGGAAGGTTTGTATAGTTGAAACAGCACTGGCTAGTTTTGTCGCAATATCCCCAAGCTCTTCTTGTAAGCTATATACAGCTTTAGTAGATTCCTGGACCAATCCAGAAGTTTCTTTTATTTGTGTTGCAAGGGGTTGAATCACTTCTGAACGGAGCTGAGCCATAATGGCTTGAATAACTTTTTCGCCATTATCCTGTTTTATAGCTCTCAGCTCTTCTAGCTCACGACTTATATCCTTAAACACAGGAACCATTTCAGTGGCAAAAATGGTTTGCAGAGAGCCTGAAATATGCTCACCTATCTTGTCAGCATCAAAGTTCTGGGCAGCTTTTTCCAAAGATGTACCCATTTTCAACAAGGTTTCTGAGGCTTGAGCGCTTTTATGGGCAGCAATCAACTGCTTTTTGGCTAACTGTTCCTGATTCTGCCCCGATAATTGATCAAGAAAATCAGCCAGAGTTTCAAGCCGAAATTGATCGAAAAATTTATCTGAAACTGCCTTATGATTGATTCGGCGAGCCTTTTCTTGCCAATTGATGAAGAGGGAGAGCATAACTGAGCCAGACATACCGACTAAAGAAGTCCAGAAGGCTGTTTGCATCCCTCCAAGTAAGGTCATTATGGAGGTCAGCATCTCATCTGCACCTCCCCTTACAGTTGCTTCATCGAATCCGGATAAGCCAACAACAATTCCACAGAAGGTACCAATAACACCAACGGAGCTAAGAACAACAATCATATACCTGCGTTTGCTGGGTTTAGGGGGACCAGAAAACACATGGGGCAGCATCCGTAATAACACTGTTCCATCACTTGAACGTAATGGCGAAAAATAATGCTGCTTTATCTTTTTCAACTCATCAGATAATGAATTTTCATCGCTATTTTCAGTAATACTTCTAAAATTATTGTTGACTCTTTTCCATTCTATTAGCTCCTTTCGTTTATCCCATATTTCATTCAGCACCGTTATAGTAAAGCAAATACCTATAAAAGCACTGATCCCAACAGTAATCTGTCCGTCGAGGGAATTAAGCAACTGGAAAAGTAGTTCAGTCATTAGTATGCCTCAGTAACATCCTTAGTTCGTGTTCTGTAAATAGTTCTTTTGCTATCCGAACTGGCATGTGCTCAACGTCACTTCGAGTCAAACCATCAATTTTCCTAGATTGAAACAATCTTACGCTGTAAAGCTCCTCTCCATTTTCAACATCCTGATCACTAGCCAGGTAAGCCTCCTCAAAATGCCTCAATAATTCAGCCTGCAGGCAAGCTTTTTGATCTCGTAAGGCAGTAGCAATTCCGGAATTCTGCCCAAATTGTCTTTGAGCGCTTTTCCATGCATGGTTAAAGCGTACTATTTTTATAAGTAGGCTCTGAGCCTTTTCATTAGTTATGATGGGCATCATTTATATCAATTCCATTCATGGAACATCTGTTTAAAATAGATATATCGGGATTAGAAAAATTAGCTTAAGAAGCCCTTTTCATGCTCGTACTCCTTTTTTTACTCGCAAACAATATAGACCATAGTTTTATTTCTATAAATTCAATTACTCCCTATCAGGAAAAAAAACTCGTTCACTCTGCCAGAAAATCAAACAGTTGCTCCGTGCTGACAAAGCCGCCAAGCCCGGAAAGGTGCTTGTCAAAAAAGTCGGTTTTAGCGTTATCGATTACCATGCGCAGCTCAAAATCCCTGTCTTTCAGTGCTTTCAGCTGCGACTGGTAGCTCTTCTGGGAAATAGCCTGCTCTTTAAAGTGCTTTTTCAATGAGGATTTTTGCTGCCGGAGTGTGGTTTGTTCTTCCTGGATTGCCCGAATGTTGTCCAGCAAGCCTGTTGGCTTTCTTATCTCTGACTGCAAATGGGCCTTCTTTGAGTTCACTGCGACGAGATCCCGATACAATCCGGTCAGCAACTCAGTTGCTTTCTTCATGCCCTCTTCTCCTTTGTAATGTTTATGGCTCCGGGCAAAGTAGGGAATATGACAGCCAGCCGTGAAGCGGGTAAACGGCTGAGTGATTTCTACGGTGATATCGTATGGGTCGTAGTGGGTGATAACCCCGTGGACAGGGGTTCCGTTGACGGTGGTAAAAATAGACTGGGACATAGCATCTCTCCTGTTTAGCGATATTTGTTATGCGCCTGCAAGTGGGAATAAATCGGCGCTACACTTTTACTTTAGAGTTTTGGGGCTGACTGTCAACTGTCCAAACTGTATCCTGAAAACAGCAATGGTCAGAAACCATGAAGGATTGCAGTTATGACAATAGCGCAAGTTTTGGTACTTCTTTTCTTCTTGCTGGCACTGTACTTCCTGGGTCAACTAACCATCGGCAGTCTTATCCGGTTATTTTCAAAACGCCTGACGCTGGGCTTTGTGGTTATGAACGCTCTGGCTTTTGGGCTGTTTATATTGCTGAGTACTGTCGCCAACCTCTGGGATATTTTAGGGGTGGAGTGGAGTGACATTAACCCACCCGATCCACCCAGACAAAATGATCATCATTAAGGGTTTGCTCGCCCTGCCAGCGGTAGGCCACCAGTTTGCCATTCTTGCTTTTGCTGCTGTAGTCCACGCAGGCTATGCTTGGGCTGAGTATTTCAGGGGCTCCCTGCATCCAGTAATGGCCAAAAAATAACGGCACAGAATCTCTGTAGCGGAAAATGGTATTAGGCAAATCCACGTCTGGTAACTCTGTATTGCCTGTATTGGTGGCCGCTTCAGGCAATCGGGTTGCTTGCTCATCCCACCATTTCAGGCGTACTTCGTTGCGAACCTTGCCATTTTGATCGGTAATGCTGTACGGTTCCGGTAGTCTGAACTCAATGCCTTTGAGTAGATTTTCAACGGCATCATAAAGGTCACTTCCACGCCTTGAAGCTTCGACATAAGCATCGCTCAACAGGCAGTGATTAACATTGATCCATGGCTGTATGATGCTCAGGCTGGGATGATGCCAGACAGCATGCACCACACGAATCGCTTCCAAATCCAGAAACAATGACAACGTTCGAAACCAGTCGATTATGTCTTTGTGTTCTGCTGAACCAAACGGGTATTCATCCAGAAAAGCCTGATGCGCCTGCCGGTTTGATTCTGAATGCTTTCTCAGAAATGCACCCGCATTCTCAGGGTCAGGTGTCGCATAGCAAATGGCATTGAATTCATGGTTTCCCATCACTGCCAGCGCACTGCCCTGCTCTACCATGCTGCGACAAATGGTCAGTGCTTTTTTATGTTCTGAACCCCGATCAATAAAGTCACCAACAAAAATGACTTTTCGATCCGGGTGACAGAACACACCGTTTTTCTCTGTGTAGCCCAGTTTTTTGAGGAGTTCTACCAGTGCTGTGCCGTGGCCATGGATATCGCCGATAATGTCGTACATGGTGATGATTGTTTCCTTCCTGACTGTCGTTGCCTTTAGTTATTATCGTCATCAGGCTTTCGACCATAATCAACCAGCGCATTGTACAGGTTCACCAATGTCATTTGTTCAATACTGTTGACATTGAGGTGACCTAAACCGGGATGACCCACGACAATCGCCAGCGACTGCGCCCGACTGATCGCCACATTGATTCGGTTTCTGTCAAACAGAAAGTTCAAGCCCCTCGGGGATTCACTGGCATCGCTGGCACACATGCTTAAAAAGACGACAGGTGCTTCCTGCCCCTGAAACTTATCGACACTGCCCACTTTAGCCCTGCCTCCAAGCGCATCAGTGAGCTTTCTGACCTGGTGGTTATAAGGAGCAACAAACAGCATATCGTCCCAGTCAATGGGTTGTTCTTCGCCATTTTCATTCACAAAGGTTCTGCCGATCAGTTCCTCTGCTAAAGCCTTGATAGCGGTTACCTCTTCATCCGATGCCTGAGTGTTGCCTTCATGGTCAACCGGCACAAAATGAATGCCTGCCTCTTGCTGAAGCACGCCTTTGTAATCGTCCGGAACCTTTATGATGCGTTTATCATTACCCCAGTTGGAACGCAGTTTTCCTTCGTAGATATGCTGGCTAATAAACCGGTTGATGGCTGAATGCATTCGGAAGGTGGTTCCCAGAAATACGCCCATATCCTCGGAAATGGTGGGCGATTCATGGAGCAGGTAATCCAGAATGGACAATCCGCTTTCTTCGGGATGGGTACCTTGAGTGGGTTGCCCCAGCTGCATCTGATCCCCCATCAACACCAGGTTTTTAGCGGAACGGCTCATGCCCACAAGATTGACTACCGATACCTGCCCAGCTTCATCCACAAAGAGGTAATCCAGCGTATCAACCATCTCATCCCGTGCGAAACCCCAGGCGGTAGCGCCAATAATACAGGGCTGATCAACATAGTCAGCCAGCTCATTGTTTTTAATAACGGGTATGCCTGCGTTTTCGATGTCTTCTCCGGTATTTTTGGTGCAAGCCACCGAAACACTGATAGTTTGCTCTTCACAAAGCTCCACGGTTTTCAGTAGCAGGTTGTTAATGGCCTTATGGCTGTTGCTGGATATGCCCACTTTGGCTCCAGATTTCACCAGTTCAGCAATCAGATATTTGCCGGTGAAAGTCTTACCAGAACCCGGTGGTCCCTGAATGGTGAGATAGCTGTTATCCAGTTGGGTTACTGCGCTGATAATCTCCTGCCGCTTTTGGTCCGGATCGGTGCTGGGAGCAATGGCTCCGCCGGTAGTGTTGCGAATAACCGGCTTTGCCCTGTTCAGAAAGTCAAACAATGCGCCTTGTCGTTTTTTCCCCGATGCAAAATCAGAAACGACCTGATCAATAGCTTTTTCTATAACAGTAGTTGCCACGTATTCATCGGGTATCAGGGTCACGAGTGATGGCGGTTCATCTTTAGACTTTATAACTACCAGACCGTTTTCAAGATCACTGGCCTCTTTGATGAAGTCTACTTTTACCCGCTTGCCATCATCCGTTTCCACGCCCAACAGGTAAAAGGTTTTACTGGCACCTTTAAATTCCTGTTGAGGGTCAAAACGAAATTCATAAGCCATTTGACGGGCTTTGGGAGTAGGCGGGAATGGTGGTCGATCTGTCCGCTGACAAAGGGCAAGGCAATCAAGGTCATCGTGAAGCTCTGCAGGTTCCAGCCCTAACCTGTCAAACAGTTTCCAGAATATCGGCTTGGACTCACGACGGTGAAACTCCAGCATCCAGGCAAGGTTTTTCGCCAGAGTTGACTGTTTAGAGTCGGTGGTTTCCAGTGCTTCTGCCTGTTCAAGCAGGCTGTCCCGCAGTTCTAAACGCTGAGTAAGCGTCTCTTTAATCTCCGGCTCTACCTTTTCAGATTTACCAACGTAACCAATACCTCGCTCTTGCTGCCTTAGCCGAAGCCATGCGGTCAGCTCCTGTGTGGAATCACAGTCGTCTATATTGTAATCCCGAATGCTTTTAAGGGTGGCGGAGGTTTCCCAGGTATCGCCTTCTTCGCCTTTAAGGTTTGCCTGTCGCCAGACATCGTACACGACAACGGAATCACCGCCTGTCCCCACTTCGGTCTGCCGTTTGCCCCGATACAAATGCTCTACATTTTTAATGGAATAACGGGGTTCACCCAGCAACATCCCGCCTTTGACCACTTTGTATAAGTCCACGAATACTTCATTTCTGAGCAACTGATCCACTTCGTCTTCGCAACAGCCAAACCGTCCCATCAGTTTGCGACAGGCGGCAATTTCGTAATTGGCATAGTGATAGATATGCATGGCCGGGTCTTGCTGCCAGCGGTCGTACACCCAGCAAATAAAGCCTTCAAAAGCCCGCTTTTCCTGTTCCCGGTTGTGAGCCCAGAAATCTTTGAACTGCTTTGTACCCGACTCATCAAAATAAGTGTTGCCCCAGAGGTACTCCAAACCGCCCTCATCCAGCGGAAAGCCTTCAATATCAAAGAAAACATCCAGTGGGGAACGAGGCGGTAAGAGTGCGAGCCCTTTTGCCTCACCAGCTGGGTGTTCCAGTATTTCGTAGTCCGGAATGGGTTTGCCTGCGCTTCGTTTTTGGATGGCAGCCTGAGCTTTCAGGCGTTGCAACACTTCAGGGTGGATGCCTGCTACTCTCTTCAGGGCAGACTCAGCCAAAGCCTGCATAGTTTGAATACCAGCATGCTTCAGCTTTTTAATCTGCCCTTGTGTGATGGTTGCCACCTGCCACAGATGATCCCGTTCAATAAGAAGTTGTTCAGCATATTCTGACCAGTTACCCCATTTTTTTGAGTCGGCGGGGTCTGGCATCTGGTCCGGGCTGAATGATTGTTGTGCCGTAAAAAAGGTGTTGAGCTGCTGTTTGAAATACGCAAAATAATCACACACCTTAAACCGCTCTTTTTCCCCGTTGCCCAGCATCACGCCAATATCGTTGACCTTAATGCGGTAACTGCTCTCCAGCATCAGGACATAGCTGCACAGCTGTAAAAGGAATACCGGTTTAACCTTGGTGCTCAGCTTGGCATCCCACACCTCATAGCTCTGGCCATCGGAACTCTTCACCAGAAAATCAGCAACCCCTGCAAACTGACAGAACCCGAAATCACTGACTAATTGCGCCTGGGCAATCACATCTACGCCATTGTTCAGTGCCTGTCGGGTCAACCCTGCCCGTTGATCCAGAGAAGTTGCTGTTATCTTTTGAAACGAACGCCCATCTCGCATGAATTGTTCTTCAACGCTGGCTTCCAGGGCATAACCTTCTCGTTGCAGCACCATCATCAGTGGGTCTTCCGGGTCTTGCTGTGGCACAGAACCTGGTCGTTCCAGCGCAAGACGATCCATCCATGAAGCAAAGGGGCTTTCAACGTAACGGGTAAGGTCAGAAGGAGAAAGGGAGAGTTTATTATTGTGTTTGAACATGTTTAATGCCGGTTTTTCTGCTTAAGTTAGTCAGAGATTCTTTAACGATAAAGCCTGCTTTCAGTTACCATAGACTACCACCCGTGACAAAAGCATTTTCTTGTAAGTCGCCCGGAATTAATAGCGACGTTCTTTCAAAACAACCCTATCTGCTCATCCACCAGTTCCGCAAAATCCAGTCCAACAAATGGTAAAACCCCATCCGCGACCGGCTTCAGTTGCTTCTGAATATAGTGCTGGTAATCAATAGCACTCTGTTGATACTCCACTGCCTCCGGACCATTCACCGTCATCAAGTAACTGATCCAGCCCCGGTTCTGGTATTTCAGGGGTTTGCCCAGTTTTTGATTATGCTCATCGGCCTGCCGTGCTGCTCGCACCTGGGGTGGTACATTTTTAACGTACTGATCGAGTTTCCGCCTGAGCCGTTTGCGGTAAACCAGTTGCTCATTCCGTTCACCGTTCAGGGTTTGCTGAACATAATCCCTGACCAGGTCAACAGGAGGCTGATCGCAGAATACATGAAGGAAGAGTTCTGTCTGAAAAGCTTTGGCCAGAGGTGTCCAGTCTGAACGGACGGTTTCAAGACCTTTGACCACCAGTTGTTTGTCACCGGTCGTGTATTTCAGACCGGCATAACGTTTTTTGCTGCCGGTCTCTGCGCCCCGAATTGTCGGCATCAGGAAGCGCAGGTACAGTGTTTCAAACTCAATTTCCAAATGGCAGTCAAGGTGAAATTCATCACGCAGTTTCTGCTGCCAATGCTGGTTAATCATATCGGCAAGAGCATCCCCTGTCTTTTCAGCCTCTTTCGCTGACAACGACTCTTCCAACAGCACAAAAGTTGAATCCGTATCGCCATAGATAACCTGATGCCCTGCCTCCTCTATCCAGCGAGCGGTCTGTTGCATAATCTCATGACCACGCAGGGTAATGGAGCTGGCAAGGCGGGTGTCGTAGAATCGACAACCTCCGGAACCCAGAACCCCATAAAACGAATTCATCAGAATCTTGATCGCCTGAGAACGTGCAGAATCCTTTTCTTTCTTGGCTTCGTCCCGCTGCTGCCACAATGAGGTGATGATATCGGGCAGAAAGTGTTTATCTCTTGAAAAACTGGCTCCACGAAATCCGGGAATAGCGTCGTCCGGAGCTTTTAAACCTTCGATTAGCCCCAACGGGTCAATCTTGAAAGTTCTGATAATAGAAGGATAGAGGCTTTTAAAATCCAGAACCAGCACATTACGATACAGTCCCGGCCTGGAGTTCATCACATAACCACCGGGGCTGGCGAGCCCTCCGTCTTCCGGCAAGTTGGGAGCAATGTAGCCTGCCCTGTGCAGTTTGGGCAGGTACAAGTTGGTGAAAGCCGCTACTGAACCGCCTATACGATTCAGCTCCAGGCCGGTCAGCTGGTTGCGCAGCCGCAGGAAATCCAGTACACGGGTATGGTCAAATATTTCTTCCACCAACCGGCAATCCTGAAGGTTGTACTTTGCCAGCTTGACTTTGTTGTGGTGAAAGTCATGGTTGATAATGGCCATGCGGTTATCAACGTCTTCGGTTTCCTTGCCTTTGCCCAATAACTGCCGGGCGACGGATTCCAGGCTGAAGCTGTCAAACTGGTAAGTGGCGGACTTTAAAGCGTCGATGCCGTCAACCACCACCCGCCCCGGAATGGTAATAAACCCCTGTTGTGTATCGGCTCGCTCCCGCCAGCGGGCTGCCTGACGATTCCGACCAATCCGCAGTGTGATGCCATGCTGCCGGGCTCGCTTTAATAACAAACGGCAGTCGAAGTTGATAACATTCCAGCCAATAATAATATCCGGATCACGGTGTTGGATTGCCTGTTCAAAGGTTCGTAACAAAGATGGCTCATCCCTGACCCAGTGAATCCAGTCCGGGCTGTCTGGCTGTGGATTACCGATCATTAATACAACGTCGGCCTGACACCCTGACAAACCAATAGAGTAAAGCTCGCCCTTGGCGGAACACTCTATATCCAGAGAGATCACTTTGAATAAGGGAAGGTATTCAGCGGGTTTTATTCGAACGTTTTGATACTCGGTGAAGCCCTGTCTGGACACTGGATTACCGATAAAGCGAATGCCGCCATAAACAAACCGCTCCATTAGATAGCGTTCGTGAAGACGAATATCACCTTCCAAAACCGTGATACCGCTTTTCCTGAGCAGTTCCTGCCCCCGATAAAAGGTATCGAGCGTGTAAAAGTAGAAGGCAGTCACTGACTGATGCTCAAACGTTGCCAGAGTTAAAGGCTTGGTGTCGTGAGCAATATTCTTTGTTTCCAGCAGGTTAGCAGCCTCTTTCTGGCTGCCAGATTCTACAAAGAACAGTGGCTGTTCATGCTCCATCACCAGTCGTGCAGGCTCATCGTCAGTGACAACCCACAGTGAAACAACGGAATGTCCATTGTGATCCCAACTGTTGCGGTTAAGCACAAAGCCTTGTTGAACGACTTGTTTGCTATTGCTCAAAGAATAATGCCTGAATGACCCGATTGTTCATTCTTGCATTTTTACCACACAACCGCTGTAACTGTATATTTTTACAGTTATCTGTCGAGTAGCAGAGCAACTGAAAATTGCTAATGCGCTGTTCACTGAAAGTGTACATCAAAACAACCATTCCAGCCCCGACAATAACCTTTAAAAAACTTGATATTGCCTGATTTATAACCAATGCTTCTTTGCGGAAAAAGAACCAGAGAAAAAATAACGGGTTATTTTCTTATGAGCAGCATCATCAATATCAAAGAAGCCCTTGCACAAGCCCAAAAAGATAATAGCGTAGGCATCTCAATCGCCCCACTCTCTTCGGGGAATGAGTTCTGCCTGTTCAGCACTGAAATGAAAGAAGGCCACAAAGTCGGGTGTCATTATCATAAGGAAGGTGATGAGATCTATTCCATTCTCTCGGGGGAAGGCATTATTTATACTGCCACTGTGGGTGATATGGGGGAGGTTGAAGATATTTGCTTCCGTCCGGTGACTGCAGGAGATAGTTTTACAGTTCCGGCAGGAGTGGCCCACCAGCTGAAAGCAACTTCTGATATGGTTTTACTGTTTGTGTGTCCACCCTCACACTTAAATTCTGACAGGGTTATGATGCCCTGCCTTACCAGCTGAAGCCGACAAAACGAGAACTTTTTGCACCTTATTCAATATCGAAATTGTTGTGTACTGGCGTCAGTACTATGTGCCTTTCGTCATTGTAGAGGCAATAATTTCAGCTTCATCCGCTTTGCTGCCATAGAAATTAACCAACCGTATTATCCTCTCCCGGCCATTGGCTTTTCGATGCCGGTTAGTGTCTCGCAGGCTGTATACACAACCGCAATACTCCTGCTGATAAAAAGCTTCCTGCTTGGCCAGCTCAATCATTCTCTGGCTCCCGCCCTGTTTTCGCCAGTTGAAGGTCCAGTACGTCATTTCAGGGTATCGGGATGCCGCCCTTGTACCAGACTCATTAATCTGTTCCATATTTTTCCAGCGGGAAATGCCCAGAGTGCTGGAGATGACGGGAAAGTCGTGTTCACTGGCATACAGTGCCGTCCGCTCAAAACGCATATCAAAACACACTGTACAGCGCTTACCCCGCTCTGGTTCATTTTCCAGCCCTTTGACCCGCTCGAACCAGTTGTCCCTGTCATAGTCCGCATCGGTGATTTTCAATAAACGACACTTCTAGTTTTTCGCAGAATCGCTTGTTTTCATCCTTGCGAAGTTCATACTCTTCATGCGGATGGATGTTGGGATTGTAGAAGAATACCGTCTGCTCAATGCCCGACGCCTGTATCGCCAGCATGACTTCCCCGGCACAGGGAGCGCAGCAGGAGTGCAGAAGTAATTTACCGGCCTGACCAGGTGCTATAAGGGCGGGTCGTTGATAGTCATGAAGCTTAAATGACTGGCTTGCCATTGCAGAATTGCCTCCAGTCTCGGGAATCTGTCGAAGGTAGGAACAGTATGGCAAAAATATCTATAGGCTCTGGCACAACTTACCACCACATCTTCATTCTGTTTCTGACTATTCATCAAACCATCTACCGTGAACAGAGACAGTATCAATAAGCAAGGGATGTGACTGTGATGTTCGCATTCAGGTTATTTCCGGCTGGTACTGTGAGTTAATGATTGATTTTTCCATATTTCCTGATGGGGTGTTTAGTATATCCGGGTAATCAGTTTTTGCAGGTTGTCGGGGTTCCGTTGCGATATGCAATGTCCTGCCTGCCGTTACTTCCAGCTCATGTTCATAAGCTGTCACACCTTGCTTTATGTTTATACTATCTGCCGCAGCGTGTGACAGCGCTATTTGCTTATAAGCCGATCTGGACTGGGCATAGCCTCGCATACAAGTCAGTGACTCTTGGTTGATGCTGTAACGCCTGACACGCTTTTCTTTATTTGTTTCAGTGATAATCTCCCCGGTACGAATTTGCTGGCTATTGATCACCAGCCCAGCCATCCTCAGTAATCGGTTGACGAAGTTGCAGGCGGATTTCGGGCGCTGAAATTTTGCCCCCTGCGGAGTATTCATAATCACTGAATCGGGAATCAGCCGAAGCTGGTTTAGCATGAAGGGATATTCGTTATGATAAGCCTCAACCCTGTCCACTACCTGCCCTGCTTCCTGCTCTCCCCAGGATTGCTGGTAATCCCAGTTGGAGAATAACGGTTTCAGAAGTTCTCGATAAACCTCGACGCCAATGGATTCAAATCGTCGATGGCAAATAGCTGCTCCTTCCTGGTCAGGCTGTGGCAAGTAATGGCTGCCGCCCGGCAATGGAAACTGCATAAATCGCCTGAGTCGAGTCAGTCCGACCTTTTGCCAGAATTCAATATCCTGCTCCTTCAGAGCTAAAGGCTTAATGCCCAACTCTTCACAGATTCTGTAGCGTTCACAACTGCATATTTCCTGTAGCCTGGGCTCAACTTTATGCGACAGTTCCTCGTACTGGCTTTCAGAGACAATAGGCGACTGCTGTATCGCCGCCCTCTCCTCTTTTTCCACTTCCTCTTCAGTGGCTTTCCAGCGCAATTCAAAAGATTCAGACTGCTCTTTCCCTTGGTAGTACTCCATAGAAAACCCTCGGTTTTGCATCAGGTAAAAAAGACCATTGCCACCCAACGCCCTGAGCTTCACTTGTCGACTGCGCTCTGCTTCACAGAATCCGTCGTATTCTCCAACCGATACACCATCCGTATTGCAGACATAGCGTTCGGCATACTGCAATGCCCGGACTCTGGCCAGCCAGTCTTCATTGTCCTTCTTTCCGGGAATCAAATCGGCAACAACAGTAAACTGCTCGACAGACCGGAACCGCCGGAGCATTTGCACAAACTTCGTTGGCAAAACTACGTTATGGGAAAAACCAAACACCTGATCGAATGGTGCCTGAATAGAAACACCTGACTCAATGGCTGGCGTATAGATAATGACCTGATACCGCTGGGCTTCCTGATCAAAGTGTTTCTGAAAGGCCATCTGCTCTGGTTCATTTCGATTCTTTCCATGAAACAGCAGCATGGAAATGTCAGGGAACTGCTTGCGGATAATTTTTTCCAGTTTGCCTGCGTATACCCTGCTATCAGTGGCAATGGCTATTTTTTTGCCCCGAGCAATGGACGGTAACAGCTGATGATCAATGACCGATTTAGCCTGAGCTTTTCCTACAGCAAACTGACAGTTAAAGGTTACATTCTTAGAATACGGCATCTCATAAAACTGTATGTCCCTCTCTG
Source organism: Endozoicomonas sp. NE40 (assembly GCF_040549045.1). Classification (NCBI taxonomy): domain Bacteria; kingdom Pseudomonadati; phylum Pseudomonadota; class Gammaproteobacteria; order Oceanospirillales; family Endozoicomonadaceae; genus Endozoicomonas; species Endozoicomonas lisbonensis. Next base: position 4,893,300 of record NZ_JBEWTB010000002.1, on the reverse strand, counting down.
GAAACCACTCCTGCAGCAACCCCACATGATAAGAAGACAGATCAGCATCACAGATAACGACGGTAGGCGTTTGTTCAATCAAATCTAGATAGCGGGCGAGTACCGAAGGGTCTTTGATATGCGGACTAGTCCCCAGCACGGAGATATGCTGCGAAAATTCATCCAACAGAAGAATGTCTGTTTTTCCGGATTCCAGAAATCGGCTGACATTGGGGGCACAGAGGCTGTTAATACACGTCACCAGCCGGTCAACTGTTGCCATAAAAGATTCAGGGATATCCAGATAACTATCCAGCCCCAGTCGTCTTGCCAATTCATGTGCGAGGGAAACCAGATGGGTAATCGTCAAGACTCGCTCGTGTTTCTGTAGAGCAGCTATAGAAAGTGCTGACATCAGCTTTGTTTTGCCCGACGCATAAGGGGCTTTGATCAGAATGATTTGCCCTTTCTCCAAAGAAACGGCTTTGGGGTTAAGTTCTGATACTGAGTGATAATGCTCTCCCAGTGACTTCTTTTTGCCAGAGCTTAACCCGCACTCACTCTGAATAATCTGTTGTTGCCTGAAACAGTAACCACTTAACTGCCGTTTGAGCTGATTCAGTGTATCTGGATGCAGCAGATAAGGGTTCGCAGCCTGAATCCTTTGAATAAAGTCATGCTCATCGCATTGAGCTGGAACCTTATGGTGAAAGCGGCTGACAATGGCTTTTGCCAGTGTTGCAGCACATTGCTCATTATTGGCTTTGGTAAGAAGCTTCAGGGCGCTTTGATAGTCACCACAGAAATTATCCTTTGCCATCTCAACAGCAGGTGCGGGTACAGATTTTAAATCGATAGCCTGTACAGGCTTCCTCACCCACTGCAACTGTCGCTTTAAACCCTGTAGTTCAGCATCAAGTCGGGCATCACTCCAGTCTTCACCATACCTCTGCGGTACCACCCAGCGAAAACCTGCCCAATGGCAAGCCATTATCCCTGGCAGATCATGATCCAGGGCAACTATAAGCTTCCCGGCAAGATGCGGCCATTCCTGTGTCAACTGTGCGGCAATTGACCGGGCATTGTTTTCACCAACAATACAGACCACAGGCTCACCAGTGGCCAGATAAACATTTACCGCATCCGCCATGCCGCCGACAATCCTGAGACGGCCAAAATAATGCGGCAACTCTGGTAGTGAAATGCCCACCAGCGCAAAACTTTCAGATACTCTGGTACCTTTGGTGACTTTCTTATTGTCTTTAGGAACAAAGCGCCCCGGGCTTTTCTGATGCAACAGGCCACGGGGGTAAATCCGTTCGCAACCTGTTATTTGACCTTTGACGTTTACCAACGGGTATTCAATACAATCGCCATACCACCAGTCCTGTGAACGCCGCAAGCCAACCAGTGAAGCAAGCAATTCAAAGCCCAGTTTCTTTTCTTGTAGATAGCCGGTTGGATCAACCTGATCTACAGACAACTTATTCATGACAAGAAACCTTGCCAGACACGCCAGTCTCTACCGGTTCTTCAGCCAGAGAGGGGCAGGCAATGTATGGTTCTGCTTTGACACAGTAGACATTGCTACAGAAAAACCGATTCCGTGACCGGGCCTTTCTTTTTATGCTTTCAGCATGGGGAACAAAGCAACTCACTGTGTCAGATTGAAAAGTATCTGCTGCCTGTCAAAGGACAACAGGATGCACAGTGGTTACAGGAATAGCTTTACTTCGAAATATTATTGATCGGACGATCAATAAGAAAGCATGTTTTGAAGCGTATTGAGGAAATAAAAGACGTTGAGCGGTACCCTTTAAAGTAAAGGTTACCCTCAGGAGATAACTGAACATAAATACTCCATAAAAGTATTTACGCCCAAGCCACAGGACTGACTATAATAACCATCGGTTTCATGGTTGGCCTGTGACTTTGACATAATGGCAGGGGCTGGTTGAGAAGCCGGTTCACCCCCTGTGGTGAACGCTGACAGAGTGTTCTTTAGGCAGGGCACTCTGTCTCTTACTGCTTTCAGATACTGCTATTAAATAAAAGAATATCGGACTTAACAGCCTGGCTTCACAATACATTCAATAAAACACGGTTATATTGTTTTTTCAAATCTCTCTCGATTCTTCAATCTCCTCATAATTATGCAAAATCTCATCTCCAGAAGAAATATCACTCAAAGCCAGTAAATCTGTATTAACTAACGTTACATTGGGTGTTTCTGAATGGTTGCAAAATTTAATATCACCAGATTCAAGCCGCCATTTCTTCAATCTCCTGTCAAAGTAACCAAAATGTTGTACTGTCGTTTTTTGGTCATCAGTTAATTGATGGAACTCTGCCATAGAAAGAATAAGATCATCTGACAACATAGCACGATGAACTATGTCATTCTTTTTTACGCTCTGATTTGCAAAAACTCCAATTCCACTTACACCGCTAGGCTTCAAAAGGTACTTAATCATAAACATGGCTTTTTACTCAGGTTTTTAATCAAGAATTAAAGATATATGACAGTCACCCATTAATTTTTCAGGAAGAATTTTATGAAGGTCTAGCCATACAGCTTTTTCGATTAATTGTGGTGTCGTCTGACATCCAAGCTTTTTGCGCATTCGGTCAATATAAGAATTGACAGTGCTTAAGCTCAGGTTCAAATACCGGGCAATACGCTTAGGTTCTATCTGGCCTAACAAGAAAAATAATACTTCGGATTCACGCTGAGATAAATTGTTGGTAGTGGATATTTGCATTGAAACCTGCTTTTCTCCCGTAAAATAATATTGCATGGCCAGCAAATAACTCATCGATTCTTTCCAGAATTTTATGACAGACTTTCCGTGATCAGTTAACCCTATGACTTGATCGTTATTAACCAACGGTGTCCGCTCAAAAATGTAGCAAAACCACTCTCCATCATCATCCATATGGACATCCAATACTTTAACTGGAACGCGAGTGTTCATACACCTAACATCTTGCTGATAGAAATCCAGGGCGCACTCTTCGAACGGACGTGCAGGGATTTCCGAATAGTGCTTGCCTTCGAAATTAAAAGTATCAGACAGGCAAAGCAATCGTTTCAATGCTGCGTTTCCAAAACAGTAATTTCCGTAACAATCGACTATCTCCCATGGCTCGTTAGTACTTTCCATAAAAAATCTAAAAGCCTCACCAACATAAGCAAGCGTCTCTCTCATTTCAGTCACCCTGTTTTCACGAGCATAGTCACCAATGATATGTTTTTTTGTCCGAGGCATATTATCAAAAACCATAACTTCACTCTGTAAATACCCTAGCAGAGAATTATTTCACAATTTTTTTTCTTTGCTGTAGTAAAATTTCCCACACGTCCCATGCCAGAATATCAGCAAAACCATTAGTCCAAAGGTTCTCTCATAATTCACCGGCACCGGCATTAAGTAGGTTATAAAGAGCAATACTATTTATTAAGAAATAACTGTCAATTTTGCCTTGCCAAATCATCAGCTCTTCTATAATCATCCATTGATCAGGTATTTAGCCTAAGAAATATCTGATTTTTAAACGGCAAGAAATTCGTTTTTTTTAGTTTGACTTTCTGTTACTGCCATTATGTCAAAGCCACTTGGCTGTCGTCCTTATAGTCAGCTTGTGACTTCGGCATGTACTTCTCTCTGGAGTTGTATCATGACGATCTTTCCCTATTCAAAAGTCTCTTCCCTGCATTCTGTTTATATATCAAAACTGCTCCCCCAATATACGACATTTGTTTCATTTAGGTCAGGTTAGGACTCAACTTACTTTACGAACTGCTCTCAGGGCTGTTTGTCTCAATCAATTCCTCTGTTTTGTTTTTTTCTTTGCAAAAAAAAGCAGGGTATCTCTTTGTCTGCAAAAAATGCTTGCCGAATGCCCCTATGGTTGAGGATGGGCGGTAGCGTGGGGGCGAGTTCAGTTTTATTTGGAGTCTGATATGAAAAAACGAGAGAAACGCTCCCAGCCGGCATTACTGATGCACTTCAATCTGAAAACACATCAGGGGCAGAGAATGTGCCAGTGGATGGATTATCGCCTGAAAAACCTGCTGTTCATGCTGGAGGTGGTCTACTCAGAAAACCACGATCTGCAGGATCTCTCTGTAAAAGCGATTGAGCAGATCACTCAGGAACTGGAAGCACTGGATCATTCCCTGCAAAACTTTTTGGATGAAGTGCCACCGCCTGCCAAAAGAGGTTCTTCGGTCACCTATAACAAACCTAAAGATTTCACCGTACAGTGTACAACGCCCCAGGCCATCACCTATGTGAATATTCTGAAAAACTACGACCTTCTGATTCAGAAGTGTGACCTGCTGTGGCTGACTGGGCAATGGAGCCGGAAGGAATCCAGAGAGCCCGTTCATGAATGGACTAAAACTTTATCCAGGGGTATTGGTCACTGCTCGGAACTGTTCTCCCCTCTGCGGCGTCAGTACATTCAATATCAAAAACTGAATCATAGTGGTGACGAGAGTGAGCAGGCTGAGAGCGGTGTCAGTTCTTAAATTTTTCTGTCACTGTCTGTTTTTTAGCTTGCTGATCGCCTGCTGTATCACTCTGGTACATGCCAGCTCATTACAGCAAGAGCTGAACAAGATGCTCAACTCTTTATCCACTCACTCTGATCCTGCCGTGTACCAAACCCAGCGTCGGGGCGTAATCTCCGGTGGTGCGTTTCATGCCCGAACCCGCATTAATGAAACCAACCTGACCGGCTTTGTACCGCCAGAGTTCTCCGCAGGCTGTGGCGGCATCGATCTGTACGGCGGCTCATTCTCATTCATCAATAGCGAGCAGTTCAACAAACTGATTCGGGATATTGCCGGTAATGCCTCCGGTTATTTGCTGGGACTGGCCATCAGCGCCATGAATGAAAAAGCGTACCAGCATATTGAAGCCCTGCAGGAAAAGATCATGCACCTGAACAGTCTTTTCTCCAATTCCTGCCAGATGGGTCAAGGGCTGGTGAACAGTATGCCTATGCCCGCAGCCATGAAAAAGTTTCAGACCGATGCTTCACTTAATATCAGCCGTTCCAATGTAGCGGATACCTTTCAGTCATTTACCGGAACAGGGCTGTCTGACCGAGATCCGGTCAAAGCCTGGCGTCAATCTGCCAGCCCTCAGGATCAGGAAAGGTTACTGGGCAATCTGGTCTGGAATGCCCTGAAGAAATCTTCGGCTATTACCGGCAATGAGTATCGGGAAGCGGTAATGAGCCTGACTGGAACCATTATTGTCTCCATGAATTCCGGCGATCCCCAGCCAAAACTGTTCAGTTACATCGGCAACCAGCTGAAAGTGGAAGACCTGATTTATGGCTCTGAGCAAGTGAGTTTGTACCGTTGCAAAGACCATTCCGGTTGTCTGTCCATGAATCTGGTGGATAAACAAAAGCTATCCGGGCTGGCAGAACATTTAACCCAGCAATTCAATACCCTTGCGGATCACTGGCATCAAAATTCCAGAGGTGTTTTACAAACAGTCAACGGAGTGTCGGCAACTGCCCTTCTACACAATTTACCCGTGGGTACAGGGGCAATGATCCGCAATCTAACGGCAGCTGATGTACAGTTGGCCAAGCTATTCATCACCCAGGCTTCACCCCATATTGCCTTTTATATGGTGCATCAGTTTATTGAGGATTTGCACCAGATCACCACTTCAATCATCAATATGGAAGGTGATTATCATCCCTTTGCCCAACAATTACAGACGACACTGAACTTGTCACGAACTCAGTTGCATCGTGAATTGCAAAGGCTGGGCGAGCGTTACGGTCGCTTTGGTGAGTTGATTCAGGATTATCGGCATATGCTAGCCGTGGCGGAACAGAAACGTTATCAGAAACTGCCACCGGCAAAAGCTCAGCGTTCACCTTCCCGTCTGACTCCGGCAAACCCTTAGCATGGAAACCATCTACTCCATCGGAGATGCCCATTTTCTCTACACCGTGTTGAACGGTTTGGTGATGATGGTCAGCAACCCTGACTTTATTCTGACCATCAAGATCGGTTTTATCATCGGTACTTTCTATCTGGCACTGCAGGGATTGATGGCGGGCAAGTTTCCAGCGTTTCAGCATTTGCTGTTAAGCCTGCTGATCTATACGGCTCTGTTTGGTTTACCGACGGGAGGTAGTCGCTACAAGGGCATCGACGTGGATATATATGATGTGTACACCGACACCAACCGCAAGGTGGATAACGTACCCTTCGGCATTGCCCTCACCGCCAGTATGCTTTCTACCCTGACCTGGAAAATGACTGAAATTTTTGAACAGGCTTTTCATACAACGGATGCGGTGAAACTAACCCGCAATGGTTATCTATCCAGCCTGATCCGGTTGATGGAAGCCCGCAGAAAAGCCATGAACCAGTTTCAGAATAACCCTGCTCTGGCGCAGTCATGGCGCAACTACATCAAAGAATGCACACTGATCGGTATCGACCTGAACTACAAAACCACCCATGAGGTATTCAGTAACGCCGACGTGATGACTGCCCTGGAATTTCAATCCGATGTCTTTGGCACCCTGATTTATCGCAATGGACAGCCTACGTCAGTGACCTGCAATGAAGCCTTCGCCTGGTTAAAGCCCCGGCTCAATGCCTGGTTTGATCAACAGATTCAGCAGGACAACAGCTCTGCAAGAAGCCTGACGCTGGGATCAGCCCTGCAAGCGTTAAGCCAGGGTGCAGAATCCAGCCGTAATTTTATGATGGCTTCTGCCCTGCTGCCCATTTACCACGACGCCACTATCGAGAAGCTTCAGGATATGCAGCAACCTCAAGCAGCCATTATGACCCAACAGGCATTGCTGCAACGGAATACGCAGTGGGCAGGAGAACAGCACCTGTTTCTGAGCAGTATGCGGGCGATGATGGCGTATATCGAAGGGTTTGTTTTTGCGGTTACTCCGTTGATGGGGTTGCTGGTCTGCGTAGGTCTGTTTGGTGTGCGACTGGCGTTTAAATACCTGATGTTGTTGCTTTGGATTCAGTTGTGGATGCCGGTTCTGTCCATCAATAATCTTTATATTACGCTGGTTTCACAGGGAGCGATGGCAGCACTGTCAGCTCCCATTACCAGCTTTACCGGCATCATTGAGTCGGGGCCGATTCTGGAGTACTGGTTAGGCGTCGGTGGATTAATGGCAGCATCTACCCCCGCACTGGTGCTGATGCTGTTATACGGCAGTGCGATTACAGCCACCCATCTGGCAGGCAGGATGCAGAGTGGTGATTTCGTGAACGAGAAAATCAGCTCGCCGGATATTATGATGCCCGGAGCTGCGGTTAATCAGCAGGCGCGGTTGGAATATCGGACCTCAACAGGGGGCGACACGGGGACAGATTGATCAGGTGGTTCCGGCATTATCTGCCAGCAGTCATCTGTCCAGCCTTGTGCAATCCAAAGATGCGGCAAGAAAATCTTCCGGTATGGCTTTCAGTCAGGCTACCAGTCATGCAATTCAGCAACGGTATGGAGATTCCATTGATAGCCGGGAGTTACGTCAGTTCAGCAGCAGTTTAAGCTCAGGGCAAAGTGAAGTTGCCTCAATGCGAGATAATCTCGCAAGAGATTTGCAGAAACAATTTGGGTTAAGTTCCCAGATGTCTGAAGATATGGCTACCTCAAAAGTACTGGAAGCTGGCGGTGGAATATCAAAACGAGGCATTCTTGGAAGTCTCTTCGGTATTAATGGCAACTACCAGAAGAAATGGTCTGGTATGAACCGAGATTCTAAAAGTGATAGCTTTCAGGATGCGCTGGCTCACGTTAGTAGTGAACAATTTTCAAAAAACTGGGATTCACAATTACAAAAAGCACTTTCCATGGATGCCAGTAATAGCCATTCTCACAGCTGGATGAAAGAACTCGGCGTAAACGATAGCCAGTCCTACCAGAAAATGGCTCAGGAAAGCCTCAGTACTGAAAAAAGCTATGAACAGGTCAGCCAGTTGCAGCAACAACTAGGAAAAGCCCTGAATACGGGACCGGCGGTCTGGGCGAACCGTTTAGCCTCTTCTGAATCTGGCATGAATACACTGCAGTCAAAGCCTTACGATCCTGAGTTTCAGAAGCAGGTTAACCGCAATGTTAAAAGGTTCAGCGGGCAGTTTGCCAACTCTTCAGAAACTCTTGCTGCCGCACTGGTATCATCCTATCTGAACAGTCCTAACGAGAATGACCTGGGAAGGTTGAGCGAAGCTCTACAAAAGTCCGGTATCATCAGTTCGGGGTCGTTGAATGATAGTCCGCTGTCTAATCAGTCATTGGTGCCTGAAGCCAACAGAAATAGCAACCTTTCCAAGTCAGTTACAGATGCAATTCACAAACCTGAAAGCATCAATAGCGAGCAAGTCAGGCAACGAATTTCAGAATCCGGACAGTTGCCTGAACAAAAAACTCTTCAGAATGCGAACCTTCGAGCAGCAGCTACACAACAACCCGAAGCCTTGCAACCTTTGATCAAGGCATTCCAACAGTCCAGCGATTCTATTCAGGGTCAGTTTCAGAATTCAGGTCAAAGTAAGCCCTATGTCACCAGCCTGTTAAAGCATAGTGCCTATGGAACACAGCCTTCCACCTCTGGTTCGGGGCTAAGCCTGACATACAATGAAGCCTTTGATAAAGCAGCATCCCACGGCCTTACAGACCATCAGGCAGCTGCCTTTGCGTCAATGGTCAAAGATCGTGACCTCAGATATGAACGAAGTGCTGAACCGGAAGATCGTCGTCATCGTTTGGGGCAGTCGATAGCTGAAATCAGCAGGGGCTGGGGTGACAAAGATGCGATTTTAGGACAGCACGTTTTCAATCACCTGACTCATGCAGCAGACAATCCACAACACACTAACGCAGCACTCACTCTTATCGGTGAAATGAACAGGCTTTACCAGCCTGAACTAAGAGAATATGAGCAGTCAGTGGAAAAATGGCTGAAGGGGCAATCACTGCTCCCGGTGGAAGGCAACTATCTAGATACGACTATGCCCCCTGCGCATATTGGCAGCAATATAGGAAACCAAATCCAGCAACGCCAGGCAGAGAACAACCTGAGTGTATTTGGCAGACCCGATAAAGAACATTTCCAGGAATCATCAAGTCGGTTGTCCCGAACCCAAAGGGAAATAAAGCAAAACTTTTTAGATCAGGTCAAACCTGACTGAATCATCTCCTCCATAGGGGTTGCCAGCAATATCTAAAGCACCAGCCATTGGTAAGCCCGTTGCCGGGTTAGTTTCATTCATAGGTTGCTCATCGTCCTGAATCTTAGAGCCCTCATCCGAATATTGTTCTGGAAACTTTTGATCAAGCAGCCATAGCTGATAAAAACACCCTACAGAAAACAAGCTCCAGAACACCGGAGATTCTACAAGCGTCCACCAATAGCCTGGTGAAAAAAGCAGATAGACCAACTGTTCCATCAGTAGAGAACCAACAACCAGGAATATCAGCCCCGCCACAAGCCCTTTAATTTGTTTCAGAAGATTCATCGTTTTACCTCCCAGTAGCTTCCTACTGAGTATTTACATCCGTCAATCAACATAGTCCAAATTAGCCGGGAAATGCCGAATGTTCGCCAATTCAAATACGACTGTGCCAATAGAACCTGAATTTACCGACGCGCTTCTTACTACCCGGGCTTATGACCCTGAAGGCAAACTCTTTTTATGCGACGACAAACACCTGTTTTTCGGCTTTCTCTGCATGCCACTCAGCGGACTGGATTCCGGGCTTGATGACCGGCTCAATGGCTTATTGAATCAGGACTGGCCGGGAAACACGCTGTTGCAGTGTGGACTGATTTCAAGCCCTGACCTGATGCAGACTATTCGTCAGTTGATGCTCTCCAAAGACCGTGCTGACCCACGCTTCAAAGCCATGTTGAAGCAGAATATTGAACAGCTGCAATCAGGCATTCATCAACCTGTGACCAATGAACAGATGCTCAGGCATGGTATTTTATGGTTCACCATCAAAGTACCCGTCAAGGAGCGTACACCCGGTGATGATGAGGTGCTACAGGTTAAACGCCTCAAATCGTCTTTTGAGGGTGGCATTGAAACCGCAGGGTTGCTGTCCTCGCCCATGAGCCAGCACGACTGGTTGCGCCTGAATATGATTCTGGTTAACCATCCTGAACAGGGGAGTTGGGCTCTGGATGGAGCCAGAGTTGATGCCGAAAAACCTTTAAACCAACAGGTGTTTGATCCGGACACTGCACTATTAGTATCCCCTGTTCATCTGAGCCTTGGTTCAGGCAGTAAGTCCCGTGCCGTGAAAGTTCTCGTGGCCAAAAAGCTCCCCGCCTACGCACAGCTTGGTCATGCTTTTAACTATCTGGGTGACAGCCAGAATGGGCATAGGGGCATCAAGTGCTATGCCCATATTCATGTGCTGCTTCACTTTCCTCCCATAAGACAGTTGCAGTCTTCCCTCGGTAACCGACAGAGAATCGCTATTCAGCAATCGTCTAGCCCTATTACCCGCTTTGAACCCCGACTGACGGAACGCAAGAAAGATTTTGACGTGCTGTTTGAGGCACTGAACCAAGGGGATGCGCCGTTAATGCTGACCTTTGCCTTGGTTCTGTATTGCGACTCTGAGAAAGAAGCCAATCGCCTGTCGTCCAATGCCAGCAGCTATTACCGTGAACTGGGATTTATGCTCTACGAAGACGTCTATTTTATGTTACCTATGTTTCTCAACACACTGCCCGGCAACGCCCAGAAGGCTACCCAAACCATTGCCATGCATGAGAAGACTCTGGCGACCCGTCATGCCGTTCCACTCCTGCCCCTGTTTGATGACTGGCCGGGGCATCAGGAAGCGTTGCTAAATCTTGTTTCACGACGGGGGCAGCTAATGAACCTGTCACTGTTTGAGTCCAACAGCAACTACAACGCTATTATCGCCGCTACTTCCGGAGCCGGTAAAACAGTGCTGGTGAACGAAATGATCAGCAATATCCTGATCCGTGGTGGGCAGTGCTGGGCGCTGGATATTGGCGAAGGTTATAAAAAGCTCTGCCATCATTTTGATGGCCTGTTTCTCGATTTTGATCAGGGCAGTAATATCGGCATGAACCCTTTTGCCCTGGTGCATGATTACGAAGAGGAAGGGGATATTCTGCTGGCGTTAATCATCGCCATGGTATCGCCCAGAGAACCGTTGACACCTTACCAGGAAGCAGGACTGAGGGAGCAGATTCGTGAGTTATGGGAGCATGAGGGTACGGGAAGCAGTATTGATCTATTGCAGGAGCGGTTAAAACATCATACGGACGAGCGTATGACCGATCTGGCCTTACAGCTCAGTGCATTCACATCAAAAGGAGAATACGGTCGTTTTTTCTGTGGTGACAATACACTGGATATTAACCAGTCGTTTACCGTACTGGAGCTGCGCCACCTCGATAACCGCAAGCATCTTCAACGGGTGGTGATTCTGGAGCTGATCTACCTGATCCAGCAGATCATGTATTTTGGCGATGTGAACCGAAGAAAACTGGTTGTTATTGATGAAGCCTGGAACCTGATGCGGGATACTCAAGGAGCTGCCCTGTTTATCGAACACGGCTTCCGTCGTTTTCGTCGCTTTAACGGTGCTAATCTCATGGCTGCCCAGCGCATCGAAGACTTTTACGAAACCGCCGCAGGCAGAGCCGCACTGGACAATAGCGCCACCCAGTTTCTGCTGAAACAACAGCTGGCTACCATCAACGAGTTAGAAAAACAGCAACGCCTGCCCTTATCACCCGAAGGCTACAAGCTGCTGAAAACCGTTCATACTGTGGAAGGTAAATACTCCGAAGCTCTGGTATTGACAGAACAGGGCTCCGGTATTGGTCGGTTAATTCTGAATCCCTTTAAAAAACTGCTCTACTCCAGTCATCCGGAAGATGAAGGGGCTATCAGAGCTTATCGTGATCAGGGCTTGGCTTTAAGTGATGCCATTGTTCAGGTTTTAAGAGACAGGAATACACTGTCTTAAAGTTTATCTCCGGGCTGATGAAACTCAATCACATTGCGATCAGGATCACGTATAAACAGCAATAGAGCACCATTGTCTGTAGTAATAGGACCTTCTGTGATGGCAATACCAAGCCCCTGCAACTGCTCCTGAACCTCGTTGATGTCCTCCACTTCAAGCGCCATATGGGTATAGCCCAGATGCTTCTGGTCAACATCCATCAGGATATTCTCTCCCGGCTGAACTGTTGCGTTCAGGATAAAGTTAAGATTGACGCCGCAGGGATGCTCCATAACGGCAACCGGCTCTGGTCCCACAGGGCCTGCCAGAAACCGAAAACCGAGCTGTTCATAAAAATCCCTGGTCGTCTGCAGGTCACTTACACGAATGCCCACATGGTTAATTCTCTTGACCGGTATCATTGCCTACCTCCGGCTGATGGAAGCCTGTCTTTCCTCTCAATGTATCAACACCACACAGCCATGTACAAACCGAAAGCTGCACAAAACCGCAGGAACACTCTGACTTTGTCTTGTTTGGTTCTATGCCTTTGGATACCACGGGTATCATGGGGACAACAGCCAGCAATAACAGTTCAGCTGTTTATATCCGAGAGCCTTGGACAAACGACTATAACTGATATTCTCAGAACTCTGCCGGAAGACAGGTCGATTTCCATCATTGCCAGAGGGCTGTTACCGGGCGATAAACCTCTGAACCGAACCGTACGATACTGGCAGACTATTCTGGAGCAATCCGGCACGAATCATGGGATTCAGATTGATCCGGTTGCTTTTAGTGCCGCAGGTATAACTCAGGTTCCCACACTGCTTTTATCTGAGGGCGGCAAGCCGTTGCTGAAAGTTGCGGGCGTTACCTCCTGCGAGTGGTTGTTAAGGCAGTTTCAAATTGGTGTCCGGGGTGATCTGGGTCTGAGAGGTTCGGCCTACCCCGTTAGCGAACCCGATTTGCTGGAAGTGTTGCTCAAACTCATAAAACAACAGGACTGGCAGGCTGTACAGGCAAAAGTACACGGGCGGTTACAGAGCAGAAACTTTTCTTTCGGAGCAAAGCTGCCAACCAGCCAGCAAGCATCCAGCAAAGTCCTGAAACTTTCCAGTCACTGGCAAACACCAATAATTGCGCTTGATATCAATGATCGTCAGCAACAAAAAGCTGTGATTCCGTGGTTACAGCAACATCCTGACGCTTTGGTGCTGGTTTCAAATGGCTCGTTGCAAAAATTTCAAACACTGCCGTCTATCTGGCAAGAACATCCAATTTATATCATGCCCCCAGAGCTGGTTCATCGCTTTCAACTGACAGCCTTACCCGCATTAATGACACCGGAAAGCCAGAATCACTGGCGAGTGACGACAGCAGAAGTATCACAGTTTTCAGCCATTGAAGTGATGTCATGGGCAAGAGCTTTGATTTCCAAAACAACACAACCAGCCTATGCCGTTGAAACCACAGACAATCCCTCAAAAGCCCTGTGCCAGAACGTACCGATTCTTTCTGAAAAGCTAATTACCTCTGTCCCCTGGAAAGAGTTGTTTCCCATCCGTATCGGGCTGGCAAAGCTGGGTTCCGGCAAGGAACCAAATCACAGAGCCAAAACCAGCACAGGACTGTGTCTGTGCGAAGACAGTGCAGGCATATTTCATCCCGGAGTCACTACAGGATTCTGGCGACCACAACGATTGATAGAACTCACTCGTGGTCCGGGCTGTTTAATGGCGCTTGGCGGTCACAAATTGCCTATTGCTGACCAGCGTCGTTGGGGAACATTAGGCTCTGCCAATATCCCCAAAGGGCTGACCTATATGCACGCCCATGTTTACAGCTTGCCATTGATTGAGATGCTGAATATGTACACAGGTATCGGTGGTTGCAACAGCGATCTGGTGGATTTTGATCTGATGAATCTGTCGGAAGTTGATCCCTCATGGAATCATCCAGAGTTAGCGGCTCTGCTTTCACCAGACCTTGCCGCTTATGCCAACCCCTCAGCCTTAAATGCCTGTACTGCGGACGGCTTATCGGCTTTGAACTCACAGCCAATGGACAGCCTGCACTGGTGCGCTGGTAGTTGGGGAAACCTGTATCCACTGTCTGGCTTTACCAGCACCTACGGACACTTTGCTGATAACACCAGCCTGCTGGCAACAAGAGCATTAGCCAAGATTCATCGCATCGGCCTTGCCCGAAAAACCGTAGGCGAGGATGCACAGTGCCACAGTCGTATTACACCCTGGCTACCCAAAAGCCAATACAAGATGAGCATGTTCTGGCCAGAGCCTGAAAAACAGCAGGCTCACTGGATCGGTGCCTCTGCAGTAACATGGGGAATGCACCGGCACCCATTGGGTAAAGACGACGCCATGTATCTGCTCTGGCAGTACCGGGACTGTTGTCAGACGGCAGTGAGCCAGTGAAGTATTGTCGGCCCAACAAAGTGTATTGCCTTCTTCTCTTTTGCATAACCACTGCCTTTGCAGAAGAAGCTGCCAAAACCTTTGAGCAACACACCCGCTCCCAGTGGCTCAACGACATCAGTCATAAGACCGAAGCCATTACCCGTAATCCGGAGTCGGTTATTGGTTCTGCCCCCACGCTCATCATGGAAAAATCTCAAGACCACCAACACCGACAACAGCTGGAACGCTTTTATCACAGTGAAGACTTTGATGGCTTACAAACCTTTGGTGAACACCGGGCAACCCAGTTGGAAACCGAGCAGTCACCGGAAGGCGAAGCCTGGCGCCTGTTGAACCAATCACCCAACCGCTACTATCCCGATGCCAATGAACACCGAGTTCTGGGAGCTATGGAGCTGAGTGTGAATGTCCTGCAACACCCCAATACATGGTCAAAACAAAAGCACTGGCCTACCGATGCTCAGGGCAATCCGGTTTACGACTCCAATGCAGAGATGAGCGCCACCATTGCCCAGCTGCGCCAGCACTTCAAAGGCTGCGACTATCAGAAAACGTTGGTACTGAAACAGGATCGACAGGTACACAGCCCCGATATCAGGGAGTGCACCCGGGCATTGGTCACAGACGACAGCGTAACGCTTAGCCGTAAAATCCGAATCAGCCCATTCCTTGAATATGTCTCCGGTTCAGGTTTATCGGGTATGAACAGCTGTGAAAGTAGTTCTGCATATGAAGGCTGCATTCAGATTCGATTGGGCAAAAATCGGGGCGCAGATAACTACTACCGCTGCGGCTGCTGTATCAAAGAGGAAACCTTCACTGTCACTTTGCAAAAACCGGAAGCCCTTACCCGTGCCGTCATTCAGGAAGCCCGCTGGGATGACCGGATGCAAATATGGATTAACAATCAGAAGGTATGGCAGAGCAATGGCGACTTTCCACCAGAGAGCGGCGGAGGTTGTGAACTGGACGAGAATTTTTATCTGAATAGCCCCGTTACACTGGACAGAGCTGTTTTAAAAAGCCTGGATCATCAACTGGCGGTCAAAATACGAACATCTGTAGGAGATATGGGCGAAGGTTACGCTCTGCTAAAGCTGTATTTTGATATGGACAAACTGGTGGATGAAGACCGCTGGACACCTGTTTCCCAACTTGAACAGCTGCAAGCCATGAAACAGTGGCAACAGGATGGATTATGTAACCTTCAGTTCCACTGCCTTGAACGGATGACAGAGGCAGAACACTCTCTTCATGGCAAAGTGATAGCGTTACGTCCTACCTTGTCACGACAACTGCCCTCCGACTGCAAAACAGCAAGAGCAGAGGCTGATTGTTTTTATTACAAGACCGCCGCCATACAACAACCTCCCGATGGCTGTTCCCAGTTTGCCAATAATCCTGACTGTGAATTTCTCGGCAGCCGGTGTCTGGGAGACTCTCCATCAAAAGAAGGTGGAGTCTGCTACACCTCAGAAGACCGCTACGACTGCGGCTACACAGGTTCACTGAATCGCATCGGCATCGAAGAGAGCATTCACTGCGAAGGCCAACCTATGAAGTGCATGTTAGGAGAGTGTCAGGCAGATATTACCGATGCTGATAATACGGACTTTGCCAGTGCGGTAAGTGGTCTCCACGCCGCAAAACATATGGCGCACGATATGGAGTGTGACCCTTATGGTGGTGGTTGTCAGATATTCAGCGGTAAAGCCTGCACCTGCAAAAAAGGTATTTTCAATATGGTGGACTGCTGCAACCTCCCCACCAACGTCAATTTTGGCAGCTACCTGAACCTGCTGTTGATGGGCTATCTGTTCGACAAGTCAGCGATCCACCTGCAAGGTCATTATCCCAACCTCCTGACCGGAGGCTACCAGAAATTGCGAGAGCCGTTGATGCAGGGTATTAATAAGCTCACTCAACCTGCAAAAAATCTCTGGTCAGATGTGGCTTCTTATATGGAGAATAGCTGGGATAAACTCACCGAAAAGCTCTGGCCAACACCCGCTGAAGTCCACACCCAGGCTGCGACAGCTCAACCCATTGCCGGAGAGCTGTCACAGGAAGCGCAAAAGAGTGTTCTCGGTAATATGCAACAACAGCTCATGCGAATGATGGCCGAAGTCGTCCAGAAAGTGCTAGGAGAAGATGCCACCAATCTATTGTTCCGAACTGTAGGCGATAATCTGGCTTCACAGGGTGGGCAGCTGAGTCAACAAACGCTGATGATGAATCCGGCCATCACTTCGGCCATCAGTGCCGTCACCATGCTCTATACCGCCTATGTTATGACCAAACTGATCGTACAGATCGCTTACCAGTGTGAAGATGACGAGTTTGAACTGGCGGCCAAACGAGAGATGAAAACCTGCCACAAAATCGGCAGTTATCGAGAGTCCGAGTTATTGGGAATAACCAGTCTGGAATTTAACAGCTACTGCTGCTTCAACTCGCCTCTGTCCCGTATCCTGCAAGTGCAGATTCGGCAGCAGTTGGACATGGGCTGGGGTTCAGCCAAACATCCAGACTGTTCAGGTATCACTCCCGAAATCTTACAAACGGTAGACTGGAACCGAATAGACCTGAGCGAATGGTTGGCACTGCTGAAACTGCAAAACAAGTTGCCGGAATTGAATGCCGATACACTGAAGCAGCTCAATCTTGAAAAGCTCACAGGCAAAGGTTCCAGGCTGGATTTTGACGATCAGCGGGAAGATAGCCGGAAGCGGTTGAATTCCCGTTACCAGGGGCTAACGACTCAAGACGTAAACCATTACCAACAAATGAAAACGGATAACCTGCGAAAGTCTAAGAACCGTCAGTAAAAACGATCACAAAGCCAGCTTCATGGTTTCAAGCCAGGTTACTGTTTCCGGTAAGCGCTGTTTTCTGAGCCTGCCAAGGTATTCGTCCACGGTCATTGGAGGGTTCTTTAGGGAATCTCTTGCAGTTCGAATAACCCCGATCACCTCTGCAGGATGTAAATCGATCAAGTCATGAATAAAGCTGTCCGGATGTATGGCCTGAAGTTCGAAAGGCGCAAGAGCTTCATCGGGAAAGTCCTTCAGGTTATAAGTGACAATAACATCAGCGTTTGAGGCGATGGCAGCTGCCACAACATGACGATCATTTTCATCAGGCAGAACAATTGAATCAATCAAATAGTCATAACCTTCGACCAGAGCGTCCCTGACGTGGGAATTCATCAACTGTCTTGTTTTTCGAAGGTAGTTTTCATCAATGTCCGGATGGTTTGCCTTTAGGTTGCGAGTCCACTCGTCGTGAATCCTGTCGGTCCACTTAGCCCTGAATGTATCCGTCAAAGCCAGTCGCAGCAAAACATCTCGTAAGACTGAGGGATAAATGACGCAGGCATCATAAACCGCTGTAAATTGGGAAGCCATCAATACTCCGGGTCGTGCATTTGGGACAGGGCAGAAAGCTCATCCAGAGACGATAGCCTTTTGGCATCAACAGCTGTTTTGTAGTCCATCAGATCCTGATAGCGCACTCTGCGGTGACGACCCACTTTGTGATGTGGAATCTCCCCCTGATCAAGCATCCTGACAAGGTAAGGCCGGGAAACATTAAGAATATCTGCCGCTTCCTGAGTCGTTAATTCAGCATGAATAGGAATGATTTTCACAGCATTGCCCTGTCCGAGCTGCGCCAGGATATCAACCAGCAGGCTTAATGCTCTGGTGGGAATCGACAGAGCATGCTTTTCACCATCCTTAGAGCTGATGGCAATTTGTTGTGACTCGGTACCTGTTTCCAGGTAGGCCGAAATCTCCCGACTGCACTCTTGTGCAATAGCTATCTCTTCTGCCGTAGGCAGGGTCAGTTTGTCTTTGGTAGTCATAGATAGTCCTTGATGGCGTACTTCCTGAGTTTGTCATTATCTACAGTTTAATCGAAATAAACGAAATAGCAATAAACGAAATATTCGAAAACACATTAACTTCACAAAAGTGGAAATCATGGAAATCCCCCGCACCATCAACGACCCCATCCAGTTCCTGTTCTGGTCACTGGACGAAGTTTACCCCGTCGCCGTCGGCCTGATCTGGGGTATCTGGTTTGATCATCTGTTGTTTGGCATTTTGCTGGGCATTATGGCGATACGGCTGTACCGGCGATTTCGGGATCGGCACCCTGACGGGCATCTGAGCCATCGAATGTACTGGCTGGGGTTCTGTTTCTCCCGATCCAAAACATTACCCAACCCCTATATCCGAACTTTCTATCCCTGCCGCAAATGACCATCACCGACTACCTGCAACGCTTTAAAGAGTGGCGACAACGGCTCTGTATGGATCGGTTGATCCTGCTGATTCTGGTCGTTACCAATGCCCTGTTGATTGTTCACTGTTTGAGCCGCAAGCCAACGGTAGAGCTACTGATGCCGTTTATGGAAACTCAGGCTTGGATTCATTCCGGTGAGGCGTCTGTCGCTTACCATGAATGGTGGGGGCTGTCGCTGGCAGAGCTGTTGGGCAATCTAAACCCACAGAATCTGTCGTTTGTAGAATCCCGATTGCAAAGCCTGTTTGCTCCCAACCTCTACCAGCAGGTGCAGGACACACTGAACAGGCAGTTCCGTCAATTGCGGGACGATAAAGTCAGCATGAGCTTTGAACCGTTACATCTTGAATTTATTGAAGAATCAAAAGCCGTAAAGGTCACGGGCAATGCAGTAATGAACTCTGGTAATCAAAGGCTGAAGGGACAAAAAAACTTCACGTTCCGGTTCGACATTATCCGCTACCGCCCTGTGCTGGCTGCCATTCAGATTGATTCCAACCTGAAATAATCCCCCTGGAGAACCTCACTATGAACAGAACACTGGCTTCTGCCGTCTGTATTTATTGCCTTTTATTTGGATCACCCTTAATCGCAGCCGGAACACCCCCGGTAAAATTGCAGGTGTCCCCCGGACAACAGCAAATGGTCACATTGAGCCGATTGCACCTGAACCGGATCGTGACACCTTTTCCCGCACCCCAAGTACGCACCATTGATCAGGCGGACATTCGTATAGAAGGCCCTGTTATCTACCTTTCGTCACGACAGGAGGAACCTTTTGTCGTGTACATCACTCCTCCCGACAATGAATCCCACGCCCTGTCGTTATTGGTGACTTTGTTGGACGTACCACCAAAAGAGATCCAGCTCACCCTGTCCAAACAATGGCAACGAATCTTACTGGGCAATCGGGAAGCTGCCCGAAAATGGGAAGAGTCCGCAGACTATGAACAGACCATCACCGATATTTTAAAGACACTGGTCAAAGGTCAAATCCCGGAAGGCTACGAATTGGGGAAGTTTACCGCTTCCACTGTGCAACCTTGCCAGCAGGATGGACTGGTCTTTGACTTTACCCAGGCACAACAGGTTCAAGGACATCATTTTAATGTTTTGGTCGGTACCACCAGAAACCACACCGAGAAACCGGTGACCTTCCATGAGCAGAGCTGTCATGGTCGTTACGTCAGTGCGGTATCCATGTGGCCGAAAAACAGTTTATATCCGGGACAGAAGCGAGAGCTGTTTATTGTTTCCCAAGCTGAAGAGCCGGAGTCAGCTCCTCCTGTTCGCCCTTCATTACTCAGCTACTGATTCTTCTTTTCATAAAAAGCCCATGAACACCCTTAACCGCTATTTAACGCCCGGAGTCCAACGTTTAGGCATTGTGCTGGGCAGTGCTCTGGTCATCATCACCCTGATTTTTGTCACCAGCAAAAAGTATCAACCGGAGGGCGACAAAACCGATGAGACAAACGCACAGAGCGTGGATTTTACCGGCGTTCCTCCAAAAGAGCTGACCCTGAACCGCATTAGCGCCGATCTGGAGAACATTAATCAGCAGCAACAGGCACTCCATGAACAACATCAGAAAGAGATGGAGCTGTTACAACAGGAAATTAAACGACTGAACAGCGTTGATCCGGCTCAAGGCAAAACCATTGCTACAGAAGCCATTAATTCACCAGAACCCTTGCCTCCTGACGTTTTGAGCTGGAACCATTATAACCAACCCCCTCCCTTGCAATACCCTGAGCCTGAAGAGCAAGAAGCTCCGCCGTCACCTAAACCCATACGCATGCTGGGCGCTACTTTCACGCCTCCGGCAACAACAGACACCAAGGCAGAGATAAAACCCAAGTTATTGCGTTTGCCCGCTGGCAGTATTCTATCGGGTCAGCTTATAACAGGACTGGATGTACCCACCGGCCAAGGCGCACGACGGGAGCCTTATCCCGTTCTTATCCGAATCAAAGCCTCCGCTATTTTACCCAACCGCTACCGAACCAATGTCCGTGAATGTTTTGTGCTGGCTTCCGGCTATGGCGACCTGAGTTCAGAACGGGCTTACCTTCGCAGTGAAACTTTGTCGTGCATTTTCAGCAACAAAATCAAAGACAAAGAGCAGATTGTTGAACGACCACTGGAAGGGTATTTAGCCGGAGAAGATGGCAAGGCAGGTTTGCGGGGCAGACTGGTCAGCAAGCAGGGACAGGTCATGGCGAAAGCGGCGATGGCAGGATTTCTCAGTGGTGTCAGTCAGGCTTTTGATATCAAACCTGTTCCGGTGTTCTCAGTGGTACCCAATAAAAACGGTGAAATTCAGTCTCCTTTTCAATCCGGGTTAAAAGGCAGTGACGCCCTGCAAAGCTCACTGATCAAAGGAAGCAACAAAGCTCTGGAAAAGCTGGCGGACTTTTATCTGAAACTGGCGGATCAAATGGTACCGGTTATTGAGATCAGCGCAGAACGAAAAGTTGATTTGATCCTGACCCGAGGGTTAAAGCCATGAGCGTAAAACATTTCAAAATCGTCGTGACCTTGTTCCTTTGTGCTTCAACCTTTTTCCTTCAGGGCTGCTCCGTTTTGGGAATAGGAGAAAGTGAATATGCCTGTGAGAAGCCCGGCAAAGGGGTCTGCAAATCCGCACGGCAAGTCTACAGGGACACCGACCTCTCCACCATTGAACCCATAACACCGCCACAACCACCCACCATGACCAAAGCAGAACCTGATCTAAATGTCATCACTCCTGAATCAATCCCAAACCGGTTACCCGCTCAAATCCTGAGAATCTGGATCGCCCCCTGGGTGGATAAACAGGGTAACTGGCACAGCGGCGGTGTGGTGATGACCGACATCTACCCGAGGGAATGGCAGTCTGCGGTTCCCATTTACACTTCCACTGACTAAGAGACGTATCCCATGTATTCCTTATCTTGTCTTGCCAGCACTCCCCACTTCTTACAAAGCCACCTCCATCAGCAACGCATAATGCTGCAAACCGCAGCAATCCTGATACTGGCCTTATTGTCGCCAGAACTCTGGGCTGCAGACACTTTGACCGTCACAGGCTCCAATGATTTTTCGGAAATCTACGGGCGATTAGTGGGCTGGATTAAAGGCGACCTTGGTCGAACACTGTCCATCTCCTTTGTCCTGATAGGACTGGCTTACGGCATGGCACGCAACTCCCTGATCGGTTTTGCTACCGGCGTCGGTGCGGCTGTTGGTTTGCAGGTGACTCCCACCATTATCAACTCCATATTCGGGCTCTAACCATGACCGCTTCCCAGGTTTTATCGGTGGTTAACCACTGGCTGCACCCTCATCAAAAAACGGAATCTCTGCCAACACCCCACCCAGCACCGGATACCAATCCGTCAGAGGGGTGTGCAGGCTATCAGGTGGGAGTAGGAACCATATTGCATCAGCAACAACTATTGATTCAGCAGGTCAATGAACAACTCTGTCTGCCTGATGAACTGCAGGAACTGTTTAACCAGACGCTGGATCAGCTGGCTCTCTGGCTGCACTTATTGCCTGCTCACCCCCTGCATCATTGTGAACCCGCCGGAGCCTTACGCCATGCTCTGGAAACTGCTTTCTGGGCGGTGTCTTCCACACAACAAATCCATGTGGATCATGATCTCTACCCGGATCGACGCCGGGCAAGACAGCCCCTCTGGCGATTAATGGCCGGTGTCGCCGGACTGCTGCATGACAGTGGACGCATGATCAGCTGTGTAACAATCAGGGATGAACAGGTCGGACAGTGGATGGCGACTCAGCAAAGTCTGCAAAGCTGGCTGCAACAATACCGAATTGAACGTTACTGCCCTCACTGGCAGCACTGTGAATCCCGCCCCGATAAGCCCATTCCACAAGAATATACCTGGACAAACCTGTTACTGCTGGAACAACTGATACCCAACAACCTACGTTATGCCTTAAAGCCAGACCATGATAAGGGCATTCTCTGGCAAACCTTTATCAGCGCACTGGTGGGGCAGAGTAGCCCTTTAGCGGTTAAACAACTGGTGAATGCAGTGGAAGTGGCTCGCCTGAAAAGTGTCAAACTGCACTTTGTACGGGGAGAAGCTCTGACAGGTCTTGCTCACCCCCTTGCCCCAGAGCAGCCAACGTTAAAAGAGACAGCTTTAAAACAAACGGCTTCAAAACAACCGTCTGGAAATGGTTTGGAGTGGTTAAAACAGGTGGTGTCCCGACTGAACCCCGACAGTGTGAAATGGGCAAAAGAGTCTCTGCTTTTGCAATGGCCGGAAGATGTCTCCAGTCAGGAAGGATTGCCCGAACCCGATGCCCTGCTGGAGTGCTGGCAAGAGCAGGGTTGGCTGCGCCCCATCGCTAACCAGGTCATCATTCGCCGCAATGGTCGTCAGGTGATTGCGTTGCAACCGGAAATATCTAAACAGTGTCGCCAATGGCTGCCAGCCAGTAATGCAGCGGCAGAGGCTACACCATGATCAGCGACAAGCCCTACCTGCAAAGCTGGCGACCCATTTATGAACTCAGCTCGGCGGTGCTCTGGTTCACGTCAATGAATATTGCCATCACCCTGATGTTTTTCAGCACCCTGCCAACAATTGGTTTTATGGTGACCACCGCTCTGTGCGCCACAACCACTCTCGTCAGACTGACTCAAGCCCTGCCCCTATGGCAGCGACACCGGAGGTTGAAAGGCAAAAAGCTGACCCTACTCACATTGACCGCCAAACAGTGCCAAACCCTTCAGCAACAAAACAGTGAGAAAGGCGTCTGGCTGGGCTGGGGTTTTGAGTGGCAACGACAGCACGGACAGCTGGCATGGGACCTGCTTCGCAGCGATAACCAGCCCGCCAAATCTGAGAGTATTATGGGCGCAGGCTGGATTCATGGCATGGAAGAGCATGAGCAAACACTGTTTCAACCCTTGGAACAGGTTCAGATGCACACCATGGTGATTGGTGTTCCCGGCAGCGGCAAAACCCGGCTGTTTGATCTGTTGGTCACTCAGGCGGTGCTACGCAACGAGCCGGTGATTATCATCGATCCCAAAGGCGACCATGACCTTGCTTCCCATACGCTCAGAAGTTGTGAACTGTCAGGCAGTCAACGTCGCTTTATGAAGTTTCATCCCGGCTTTCCGGCGGACTCCATCCGTATCAACCTGTTACAGAACTTTAACCGTTCCAGCGAGTTGGCCAGTCGCATTGCCGGGCTGATGCCGTCGGGCGGTGATAACGCACCGTTTCAGGCATTTGCCCAGAAAGCGGTGGATGCTGTGGTGCAGGGCTATCTTCTCTGCGGTCAACGTCCCACTCTGGTACTTATTCGGCAAGGGTTGGAAGGTGGTGTTGCCCGGCTGTTGATACGGGCTTTAACAGCGGTGTGTTCAAGCCACTGTCCTGAAGCCGAGAAAAAAATCACTTCAAAATCACAACAGGGTAAGGCCAATCAGGATACCGTAGCTCGCCGCTGGATAGAGCTTTACCGAGAACAGACCATGCCTGACAATCCATGTACCGACGTAGAAGGATTGATCTCACTGTTTGAACACGACCGGGCGCACTACGGCAAGATGGTCGCTACCCTGCTGCCTGTTCTGGGCATGTTAACCGGTGGACCTCTTGCACGACTGTTATCGCCCGACCCTGCGGATATAGACGACCTTCGACCCTGTACTCATACGGCTAACCTGATTGAACAAAACAAGGTGATGTATTTCGGACTGGATTCGTTAAGCGACCCGATGGTGGGAAAAGCTATCGGGCAGCTGTTACTGGCCGATCTTGCCGCTGTGGCAGGTGATCGTTACAACTACTCATCCACAAATGATCAACCTATTAACTTATTCGTAGATGAAGCCGCTGAAGTACTCTGCCCACAACTGTTATCCCTGCTCAACAAAGGACGGGGAGCCAAATTCCGGCTGTACGTCGCCACCCAGACACTGGCGGACTTTGAGGCGCAATTGGGCTCAGAAGCGGCAGCGGAACAGTTTATCGACAACTGCAACCACCTAATCTGCCTACGAACCCAGAACCCCGAAACCCAGAAATTTATCACCGACAAACTGCCACCGGTTCGTTACCGCTACTTTATCCGCAATCAGGGCATCAGCACCGACGCCAACCGCCCAATGGAGTTTACAGGCAGCTTAAGTGAACAACAGCTGGAGGAAACCGGCGACCTGTTCCCGCCGCAACTGTTAGGCGAGCTCCCCAACCTGGAATATGTGGCACGACTGGGCGGTGGTCGTCTGCTGAAAGGTCGTATTCCGATCATCTGCTCTCCAGAATCCTGAACCTCTGATATCAAAACAATCCATGACAAATTCTCAAAAACAGACCAGCCCCATCGTCGTCTGGTGCTATGGGCTGGGTCTCATTCTGATCTGGCTGGCTATCCCCGGACAAAACATGAATCAATATCTTCAGAAAGAGCAACAGCAATACGCTCAAAGCTTGGGAGAAGGTAATGGAATCTGGATTATCAATACAGGACAGAGGCTCTACAGCAAAACAGTGTTTGAAACGGGCGTTCAGGGCTTTCTACTGAAGCACACTACGCCGGATCGCAAGATGGGCGAAGGGCTCGCCAAAACCATCGAGTTTTTCCAAAGCGTTGTCCGGAACTTCCTGACGCTTCTGCAACAACTGTTTTATCGTATTGCCCTGCTAATCGCCTGCTTTCCTTACTGGGGCATCGTTCTTCTGGCTGCGGTCATGGACGGATGGTTGATCCGGAAAATTCGCTACCATGATTTCCACTACACCAGCCCACTACGAAACCTGTGGAGCCGCAGACTGTGCCGCTGGATTCCGGGACTGTTCTTATATCTGGTGATGATTCCCTGGTCTTTTCCCGTCTGGCTGTTTCCTGTAATGGCTTGGCTGACCACCCTTTCACTCGGTTGGTGGACAGCCAACTGGCAGAAACGTGTCTGATGTTTTTCTTCCTTCTTTTATTACTGCTTTTTCCAGCAACCGCCATCTCGGAGGAGCGATGGTTTGACCGACACTCTGAGGGCTGGTTCTGGTATGAATCGATACCTGAACCAGAAGAGCAAACCAATAATCCAGCTATGTCAGCCGTATTATCAAAAGAGCCTCCTGCCAGCTGGATCAGAAAAAATATCGGTGAATATCTGGACAGGGCAATAGATGACCCAAGCAAAGAGAATATCAGTGCTTATCTCTATCTGAATAAAATAGTGAAAGATAAGGCCGAGCGATTTGCCCATGCTGGCAAACGGATTATAGAAAACGACCCCTATCTGGATGAAAACATCCGACGCCCTATATCTCCCGCAGCAGCAAAAATTAAAGATGATATTGCCTACAAAGCCAAAGAAGCCATTTTGACAAAAATCGCTAAAATGGCAGGGCTGGTATTTTACTACAAGGGCAGTTGCCCCCTATGTCATGTTCAGGCCAAAGCTGTTCTCTTGCTGCGAATGAACTATGGATTTGAAATCATTGCAATATCAACGGACGGAAACACAATTCGAGAGTTCCCTAATAGTCACATTGACTTATCACCACCGGGTGCGTTGAACATTCTTGCTTATCCTGCGCTTTTCCTGATGCGCCCGCCCAGCAATATCAAGCTGGTTCGTCAGGGCGCACTCTCCTTCACTGAGTTGGTTGACCGGCTGGTTGAAGTAGCCTTCGAGCAACAATGGATCGATGAACAGGAATACACCGCTACAAAAATTGCAGGTTCTCACTCGCTACCTTCACTCCACTTCCCCCATCATGAGTTGCCCGGCCCTTTGTTAAAGGTACTGAACGATGAAAAATGAAATCGAGTTCTGGTCAATAAAAAGCATCGCCCGCTTTCTTGATCACTCTATCAATTACACTCGTAATGTTCTGGTCAAACAGACCGGCTTCCCTCCTCCCAGGCATAACGAAATCGTTATTGATGGTCAGCGCCACAAAAGCAAACCCCGATGGTTAAACAGTGATGTGATTCTGTGGGCTGAAAATGCTTACATCAAGTCTGACAATATAGGTGAACAACATCCCAAAAAGAGAGGTCGCAAGCGATCCGTCAGTTAATCTCGCAGTTTCTGCCCGTACTCTCTGGCTGTCTTGCGATAGTATTTTAAGGTTCTGTTCATGTCCCTGTGCCCTGCCTGACGGGCTAATTCAAAGGGTTTCAGCTTTTCAGATAAACGAGTCAAAGCTTCATGTCTGGAATCCCGGAACTGGAGGTTTTCTATGGTTGTCTGCCGGCTAGCCAGAGAGAAGATAGAGCTGACATTCAGTTTATTACTATCAAACCAATACTTTTCCTCTGTTTTGCCTAACTGAATTAACCGGATGGCTTCATCCGTCAGAGCCACTGACTTTTTCCGTTTCTCTTTAACTCTTTCTCTGGGCAAATCGATCACACCCGATTCCAGATCAATTTCGGCCGCTTCTAGAAACTTCACTTCCTGTAAACGCATTCCGGTTTCAAGACAAAGACACCACAACAGCGCTACTGTCTCTCTGGGTGTTTCCGGTTTTCTCTGCCGATCCCAATCATCCAGGGCAAACAGTACTTCCTCAATTTCCTGATCAGTGACCCTGCGATCCCGGTCACTGTCATCGTCTTCACTGAACTTCACTTTCCCCCCGAACGGTGTTTCTTCTATATACCCCCATTCCCTAGCTGTGCTGAATACATGGCTGAGAAAATTTTTATCCCTGACCACCGAGCTGTTCGTTACATGATTCAAGCGATTCAGTTTCCACTCGGCAATATGATGGGGCTCAATTTTTGACATTTTCTTATCCATCAAACTGCCCAGTGGTTCGTGTGAAGGATTGGTGCAGAACTGCATAAACCGCTTACCTTCCCGGAGAGCCGTCTCCTTGCCTTTTTTCTTGGGGCTTACTTCCTTGATATATCGTTCAAAGCATTGGCGCAGGGTTACCTTCTGCCTTCGTACTTTGGCAACCTCCCGTTCAGAGCTGCCCATTGCGGCTATTTCTTCTTCCCTTTTGTTAGCCCAGGACTCAGCTTCTTCTTTTGTGTCGAAAGTTTTGCTTTCTCGCACTCCAAACTTATGAATTCGCACCAACCACCCGTGGATTCTTTCTTCATATGAAGCCATGGAAATCACCCTCTTAGGCTTACTCTCACAGGAAAAGCTTAGTGGTGGAAGCAGTGGTCAGGAAGTGGAAATTTTTGAACGAAAAACACAGTGAAAAGAGGTGAAAAATAGTGAGGAATAAAATTTTTGAAGGTTGAATATTTTAGCGGGAAAGCAGGCGTTTCAAGGGCTGTAGCCCTGAAACAGGCGAAAAAAAAGGCCATCGAATGAACGATGGCCTTTCTGTATGGTGCCCGGAGCCGGAATCGAACCGGCACGACCTAACGGTCGGCAGATTTTAAGTCTGCTGTGTCTACCAATTTCACCACCCGGGCGCTTGAAGCATTGTAGCGCTTCAAGCTTTGAAAAAACAACACCTGTTGTCTTTTCAAATATGGAGGCGAGTACCGGAGTCGAACCGGTCTACGTGGATTTGCAATCCAGTGCATAACCGCTTTGCTAACTCGCCTTTTAAACTGGAGCGGGAAACGAGACTCGCTCTTATTATAAAGAGACGACCCCAACCTTAGTAAGGTTGCATTTCACACTCAAATCTAAATTGGAGCGGGAAACGAGACTCGAACTCGCGACCCCAACCTTGGCAAGGTTGTGCTCTACCAACTGAGCTATTCCCGCTTAATCTTTCCGGGAAGTTGTTCCCGTTGAAGATGCTGCGTAGTTTAAGAATTTTTCTCGTTGTGTCAACACCTTGCGCACATCATTTGTGCTCAGCCCCTAGAGAACGGGGATAAATCAGGCCACGCAGCACGAAGGTACACATACATTGACCATAACGTCAGTACTGCAGAAGCATAAAGCAGGGCGAGACCAATATAACCAATAATCCCTGCCAAAGGCACAGGTGTGAACAGAAGCAGTGTAATTGCCACCATTTGCGCAGCGGTTTTAAGCTTGCCAATCCTGTTAACCGCAACACTGGTGCGCTTGCCCAGCTCAGCCATCCATTCACGCAGAGCCGAAATAACAATCTCCCTGCCAATAATGATCATAGAGGGTACTGTCATCCAGAATGCACCAAATTCTTCAATCAACAAACAGAGCGCGGTGGCTACCATGATTTTATCTGCAACCGGGTCAAAGAACGCACCAAAAGCAGTGGTCTGGTTCCAGCGGCGGGCAAGATAACCATCAAACCAGTCAGTAATGGCTGCCACAGCAAAGATCGCTGCAGAGGCCGAGTAGCTCCATTCATAAGGCATGTAGAAAACCAGTACCAGAAACGGTACCAGAACGATACGCAGTGATGTCAGTATATTCGGGACATTCATAGTTCGGATTGTAATCCAGCGTGAATCTCAGTCGCCACTGACGACCGGATAATGTGGGTCGCCAGTGAATGAAAAAACATGCATAACTTACACAGATGCTGTTACAAGTACAATCAAATACCTGAAGCACAAGTCAGTTAGAGTGTAAGTGTTCGTAAATCTGTTCCGCCAGCTTACGGCTGATACCCTCAACCTTCGCCAGCTCTTCAACAGGCGCTTCAATAACACCATGCCGTCCACCAAAGAACTTCAGCAGGGCTGAACGTCGTTTGGCTCCAACACCGGGTATAGACTCAAGGGTAGATTTCTGTCGTACTTTCTGTCGACGCTGTCGGTGACCGGTAATGGCAAAACGATGCGCTTCATCCCTTATTTGCTGGATCAGCAATAGCGCTGCCTCATTTCCTTTGGAATGCAACTCAGCGCCCTGGTAAATCAGCGTTTCCAGCCCGGGCTTTCGGCTGACGCCTTTAGCGACACCCAGCAGGGGAATATGCTGCAGGGACAATTCATTCATCACCTCTTCAGCAATACCAAGTTGACCTTTGCCGCCATCAACAATGATCACGCCCGGGGTATTTTCAGGGTTTTCTTTAAGGTTTTTATAGCGCTTATGCAGGGCGAAGCGCATAGCGCCATAATCATCACCGGCCGTAACTCCTTTGACATTAAAACGACGATACTCGCTTTTCAGAGGACCGGCTGAGCCAAACACAACGCAGGACGCCACGGTTTCTTCACCGAACGTATGACTGATATCAAAACACTCCATCCGGCTGATGGTTTCTGACAACGATAAAAGCGACGTCAGTTGTTCTGTTCGTTGCAGGCTATGGGTTTTGCTGGCGAGCTGGCTCTCCAGGCTCATATCAGCATTTTTATTGGCCAGCTCCAGCCACTCACTGCGTTCCCCGCGTACACGGTGTTTAATAGCGACTTTTTTTCCACTCACTTCCGTGATCGCTTCGGCCAGTACGGCTGATTCCTGGTATTCGATGGGGATAATGATCTCGGCAGGATAGTCGCGACTGTCACTCAGCTTGATATAAAACTGCCCAAGAAAGTCTGCCAGGTAGTCATTTCTGTCGGCTTCAAGTTTGAAGTCAGGGAAATAACTTTTATGCCCCAGCACTCTGCCCCCACGTACAAACAGGACGTCAAAGCAGACACTGCCAGATTGCTCAGACACACCAACCACATCGGCATTCGCAGCCCCTTTATCGGCTGACTGTGCTTCCTGAACCTGCCGGAGATGGTTGATCTGGTCACGAATGTCGGCAGCCTGCTCAAAGTTGAGGCGTTCCGACTCAGTTTCCATACGTTTAATCAGGGTACGAATTAACTGCTGACTTTTCCCTTCGAGAAACTGTCGCGTATCAGCCACATCCTGCTCGTACTCTTCTTTGCTGACAAGATTGACACAGGGCGCTTTGCAGCGATTAATCTGATACTGCAGACACGGACGGGTACGATTGCGGAAATAGTTGTTATCACACTGTCGTAATTTAAAAACCTTCTGCATCAGGTTAAGACTGTCCCGTACTGCCCAGCCACTGGGATAAGGACCAAAAAACTGACCCTTTTTACTTTTCGGCTTACCACGCTGGTAGACGACAGATGGAAATTCATCCTCGGTCGACAGATAAATATAAGGATAGGATTTGTCGTCTTTCAGAAGAATATTGTACTTGGGTCGCCTGTCCTTAATCAGATTCTGTTCCAGTATCAGCGCTTCCGTTTCTGAACGCGTGATGGTCAGGTTGATACTGTGGATTTTGCTGACCAGTGCCATGGTTTTTGTGGTCAGACCGGTAGGCCGGAAATAGCTGGACAACCGGTTTTTCAGGTTTTTCGCCTTGCCAATATACAGCGTTTCGCCCTGCTCGTTACGCATATCATAGACCCCCGGGCGGTTGGGAGCCTGCTCAAGAAACGTCTTGTAGTCGAAGCGTTCGGAATGATCGCCTGTATCCATAAAGCCTGATGATAGAGATAGAAATTTCGACCAGTATACCCTTCGAAGCGGGCAGGACTAAACGGTTTCCACAAGACTGTGTCGTATAGCCAGATGCGTCAGTTCAACATCACTGGAAATATTCAGCTTCTCGAATATTCGGTAACGATAGCTGTTGACTGTTTTAGGACTTAGAGATAACTGATCTGAAATCGATTGCACCTTTTCACAGCCGACAATCATCAGTGCGATTTGCATTTCCCTGGTTGAGAGTACGTCAAACGGAGAGTCGCTGTCCGGTTGTAGCGATTTCAGTGCCAGCATCTGGGCGATATCGGGACTGATATAACGCTGCCCCCTGGCCACCGCTTTTATCGCTGTGACCATTTCATCGATATTAATGCCTTTAGTGACATAGCCTGAAGCACCGGCTTCCATTAACTTGGTGGGGTAGAGCTGATCATCACAAATCGTCACGGCAATGACTTTTATGGCAGGATTAAACTGATGAATTTTACGAGTTGCTTCAAGGCCGCCAATACCCGGCATTCTCACATCCATCAGGACAACATCAATGCGCTCTTTATCAAGACACACTTTCCGGCAGACTGTAATAGCTTCTTCGCCGCTGGATGCTTCAGCAACCACTTCAATATCTGGCATATCACCCAGCATACGTGAAAGACCGGTTCGTACCAGGTCGTGATCATCGACGATCAAAATACGAATCAAAGCAAACTCCCGAATGTTATTGTTGCTATAAGAGCTTCGCCTTCCATATTTGCAAGTGGACTATCCCTGACAATCGACGGGCAGGGAACGTTTAGGGTCCCCTGCCCGCGGTTTCTACAGTTTCTGCTCCAGTTCAGGTACGGCTTCGAACAGGTCTGCTACCAGACCATAGTCTGCTACCTGGAAAATAGGGGCATCTTCGTCCTTGTTGATTGCCACGATCACTTTGGAGTCTTTCATACCGGCAAGATGCTGTATGGCACCCGAGATACCGATAGCGACATACAGGTTGGGAGCGACAATTTTGCCCGTCTGTCCTACCTGCATATCATTCGGCACAAAGCCTGCGTCTACTGCCGCACGGGAAGCACCCACCGCAGCACCCAGCTTGTCGGCCAGTTTATAGAGAATTTCAAAATTCTCTCCATTACCCATGCCCCTGCCGCCGGATACCACTACTTCTGCAGCAGCCAGTTCCGGACGGTCTGACTCCGCCAGCTCTTCACTGACAAAACCGGAAGATGCCTGCATCATGGACAATATCCAGTGCTTCAACGCTGGCACTGCCTCCTTCCGTAGCCACAGGGTCAAACCCTGTCGTACGCACAGTAATCACCTTCACAGACGCAGTAGACTGAACGGTAGCAATGGCATTACCGGCATAGGTGGGACGCACGAAGGTATCATCACTTTCCACACGCATAATGTCGGAAATCTGATCAACATCCAGTAAGGCAGCCACCCTGGGCATCAGGTTTTTACCCGTCGTGCCAGCGGACACAAGAATGTGGCTGTAATTCTTGCCCAGTTCAGCCACCAGCAGGCTGACATTTTCTGCCAGCTGGTTATCGTAACAGGCGTTATCAGCTAACAGCACTTTACCAACACAGTTAACGGCCGCAGCCCTTTCTGCCACGCCCGCGCATCCGAAACCTGCCACCAGCAGGTGAATCTCACTACCAGCGCTACTGGCAGAAATGGCACCGGCAGCCGCAAGAGTGTTCAGCGTGGCTGCACCCAGGGCTGCATTATCATGATCTGCAACAACGAGAATAGCCATCAGATTACCTTCGCTTCATTTTTTAGTTTTTCTACCAGCTCGTCCACACTGCTGACCTTTACACCTGCAGTGCGCTGGGCAGGTGGCTCAACTTTCAGAGTGGTAATGGTTGAAGAGACGCTGACTCCCAGTGCTTCGGGGGTTTTAACGTCCAGAGGCTTGCGCTTGGCTTTCATGATATTTGGCAGTGAGGCGTAACGGGGCTCATTCAGGCGCAAATCGGTAGTCACTACGGCTGGCAATGATAAGGCAAGAGTCTGCAGGCCACCGTCAACTTCCCGGGTTACGGTCACTTTGTCACCCTCTACATTCACTTCTGAAGCAAATGTCGCCTGTGGCATACCGGATAATGCTGCCAGCATCTGTCCGGTCTGGTTATTGTCGCTGTCGATCGCCTGCTTGCCAAGAATGACAAGGTCTGGCTTCTCTTCATCAACAATGGCTTTTAACAGTTTGGCAACGCTCAGGGAACTGAGCGGTTCATCGGTTTCAACCAGAATACTCCGGTCAGCACCCAGCGCCAGCGCGGTTCTGAGCTGCTCCTGACACGCTTTAGTACCCAGGGAAACCGCTACGATTTCACTGGCCACCCCTTTCTCCTTCAATCGAACCGCTTCTTCCACGGCGATTTCACAGAACGGGTTGATGGCCATCTTGACATTCGTCAGATCAACATCTGAATGATCCGGCTTGACGCGGACCTTGACGTTGTAGTCGATGACTCGCTTAACGGCTACAAGAATTTTCATGGGTTCGCAGCCTTCCCTTTTTATTTGTCTATGGCTTGATATATGGATGCGGGATATAGACTACGTTTGTCGCCCATATTCACAACCTCTGCGACAGTGGAGTCTACCAGCCTGTCAATAAGGGTTCAAACGTATAATTCTTTGAAAGCTATTTTAAAGCCGGTTACGAACAGAATTCACTGTGCAGGAATTCAATAAGTCGGGCAGCCTGCTGACTGTCTAATGAGTAGTAAATGGTTTGAGATTCCCGGCGAGTCTGCACCAGCCCTTCCCTGCGCAGAAGGGCCAGATGCTGTGACAGGGCAGACTGGCTCAGGTCAAAACGCTCATTGAGCTGTGAAACAGACATTTCCCCCTGACTAAGATGACAGAGAATCAACAGGCGGTTTTCGTTACTCATGTTTTTTAACAGTGCTGCGGCATTACGCACTTTTTGTCGCATCGTTCTAATGTCGATGGGCATTACTTCAGACATAGTTATCCGGTTGTCAGGTTCGTTCTTGTCAGGAAAATAATATTAGAGATTGCTAATGAAACACAAATCAGATTACTATATTAGTATATTCTTATTTAGATATTGCTAATGTTATGAAAATTGTGATTATCGGTGGTGTCGCAGGTGGTGCCTCAGCGGCAGCAAAAGCCAGACGCCTTTCTGAATCTGCAGAAATCATTCTGTTTGAACGCGGAGGTGAGATCTCATTTGCCAACTGTGGCCTGCCCTATCACATTGGCGGTGATATTCCTGATCGTGCAGCATTACTGATCCAGACACCTGAAAAAATGCACGACCGGTTCAATATTGATGTGCGGGTTCAAACCGAAGTCACAAACATTACTCCAGAACAGAAAACCGTTACCGCTCTGGATTACAGAACCGGTCAATCCTATGAGGAGTCCTTCGACCGGTTAATCCTCAGCCCCGGTGCTGCACCGTTCGTCCCCTCAATTGAAGGCATTGATAATCCTGCCACCATGACGTTACGCAATATGGCGGATATGGACCGGATTCTGACAACACTGGACTCTGCTAATACACGACGAGCTGCCGTAATTGGCGGTGGCTTTATCGGCCTTGAAATGGCAGAGGCGCTGACACACAGAAACCTGTCTGTTTCTCTGATTGAGCTGGCACCACAGGTCATGGCACCTGTCGATGTAGAAATGGCAGAACCTGTGCATACCACCCTGCGCCAGCAAGGTGTTGACCTGAAACTGAATACAGGTGTTAACCGCTTTGACCACCATGAGCATGGCGTGACTTTAACACTGACAGATGGTTCACATCTGGACGTCGACCTCGTTATTCTTGCCATTGGCGTTCGCCCTGAAACCAGTCTGGCTACTACAGCCGGTTTGAAAACCGGTAAAACCGGTGGCATAGCGGTCAACCGTCGTATGGAGACATCAGAAAAAGACATCTATGCCGTTGGCGATGCGATTGAAATCAATGAGTGGGTCTTTGGAAAGCCTGCACTGATTCCACTGGCCGGACCCGCCAACCGACAGGGGCGGATTGCTGCCATTAATGCGTTGGGCGGAGATGCCGAATACCGTGGCAGCCAGGGTACAGCCGTCTGCAAAGTATTCGATTTAACCATCGCCAGTACAGGGCTGAACGAAAAGGTCTTACAGCAAAGTGGTACCGCCTATAAGAAAGTCTATATTCATGCCAATAACCACGCCGGTTACTACCCTGGCGCGTGCAAGATCAATTTCAAACTGCTGTTCAGCCCGGAAGGAAAAGTGCTGGGTGCGCAGGCATCCGGATTGAATGGTGTCGACAAGCGTATTGACGTCATCGCCATGGCCATTCAGGCAGGCATGAGCGTTTATGATCTGGAAGAAGCGGAGCTGACTTATGCCCCTCCTTATGGTTCAGCCAAGGATGTTGTCAATTATGCGGGCTTTGCTGCTGTTAATGTTTTAAATAAATCCGTTGAGCAGGTTTACTCTGAAAACCTGACCGAAGTACTGACTGAGACTGACAGTATCCTTCTGGACGTAAGAAGCCCGGATGAACTGATAGAATCAGGCACCATTCCCGGCAGCACTAATATCCCGCTGGACAATCTGCGGCAACAGCTCCATAAGCTTCCCAAAGATAAGACCATTATCGTTTATTGCGCAGTGGGGCTTCGTGGCTATCTCGCCTGCCGGATTCTTAGCCAGAAAGGCTACAGCTGCTCTAACCTTGCTGGCGGTTATGCCATGTGGAGGCAAAGCCACTCCCTAAGAACACTCAGGCAAACGGAAAGGAAGGCAGCATGATGCCATGGACTGAGATCTTTAATTTTACACCTTTACAGGGACTGGCCGGAGGTATTCTGCTAGGACTGGGGGCAGCGTTGTTGCTTCTGTCCAACGGTAGAATTGCCGGATTTTCCGGAATTATCAGTAATCTGACCAATAGTGACAGGAGCTGGCGGTTGGCTTTCCTTGCCGGCGCGCTCATTAGCGGAACGGTTCTGCACCGGGTTCTGGATTTACCCGCTGCTGATAGCCAGTTACCGGCTTCAGGACTCATTATTGCCGGTTTGCTGGTAGGCTTTGGCACCAGTCTGGGTAATGGCTGCACCAGCGGTCACGGAATTTGTGGCTTATCCCGCTTTTCTTTGCGTTCACTGGTAGCTGTCATGGTTTTCATGGTGTCAGCCATGGTGACCGTCTATTTCATGAGGCACATGTAGGAGACATGATGATAAACATAGTGACAGCCCTGATCTCCGGTTTGCTCATGGGTGCTGGTCTGGTGATCTCAGGTATGACCAGTCCGGATAAAGTACTGGGATTTCTTGATATAACCGGCTTCTGGGACCCAACGCTGATGCTGGTCATGGGCGGCGCGATTCTGGTCAACCTGCCTGCCACCTGGCTGATTCTGAAACGGCAGCAGCCTGCCAATGCCGAACACTTTCATCTGCCAGAGAGGACAACAGTCGATAAACCACTGGTGCTGGGTACTGCATTATTTGGTATCGGCTGGGGGATAGCCGGTATCTGTCCGGGACCGGCTGTAACAAGCCTGTTATCGGGGAGTGCTGACATTATCCTGTTTTTTCTGGCTATGATCGCCGGGTTCCGGTTACATAAAGCCACTTCATTGCTCGCCCGTTAACGACCTTCATTAAAGCTCTCACTAACGCATCAGTCTTCTGTACGCCTGTTTAACAGCAGGCGCACTCCCTCCGTTATCGGCAAACACCTATTTTATAGGTGATATTCATGTTACGTGCGATTATAATTCGTAACAAAATAAAACAACTGTTTGAATTCTAATAACAATAATAAATGGGCAATCAGCTCAACAAAGGGGGAAATCACCATGGAACGCGAATCTATGGCATTTGATGTAGTCATTGTGGGTGCTGGTCCCTCAGGCTTATCCGCCGCATGTCGTTTAATGCAGCAGGCACAAGAGTCCGGTCAGGAGGTCAGTGTCTGCGTGGTTGAAAAGGGCTCAGAAGTCGGCGCTCATATTCTCTCAGGTGCTGTCTTTGAACCGACAGCCCTTAATGAACTCTTTCCTGACTGGAAAGAGAAAGGCGCTCCTCTGAACACGCCTGTGGTCGCTGACGATATTTATGTGCTACGCAGCGCAGATAAAAGCATCAGGGTTCCCAACCTGTTTGTTCCCAAAACCATGCACAACGAAGGCAATTACATTATCAGCCTTGGCAATCTGTGCCGCTGGCTGGCGGAGCAGGCAGAAAGCATGGGGGCTGAGATCTTTCCGGGATTTGCCGCATCAGAAGTGCTTTACCATGAAGACGGCAGTGTAAAAGGCATTGCCACCGGGGATATGGGGATAGCTGCCAATGGTGAAAAGAAAGACAGCTATATGCCCGGTATGGAGCTGCACGCCAAATACACACTGTTTACCGAAGGCTGTCGTGGACATCTGGGCAAACAGTTAATCGCACAGTTCAAACTGGATGAAGGCAAAGACCCACAACATTACGGTATCGGAATAAAAGAGCTATGGGATGTGGAACCGGATAAGCACAGGGAAGGACTTGTCGTGCATACGGCGGGCTGGCCTTTGCAGGAAAGCGGCTCGATGGGCGGTGGTTTTCTATACCATATTGAAAACAATCAGGTAGTGGTCGGCCTGATTACCGACCTGAGTTATTCCAACCCTCACGTCAGTCCTTTTGAAGAATTCCAGCGCTATAAGCACAATCCGGTCATCAAACAATACCTGGAAGGCGGCAAGCGTGTCTCCTATGGAGCCAGGGCTTTGACAAAAGGCGGTCCGCAGTCGCTTCCACGAATGTCATTCCCTGGTGGTTTGTTACTCGGTTGTGACGCAGGAACAATGAATTCCGCCAAGATTAAAGGCAGCCATACAGCCATGAAGTCAGGGCTTATTGCAGCAGAAACCGTGTTTGATGCCCTGAAGGCAGGTTCTGAAGGGCGGGAAAACCTGACCAGCTATCAGGACCGGTTTGATCAGTCCTGGCTTGGTATAGAACTGCAACAGCAGCGTAACTTCAGTCCGGCCATGCATAAATTTGGCAATATCTTTGGTGCAGCCTTTGCCTTTATTGACCAAAACCTCTTTAACGGTAAGCTGCCTTTTACATTGCACGACACAGTGCCTGATTATAAACAGCTGAAACCGGCTGCGGACTGCCCCCGACTGGAATACCCGAAGCCAGACGGGAAAATCAGCTTTGATCGTCTGGGTTCAGTCTTTCTGTCGAATACTAACCATGAAGAAGACCAGCCCTGCCACCTGAAACTGACTAACCCTGATATTCCAATCACCAGCAATCTGCCTCTGTTCGATGAACCTGCCCAGCGTTACTGTCCGGCGGGAGTGTATGAAGTCATTGAAGATGAGGAGACCGGCAAAAAACAGTTCCAGATCAACAGCCAGAACTGTGTTCACTGCAAAACCTGCGACATTAAAGACCCGGCCCAGAACATTACCTGGGTAACACCGGAGGGTACCGGAGGTCCCAATTACCCTAATATGTGATCAACAGGGCTGTCATCAGGGCAGCCCCATTGCTCGATTCAAACCAAACAACTCAGCTCAGGGCAGTGACATTAACCTTTCACCAAGCAGGTTGAAGAAAGTATCCACATCAGCCTCCATGACTGCCCTGACCTTGCCACTGTCTGACCAGACCGCCCTGCTTTGCCCTTCCAGCCCTTCATCTCTTGTCTCAATATGAATATCACATGGACGGGTACGCATTATCTCAGGCTTTATTAATGAGGCAATCACAACCGGATCGTGCAGACCTCCACCCTCACCTGCCCGATAAAAACCCAGCATCTCCGCTGTCAGCTGTGCCGCCTTCGACTCGCCCCGCAATAAAGGCTCCAGCCAACCATCACGCCATTTTAATGTTTCAGTTACATCCAGAGGACACAGTGTGATGTTAAGAGGTGAACGAAATACAATGTCTGCTGCTACGGGGTCTGTATGGAAGTTAAACTCTGCAACGGCTGAGACATTACCGGATACTTTCAGAGCACCGCCCATAATGACAACCCTATGAATACCAGCAGCGATATCAGGGTTAATCACCAGAGCCAGGGCAAGGTTTGTTAACGGTCCCAGCATACAGAGGGTAACCGGGTTATTAACCTGAGCCCTGGTAATAATAAAATCTACTGCATTGGTCGACTGGGCCAGTCCTGGCTTCGCTTCTGGCCAGTCAATGTCACCCAGGCCATTTTGACCATTAATCACTTCTGTGTCCGGTTTTAAAGGTCTGGATATTGCCTGTTCGCAACCTCGATACACGGGTACCCGCTTTCCAGCGGCCTGAAGTATTTTCTGCGCATTGATAAAGGCCTGCTGTTGCGAAACATTACCCCCGACCGTTGTAACACCAGTAAGAGTCAGCTCAGGGCTGGCTGCTGCCAGTAGCAGGGCGATGGCATCGTCAATACCCGGATCAGTATCGATAATAATGTTTGTGTTCATACAAAAACATCCAGCCTGAATTCAAGACATAAGTGCATGACAGTAAAACCGTTAGCTCATTCAACCATTCCAAGTGAATAGTAATGTTCGCCACTCTTTATACATAGTTGCTCCTGATCATGCACCATCTGCAATTCAGCCATGCTGACCAGTTCATAATACACATTACGATGAATACGAGCTTCAAGACGATCCCTGACCAGAATATAAGGCACACCTCTGCCCGCATCCGACAGCCTTAATGGCTGTTGCTGGTTAAGCACTACCTTATCGCCAACATTGGTCGTAAACACAAGATGCTCATCAACAGTTTCTACAGAAACTGCCACAAAAGGTACATCATCAACGGTTATCCGTACCTTTTCGACAGGCGTTACCAGATAGAAATGCCCGTCATCGTCATGCCGGAGAACCGTGGAGAAAAGGCGCACCATCGATTCTCTGCCAATCGGTGAACCCATATATTCCCAGTGGCCATCAACACAGATGCGCATATCAATTTCGCCGCAAAAACCCGGGTTCCAGTCATGTACCGGAGGTAAGCCTTTTTGCTGCAATGACTGCAGAGTTTCAGTCAGCGATGTGGGTGTGAGTTTATCTTCAGACACGAGCTGTTCCGTCATTGTCGTTTTGGTTGTCGGGTTTATGACTTAAAACCGCAAGTTAACTTACACGAAGTTGTAACAGGGTCATTATAACGTCAAATTGAGGCATGAAGGACGCTAATGTTTATTAACCCCTGAATGAAAACCGCCGATGCTAATCTTTGAGGGAGTAGCTCAATTGCAGGGAACAATAATGCAGCTCATAAAAACGCTGGCCAGCTGGTTAACGAACTGGCTTATGCAGGAAGCGCACGACATCACCAGTCCTCAGTGCGATTTTGAACGCATCCGGCACGAAATCAAACCCTGTGATGTATTGCTGATCGAAGGCCGTTCCAGGGTCAGCAACGTTATTAAGCAGATTACCCAGAGTCCATGGTCCCACGCCATGTTGTATATTGGTCGCCTGCACGATATTGAAGACGACCGGGTTCGGGACATTATAAAGGAATCCTATGGTGGTTCTCCGGACGAACAACTGGTTATAGAAAGCGAGCTGGGTTACGGAACCGTCGTTCATCCATTAAGCCGCTACGAAGGCGATCATCTGCGCATTTGCCGTCCCAACGGCCTCAGCTACGGCGATAGCCAGAAGGTTATTCATTATGCAGTCAGCCGCCTTGGGCTTGACTATGATGTCCGGCATATTCTCGATCTGGCAAGGTTCTTTTTTCCTTACGCGATTCTGCCCAGACGCTGGCGCTCCAGCCTGTTTGAAAGCTCACCCGGACAGGAAACCAAAACCGTGTGCTCCAGCATGATTGCTGAA
Source organism: Endozoicomonas sp. NE40 (assembly GCF_040549045.1). Lineage (NCBI taxonomy): Bacteria > Pseudomonadati > Pseudomonadota > Gammaproteobacteria > Oceanospirillales > Endozoicomonadaceae > Endozoicomonas > Endozoicomonas lisbonensis. Next base: position 4,852,371 of record NZ_JBEWTB010000002.1, on the reverse strand, counting down.
GCGTTCAGCTTTATCCATTTTCCGATCCTCCCGCTGGTCAAGCTCGACAGTCAACACGGTGTACAGCTGTTCCAGCGCAATCCCAGACTGTGTACCCCCAGGGATTTTGACTACTCTCCCTACTTTCGCATTATTAAATACCCTTTTCTCGACTATACCCACCACTCTGATTACAAACTGCTGCCCTGGCACGGTCATGGCGCACTGGAAGGCAAAGAGGCAGAGTTTTACATTACTCCCAATAAAATCAGAGAGTTACAGCAGGTAAAGTCAGAAAATCTGCATGTTACAGGTTCCGACGTGTTGTCTGAAAACAGGGGGACTCCCCCTTCATAATCCAGATATCGAGCTGACAAAAGCTGATTATTCGGAAACGGTCTTATACATAAGTGGACGCAGGATAAATCTGCACCATAATTACCCCTGCTGACTTGATCGACTTCCCCCTACGATCAGGCAGCCTGGGTCACTAGTTTGACCCTGGTACTTGGATTGTGTACCTATGTTTCACTCCTAATGGTCTTAGCCCGTCACTTCTTCCCCCAGAATGGCGGGTTTCTTTTTGCCTGTAGAAAAAGCATAATCCCTTTAATATCAAGGCTTGACACAGTTTTCATGGTTTTATCCTATCAGTCAGGTTTTCATTTTTTGCCTCATTCAGGTGTGTAAAAGTGCGTGTATTTGCGCATCAAAACGTGCCAAAAACGTGCCAAAGTGATTCACCCTGAATCAAGGGGTTTGATTTCTTCCGATCCCTTGTGAGAGAACGTTGGTCTAGTTGGTACACAATCTGTGTACCTCCTGCATTTAAGCCCCCAGGAATCACCTTCTGAATCACCCTGTTCATGACAATTCTGCCTTCTTCAGAGCCCTGTATACCGATGACTGACTTATCTCCAGAGCTTTAGCAATCTCACGCTGTGACAGCCCCTGCAAAGAAAGTTGATACGCCCTGACTGTTAATGAATCACTTTCTGTTGAATCACTGTCTTCAGTTTCCACATCTTCCGGACAAAAACGCTCGTTTCGATAAGGCTCCTCTGCTGCAGGGAGCTGATGCACGTTGCATTGCACCACTTGTTCGAAGGCAAACTGAACCTTGTTTGCCTTATGGGGTTGCGGCGTTGCTCCCCATTGAAAAATTATTTTCAGCAGTGATGCTTCAATATCCAGCTCTCCCAAGCTGATGCCCTGCTCTACCCGCGACTCGAAAAAATCTGTTAGATCATTTCCATCTATTAGCATCGGGTATTCATCTCCCAGTGCCTCAGAGATATTTCTTTTTGCGGATTCGAGGGCAGTGAAAAAATCATTCACCCTCCAGCACTGGCACCCTTCTGACCTGAGCGCCTCATTACCAGCCTGCACTTGGGGATGATCAGCCCCTAATTTTACCCGATAGTTGCTTTTGCAGCTTCATCCTCTGCATCAGGCTTTCTATCCTTGCTTTCCATTCAGCAGCATCTTCTGCGGTAACAAAGTAACTGACCCTCTGTCGTTGGCGGCCATCCACCCAGATAGCCGCTCTGGTTTTAATTTTTTCAGACATAACTCACCTCATTTATGTGTGAATATAAAGAGGTACTGGACTGGTTTTCTGACTATTTTGATATGGTTCACTCTGATCTAACGGCACTGTATTTATATACAGCATATCGCAAATTGACAAACTAACCCGTGAAATCAGCGTAGATTTTCATCAAAAAAACGCCACCCACTGCTGGAGCAATGAGTGACGCTTTGCTTTTATGCAATTAGCCAGTCTCTAGTTAAATCGAAAAGAGAGGTTTTCAGTTGTGTCAGTTGTTCAATCATCAGACTTTTCGTGAACAACCCTTCTGGCAACTGAATATTGATCCCCAATCCCACAACATCTATTCCTGAATACCCGCAGCGTTTCACCAGATCAACTACAGCATCATGGTGATCGATATCCGGCGCACCATCAGTAATCATCAGGATCAAACGTCTCTCGGCGTTTGACTGACAAATCTGATGCACTGCATGCCACAATCCTGTGGCCATGGGGGTTGAGTCATGGCTATCCAAAGTAGAGAGTATTCCTGCAGCTCCCAAGTCAGATTCCTTGCCTGAAGCTATGGGATAAACACGTTCGGCTGCCGTGCCCGGATAGGCGGAAGCAGTCACATTGACACCTTTGATCGGCTTCAATGCCATGATCAGAGCCAGAACCGCCTCCCTTGCCAATGGCATCCTTGAAGCCATTGAAGCTGAGATATCGAGAGAAATATGGACAGTTGCATTGATTTCTATGGACTCAGATCGTCGTTTAAACAAGCGACCATCGTCCAGAGCTATTCGGTGCAGCCGTTTACTCTCTATTCTCATACCTCGCTTGCCGATACGATCTCTGGTTAAGGTTTTGGCCTGAACCATGCCGGTAAGCTGTGCGGCTAATTGCGCTGATTCTGACTTTACCTTCCAGAGCAAATCCTTTGCGGCTTCCCTGTCTTCATCATTGATAACCACTTCATCGATATCAGGTGTCGTTGTTACCGCTGAAAAGCCTGCTGATTGCTCACTACTCCAGGATTCCAACTCTCCTGCCACAGACTCAAACAGGTCTTCAGGCCAATCAAAATCTGAGGACTCAAGGATTTGTTTCAAGCAGTCCTTCTGAGAAAGCAGGTCTTCAGCCTTTTCTAAAGCATCTCCGTTTCCAGAAACGACCTGGTCATCACTGCCAGACAAATTCTCAGGATTATCACCTTTGCCTTCCGCAGAATCGGATTCCAGATCATCACCTGACACAGAATCTGGTTTATCCTCCTGATCCTGCGTTTCAGAATGCTGAGAACTGGTTTCCTGATCTCCTGACGAATTTTCTGTTTTGCCAGAACCCTCCTCACCTGAATCTTTGCTTTCAGAGTTGTCATTGCTGAGATTCTGAAACAACGCGATGATCTGGTCAGCCTGGTTCAAAGCTTCCTTCGTGCTTTTCAAATCAGGCACCTTGCCCAAAAGTCCATGAAGCGAATCCAGTAACTGCCTTGGAAAGCAGGCTTTCATCACTTCACGGGCTTTCACTGCTTCCTGCTCCAATGCCTTCTGCCCTAACACCTCAAATCTCAGTACCGCCAGCAAAGAGTCGTTTAACACCTTCACAGGTGGATCACTCTTTTTTGGCGCACCTAAACGACCCTCAGCCACTAACTGCCTGACGACTTCTGCAAGAGAAAATGCAGCACCGGGATATTCCTGACTGATTGCTTTTTCAATGCGAATATCTTCGAGTAAGTTAGTGAGCCTGCACCGTAAGGCAGAGCCTTCATAGTCCAGATCAAAATCCGTGTAACGCACATGAGCGGCTTCGTGCGATAAGAACCCCCAGCAAAGGGTTTCCTGTTCACGCCGCTGAGGATCAAAGGCAGGAATCCAGATACACTCACCATCTGTGCATGCCTTCCGACCAGAGACTTCAACCCGAACGCCCATTTTTCTACCCAATGCACTACCAACGATTGGTAATGCACGCTGTAAAACAGGAGCCATATCCAAATACCTCGCCTATAAAAAGAAGAAAGAAAAAAGGGACATAGCTCCTGCCCAGGCGGGCACTATGTCCCGCTTAGGGTGACTGGCTTACACCAGTCGGTTTAGAAGTAGAAAGTGGCCGTAGAAGCCGTTTCCTCCGGCACTACTACCTGTTGCTCAATAGCAGGTTCTTCTTGAATCTCTGCATTATTTACCACTGGCGGCTGAGGTTGAGTTGACTCCTGATTCTGGGCTGTCACAGGCTGCTCTTTATAAGGGCAATCTATGGCCGTCAAGCCTTCCGCACACCGTTCCATCTGTTCAATCGAACACAGCAATAAAACCCGCTCCATCAGTTGAGTCAGCACTTCGCCTTCTAATGCTCCGTTATTCGGCAATTGTGATAACCCGGCATCCAGCCGCTGCACTATGGGAGAAATTCCGGGATCAACAAAAGATAACCCGTGCAGTTTATCCCTGAGCCGAAGTATCGGATTCAGGGCTTTCCGGGTGACTTTACTTTTCCCTCTGAAGGTTTGCTCAAACAAAGCCTGAGCATCCCGACTGATTTCCTCCCGCAGTGTGCCACCCAGCTGATTAACCTGTTGATTCAGATTCTCCGGCTGGGGGGATGCCACCACTTTGTAAGTCGTGTATCCAAAATGGAAACGCTGACCGACATCCTGAGCATCCGGCACGGCACTCCTTATGGCTTCTGCAAAATCAGGATGGGCGTTCACCCATTCCTGAATATGCTGGTCATAACCGGTCAGAAACGCCTGCTTTTCCTGATTAAAGTCCTGCTGCACCTGATCCAGTTTCAGGCTCAGACCTGAAACATAATGATCGGGCACGGCATAACCACCCAGAAAACGCACTCCTTCTCTGCCACAAAGCCGGCACGCCTGATCCCTCAGTCGATGAAATGGCTTCAACACTTCCCGTTTACACAGTTTTTTGCTTCCCAGCGATACCACTTCATCAGGCGGCAGCTGCCCGCCTTTACCCAGAACCAGATCCTCTGGCTTCAGACGACGGGCGCCCGACCAGATGGAGCAGTCCAGAGCAATTACAGACATCTGATCTAACACCTTGGTTACAGCAGCCTGCTTTCCAAGAGAGTCGGTCATGAGTCCACTCCTGAAGACCATAAATCGCCGAACACATCGTGCCCGATTCGATGAATCGCCTGTCGTTCCGCAGCTTCCACTCTGGCAGTCAGAGCTTGCTCCAAAGCATATTCAAACACTCTGGGCGCGCCCTGAAACCGAAGAGATAACTTTGCCCAGCGCACCAGTCCACGAGTGGACAGGGTGACACTGAGTTGCGACTCTCCTTCGCCAGTTCCTCCAACAGAGTCACCGGTAAACAGACGACGAACCTCGTTAGCAAGTTTCACCATCTTCTCCCTGACAACCACCGGAAGGTCTGGTACTACCTGGTTCAAAATCATCAGCTCAGTGAACTCATCAGGATAATCAACTGCGATAACCCTGAATCGATCCAGCCAGGCTAACGACTGCCGTAACACTCCCTGATACAAACCACTGCCATCCCCTGCCCCGGCACTGTTACCCGTGGCAACAAACCGGAATCGAGGATGTACCGGAATGATTTCTCCGCCGTTCTGCGCCAATACGAGAGGCGCACCGTCCAGCAGGTCATACAATCCAGCAAGTTCGGCGGGGTCTGCCACATCCATCTCATCCAATATCAGAATATGACCATCTTTTACCGCAATACTGAGAGCGCCATACTGAAAGGGAGTTGACCCCTTATCCAATACTTTCTGCCCCAGCAAATCATCCAACTCTAACCTTCCATGTACGGGCACCATCTGCACAGGCCAGTGCAACCTTGCAGCAGCCTGAGAAACCAGACTGGTTTTTCCACACCCTGTGGGACCAGTGAGGTAAAGGCCGTCACCTTCCGGATTATCGAGAAACGCCAGCAGCTTTCGCAGCCGGTCTCTGTCAAACACGTAAGGCTGAACAGCCGGTACAGCGGGATGCCCACACTCTTTATAACCTTCAAGCAGGATCAGTTGATTAGTATCCAGATCGAAGGTTTCATTCAGCTCATAAAATGCCGGTTGCAAACCAGCTGGCTCAGACTGAACATCATTTTCCATCGTAAATATCCTGCACTCTCATAAAACAAAAAAAGGGCAGAAATCTTCACCCGGTTGGGGAAAACGACTGCCCCACCCGGGTTAATGAAATGTTGATTCAGAAATAGAAGCTTTGGTTACTGACCGTTGGGTTTAAGACCAAAAGTTCGCTCCCAGTCACTTCGATTTCCAGTTCTTTCTCGTCCACTCTTTTATCGAGCAGGGTTACTCTCACCTGCTCCCTTGCCTTGCGGCGAAAAGAGTCAAGATCAGGCAACGCCAGCTGGTGCTGCTTGCACAATGCTTCGAGCGCTTTCTGATAATCTATGGAACCGCTGCACTCACTGCAGCAGATTCGTAAACCATCAGACTCAGCTACACGGAAAGCGCCCATCAACTTCTGCAACTCCTGTTGCAACAGTTTCTGCTGAGATTTTCTGCTATCCAGTTCCCCTTTCAACTCATCCAGACGACACTGACGACGGCGATAGACCATTGCCAGCTTGTGCCATTGCGCCTGCTCCGACAGACCTTGTGGCACAAACACATCCAGATTTGGATCTTTCTCCGGCTCATCACCTTCTTCCACAAGCTGCCAGAAAGATTCAGCTTCCTGCCTCAACTGTTGAATCAGGTGCTCGTCCCTGTTGATACAAGCCGGAAGAATCGGCATACCATTGCGGTAAAAGCACAACCAGCATCTTGGTGCATCAGCAACCAACATCTGAAATTGCACTTGTGCAAATGCACGTCGATACCCTTCTGACTGATCCTTCAAAGCCTTCACTTCCTGATAAACCTTTTCCGATGGAGCTTTCAGTTCTACCGGAATACCGTCTTTGGTGATCCCGTCGAAGCTTGCACGCAACCTCGGGTTCTGTTCCCACTCACCGCAAACAGGTAAGAGAGGCGCATCGCCCAATGCTTCCTCCATCCGAATTCTTGCATCATCCTCATCATCAATCCCACGTTGAACATGAGGGTTTGAAGAGAAATCCGGCTCCTTCAGAATCCCTGATTTTTCCGCCCAGAGTTGCCACCGTGATTTATAAGGCGATTGACCTAAGATCACCGCCGCATCACTGGCCGTAACACCACAACGTCTCCAGTCATGCCACTCCTTTGACCGTTGCTCAAGATTGACCTGCTTCATCACAAATCACCTTAAGCCGCCGGTGCTGCGGATGCTGCTTGTGCTTCATCCAAACGGAACAGGCAGTAATTCAGAGCATTACCATCTTCCTTAAACCGTTCCTGGGCAAACCCCTGAGCGGCGGTAAATGCTCCTGTTCCCTTGGCTCGATCCACAATCTGGTCAATGAACGACACAACCTGTGGTTCAAGATCACCAGGATCAGGTACTTCATCACCCGCAATATCCTTCGCTGGCAATAACTCCCCTGCCATTTCAGCCAGTGCATCATCCAAAACATCCAGTTCGGACGATACAGGCTCAACTGCCTCCTTCTTCTCACGCTCCTTCACGTCATGACTGGCTGCTTCTGCCAGCTTTGATTCAGATTCCCGCAGATCAGGCACTGGCTCACCCATCTGGGTTTCCAGTAACCGTTCTGCTTCATCCGGTTCAAATAATCCGCTGAGACCATAAGCAATCCGAATAGCTTGAATCTGGCTTTTGTGACGGAGCATGCGCTTAGGGCACGTCTGCCAAGGGCCTGGAAATTTCTTGCCATTCTTTATCACCGCTGGTCGGTACAGTTCATCAAGGTACTCTCGCACCTTAATGGCATGTTCCCGATCTTTTCTGTGAATTATGCACTCCATCCACGGGTGACAGGCTTTCATATCTTCATCGAAGGTAATCAGCTCGTCCGGATAGCTGAATTCCATACCATCGCTCTGAGGGTAAGAATTCATGATTGATACCCAACCATCGACAGATATCACAGGCAACACACCACCTTTCCTGTCGGAAAGCGCCCATATCTGACGGATGAAAGGATTCAGCCCATAACTATCCGCAACCGATAACAGAGACAGCAACTGCTCCCGTGTAGGAACACTGCCGTTCTGCTGCCGAAACGCAGTTTGTGCCAACGTATTCAGCAACTCATCTTCACGAAACCCATAACGCTCCGCAAAACGAGCCACCAGATCGTTGGCACTGCTGCCACCATCATTAACAACACAAGAGTGATTCATAAGAAGCTCTCTCACTTTCCTGAAAACAAGACGCAAGACAGAACTTCCCTACATGACAGAGAAATTCTGCCATGCAGAAGGGCGTAGAGTTCAGACAGGCAAAGCCAGCCGACAAACCCATACGTCGCTTGAAAAGTCACCAAAGTGACTGGAATGACAAGGCAACGGATAAACTATTGCCTTAATTGAAAATCAGCTTTCGCTGCGAACCTTCAAGACTGTTATCGCAAGATGCAGACCGTTCAGTTCATCTCCGGATACTCTCGCAACATCACGAGACGCTCATAACAACCACGCTATGAAGGAAACCACACCGCTACGAGCATCTGATCCGCCGGGTCAGCCGACACTCTAACCTCTGTGGTCTCATAACCTGTTAATCAATAACGTCACGGACTTCTCTCATACAAGAGAAAGTCTATTCCCGATTAGCAGGTATCAAGGAACTTTCACTATAGGACAAAGAATCTGATTTTTCCCCGCAAAAATCGAACGATTCCTGCAAGAAATGATCATATAAACGACCTGTGATAAACTGATATTCCCTAAAAAGGAGAGCATCATGGCTAAATCCAAACGAAAACGCCCTGCTTCAGCAGTGCTGAAACTTATGAGTAACCCCATGTTCAGGCAGCGCAAGGTGGAACTGAAAACCCGCTACAAGCGTAAGGACAAACACAACGGTAAGTCTGATTCCAGGCTGTACCAGAAAGCATTGAATGAGTCAGTGTTTTCTCGTGCGGCTTGAGTCAGCCCCCTTCCCTTTAGGGCTTCCTATATACGCAGACACGACTTCCACCCGATTATGCCCAAGTAGCGCAGCAATTTTCTGTCTTGCCTCCAGATCCCTGCTTTTATCGACGACAAAATCATCCGCTATCACTGGCGCAGGTTTTCCCGTCAGCCGCTGGTATTGCTCGCATGCATAAGCCGCCCTCAGGTCATGACGGTGTTTCAGTCCGTACTGTTTGAGAACTGAGCCACTGCTTTCTCTTACCCGTGCCAGAAAATCCGGCAGCCGTTTCCCGGCAGGAATCAAATTATTGGCTGTTCCCTGAAGCCTGGCAGCCTGAGTTAAAGCCAGCAGCGCAGTATCCGTGACAGGAACCCATCGTTCAGCCCGGGATGGGCTGGTTGCAGTCCGCTTACCCCTTCCTCCTTTGGTGCCAAGTTCAATATCAATGCTGCCACTCTCCTTGTATTGCTGAAGAGCTTTCTGGCAATCCAGTAATGCCGCTTCTTTAGAACGAAGCCCCAGCTCACGACATAAGCCCAATATGGCGGCTACACGATCATGGCCTTTCATGATCAAGTCCGCTTGCACCTGCGCCAGATTTTCACGGCTCAGCTCCGGTGCTTCCGTTCTGACCTTATGTCGATTGGCCTGTAATGCTTCCGCTGGTTTAATGCTGATATCACCGTTCCCACGCAATGCCCTCAACACCACATTGCACGTCGATAATCGGTTTTGTGCCGTTGCTACAGATAACGACTGACCTTCACCATTCAGGCGGGCACGCAGATACTCGGCATAATGCCTGAGTGTGTGATTGTTGATTTCATGAGCTTCCCTAATCCCCATGCATTTTGCCCAGAGACAAAACTGCTTCCAACGGTCTGAGTGGGTTGCCACCGTATGAAACTGACCGGGCATAGCCACCTTCAGAGCATTGTGTCCGGCATAGGACAAACCACGACCATAGCCAAAATTACAATCATTATGAGTCAGAAATTGAGGCATAACTCTCCCCTTCCATCCAGAACTGGCACTTATGTCGAAAAATCAGAAAACGACGGACATCTGCCCCTGGAACCCTGATCCAAGTTTAATGTGAGGCCACATCACGCAGTGGCCAGACGGGACAGCCTGTAACGCAGGGGTTGCGGGCAGTGACGCTCATCGCTACAAAGAGCAGAGCTTTGCTGATGCCAGCAGCTGAGGCGATAACCGTTATAACCAGCACATCGACTGGCCGGGTTTAGTATCACGCCTGCTTATGAAAGTTCGCCCTGAAAACGAACAAAACAATGGAAAGAAAGCCGATAGAAGACACTGGTCAGTTTGCAAGGCACGAATACCAATACAAACAGAGACGGTCTCTGGAAGCGGCTCTCTATTGCGAAAATGCTGCTTTGGTTATCTGTGATGAACCAGGCAACATTTTCCGCTCATGGCTGTTTGGAAATGAGCTTTCCCAAATCAGAGCAACAAAAATTCTACGACCCTGTGAACTAGGTGATAACGAACGTACAACTCAATATTGCATAGAAATGGACAAGCTTTTGGAGACGACCTGCCTGACGCTTTTTCTGAAAAAGCCATCAAACAACCCGTGTGCCAGAGTCGCTATGCACTGGCAACCTCTCAGCTGATTTTCAGCTGTATGAAAGACTCGCGAAGAGTGGTCGGTGCCTCACGGCAAATGATCTGGTTCTGTAAGCCAAAGCGTCGAAGATAAATCTTCTCCAATCGTTACAGAAACCAGATTACATGAAAGACAAGAATAGCAGCCTGACAGATACTCTTCTATGCCGTTGACTTTTCTTTTCTGCGGCGAGCATCGGCCAGATCAACCACATTATCAGGTATTGACTCCTTAAGGAGTTCATCAACTGTGACAGAAAATTGCCCACACTCCCGATGACTTTCCAGCCGGTATGGATTTGGAAAATGCCCTTCCTCGGTATCCGGATACGACCACTCAGATAAACCTTTAGCAAATCGGTATAGCCAGTCATCCACTATTCTTGACATAGGAAGAAACGATTCCTGCCGTTTTGCACCGGGGAAGGGTTTTGCCTTTTTTCGAAACTGGTTGATATGTCGGCCTAAACCAAATTCTTCTTCCCTGTCCAGATCATCTACACCATAGTGCTCATAAGATTGCAGTAGCCATTGCTGGGCATCGCTGACATGGCCATTGATACTCAGGTCTGTATTTTTACAAAACAGAGCCGTGATCGGCGTATTCTTGAACTGCTCAAACATATCATCTGCCATGGCACTGGCCACAGCTCCACTTTCAATCGCCATATGCACACTTTGTTCAGCCCAGCGTTTTCTGAATAATTTAAAAAATGCATCAAGGGACTCAAACTGTGGATCGGAAAACAGGATCACGTAGCGGCTGCGAGCTTCAACAGCAATAACATCAATTTTTTCGCCCTGGCTCGACGGGCGTTTAACCGCATGACACTGCCAGGCCATACATTCCTGCGTTGTCTGGACTGGTTGAGTGCCTATACGCTTGTCGTCCGGACTGGGCAACCTGTTCAGATCCTCTTTTAAATACTTGCAAAACGCATTAGAGGCTGAAAATAAAATATCCATACACGGTCTCTATTAAAAATACTCTGCTACCTGCTTTATAGTCACGCAGTGTAGCCGATCACTTTGAACGCAAGCCTTTTCTTACGCAATATTGCTCAAGCCTCAGCTCCACCAGCTCCTGAACCAGCTGATGCAAAATATCCCGATGCTCCGGCTGAACATCTGTTTTGAAAGTAAACCGCCCTTCCCTGACTTCAAAGAAAGTATTTTTTCCCTCTGCAAAAGCGTTGATCGGGTTGCCTTTCCAGTAGCTGTGCCAACCTTTATCTTCGGCAGACATTGCTTGCTGCTTGGCAGGAAGCTCAGAGCTATAAAGCATTGGACGGCGCTTGAGAAGATGCCAGCTCTTAGCTGCCAGTGCTTCTGTGGTCGGTGCCGAGATAAACCCATCCAGCTCCAGAAAAGCATCCAGCAAAATCATCTTGAAGCATCGAGTCATGGACGCCTTCTCAATGCCATCCAGTAAGAACTGGTGGTAAATGCCAGCAACTTCAGACTCTGACTGGCTCAGTTCTTTCTCATGATCAAGCAATGCAAACCAGCTGTCGTTCTGAGAGCGAACCTTGTTGAAATCAGTCCCTGTTTCCGCCAGATAATGATAAAACTCGGTAGCAGTAGGACGATAGCCAAGCAGTGATTTCAGAGATTGATACTCCTCGACCATGCTGGCTTTCTGTTTACGTGCCATACGCTCCAGAAAATCAATCACTTCCGGATCATAGTTGGCAAAACAACCATCAGGCAGAGTTGTCGTCTGTTGTTTAATCTGCTCTGTCACCTGTCGGACTGAATGGCTATTGTGCAAGACAACAGGCTTGGTCAGAAAGGATTTGTGGTTACCGATAAAATCAATGACTACCAACTGCTGCTTATCTTTATGCAACCGCAGCCCACGCCCAAGCTGTTGCAGAAACAGAATTTTGGATTCCGTAGGGCGAAGCATCAACACAGTATCAATGGCTGGCAGGTCTGTACCTTCGTTAAACAGGTCTACAGAAAACAGTACATCCAGCCCCCCGGCTTCCAACTGGTTTAAAGCTTCATGCCGGCGCAGTTCAGAGTCACTGTAAACCGCTGCTGCCCGAAACCCTGCTTTGGCAAATACCGCAGCCATAAAATCAGCATGACGCCTTGAAATACAGAATCCGAGCGTCCTTACCTGCTTCTTCTCCTGCCAGTGATTCAGGATATGCTCTGCCCGTTTACGGGAAGCAAAGGCATTTTCCAGAGCTCCGATATCAAACTTGCCATTACGCCAGGGGATTTCATCGTAATCCACATATTTGTCGTCGATACCAAAATAGTGGAAGGGAGCCAGTAGCTGAGCATTAATGCCATGAACCAGATTACGCTCAAATACCAGATTATTATCGCAAAGACTGAGGATATCTGCCTGATCGGTTCGTTCTGGCGTGGCAGTCAGCCCAAGCAAAAACTTTGGATCAAAATGCTTCAGAAGATTACGGTAAGTTCTGGCATCGGCATGGTGAAACTCATCCACCACAATATAATCAAAATGATTTTTACTGAACTGAGCCAGATGCTCCATACGACCAAGGGTTTGCACCGAGGCAAACAGCATATCCGCCTCTTTATTACGCTGCTTGCCATTATAAAAGCCGGTGCGAGCATCCGGGCGAATCCGCACAAAGGTTTGCTGAGCCTGCATCAGGATTTCTTCCCGATGGGCAACAAACAACACTTTGTCTGCTTTGCATTGCTGAGTATCAAACGCCGCCAGCCAAGTTTTACCCAAACCCGTTGCGAGAACCACCAGCCCTCTCTGATAACCATCCAGCCTTGTTTGCTGCAATGCCTGCAATGCTTCTGTCTGAATATCACTGGGCGTCGGCGCTTCAATCAGTTCTTCAGGTTCTACAGCCACCAACCGCATCTTACGACGACGTTTCAGGTAGCTATCAATCCATTTATGGCTTAAAGGCTGAACCAGATTGTGGCTGAAAATTTCATGAAACTGCTGACGAATATGAGCAAACTGCTGAACATAAAGATCATCCGAGTTACCTTTGCATTGCAGCCGAAGATTCCATTCATGCCCAGTAGTTAACGCCGCTTTACTGATATTACTGGAACCCACATAAGCACAGCCTTCAATAACATCGCCTTCATGGGTATGAATAAAGATATACGACTTCATATGAAAGCTTTGCTGACCGTCGCACTGATAAATACGGATATCTGCGCCCCGCTCTTTCAGCAGCATCAGTTCCCGCAAAGCCTGTGGGTCAGTCACATCCAGATAATCAGAAGTCAATACCTTAATAGTTGTGCCACGATCCACCGCATCACATAAAGCACCAAACAACAGCTTCAGTCCACTGATGCGGATAAAGGCAACGGTAATCTCAATTTTCTGTGCCTGATTAATGGCATCAATCAGCTTGGGCAGTAACGGATCATTCAGCCCGCCGGTAGTCAGTAGAGCAGAATTATTTTCAGTGGAATATTGAGGATCAAGCGGTCTAGCTTCCATGCAACATCAAGCCTTTTTCAGAATAGCGTTTAACCAGTGTTCGTTTTCACGGCCGGGGCGTAAATCTTGGGTGATCCAGGTTCTGGCGATGGTCAGGTCAGTGCTCTTAAGCACTTTCTCAAAACCTTGCTCATCAAGATTGGTAAAGTGACGCCCACCTCGTTTTTCTTCGCCGTTACCAAGTTTGAATGAGCAGTAAAAAAGACCGTCGCCTTTTAAAAATGTACTTAAATGAGAAAAGGTTACCGACAATTCCTGCAAAGGAACATGGAGCAAAGAGGCACACGCCCAAATTGCATCGAATTGTTCATCAGAGCTGAAATCCAGAAACAACGAATGCTTTACATCAAGGCCAGTCAAACCCGAAGCTCGTTGCCCCATACTCTCACTGCCATCAAAAGCAGAAACCCGATAACCCGCCTTCAAAAAGGCCAGAGAGTCTCTGCCAGAACCACAACCAGCATCAAGAATATGCGCCTGTTCTGGCAACAGTGGTAGAAACTGATCATATAAAGCCTGAGCATCCACCGTTACCGTGGAGTCAAAGAAAGAATCTGAGTTCTGCTCGTAAAAAGCAATGGTCTGGGGCATGGCTGAACAACTGTCTGAAAAACAATGTTCAAGATAATGCCATTTTCAACCCCGCTTATACAGACTTTGGCTCAGGCTAATTCTGCCGATTCTCACATGACAACCCTATATGAATCGGAACCTGCCCCGAACATGACCAAAAACATATCTCCTATCAAGAAGAAGCCTCTGCACCTTCCGGGTCAGTCGCTGGAAGAACATATTCAATACCTGATTAATGACAAAGCCGGTGGTTATATCGCTATGGCTGTGTTCAGCCTGGCCTTAGCCGCTTTTGAATGGATACAGTTTTACAACCCGGTACCCTATTTTCATATTTACTGGACAATCACCGCCATCATTGTCATTGCTTTCTGTGCCTTCAAAGTCATGCAGATAAGAAAGACAGTAAAAAAGCTTCAGCAGGGGCTTGAGGGCGAGCGAGAGGTAGGGCATTTTCTGGAACAACTAAGGGCCCACGGTTACCAGATATTTCACGATATTCCCGCAGACAACTTTAATATTGACCATGTTGTCATTAGCGAATATGGCTTATTTACCATTGAAACCAAAACCTTGTCACGACCAGAAAAAGGCCGCTTCAAAATCATCGTCAAAGGCGATACGGTTCACACACCTTTTAATCAATACAGCCAGATCACCCCGCAAGCTCAGGGCGAAGCCAGATGGCTCAGGGAAACCCTTCAGAATTCTACGGGTAACCTATACCCAGGTTCAGCCCGTGGTTCTGTTTCCAGGGTGGTATGTAGAGTCTGGCGAGAGCAACAAAACAGTCTGGTTTTTGAACCCCAAAGGTCTGCCCGCATTTATCAGCCACCAGCCAAAAGTATTAACCCCTGAAGAAGTTATGCTGATTACTGACCGCCTGTGCCGCATCGTTCGAGATAAAGACGACAACTAACAAACTAGCACAGTCCACTAGATACAAGCCCGGTGAGTTTCAGTATCCTTTACTCATTTAACAATTCGTACCTGAAGCTACCGAGGCCCATGCACCGCTAACACCAGCGAATCCTCAGGGCGGTAGCGTACCTGATTTCGGGAATCAATCAATATGCTTCTGGACAACAAGCAAAATGGAAAGGTGGGCGATACCCTGCGCAATCAGCTCACCAAAGGCTCAAAATTATCCATTATTTCGGGGCTGTTCTCGATTTATGGCTTTGAGTCACTGAAAAAGGAATTTTCAAGGCTGGATGACACCCGCCTGCTGCTATCAAGAAGTGTAAATTCAGACGAAGATTCCACTAACCCTTTCCCCGAATTGACCGGAGACATTTTCGAGCAACGCTTTAAAAACCAGCTTAACCAGATGCAGGTTGCTAAAGAATGTGCTCGCTGGATAGAACAGAAGGTCCATATCAAAGCCACTGGAATGGCTAACCAGAACCTTTTCCATGTAGAAAAGCAGAATGAGCAGTCTGTGGCCATACAGGGCAGCTCTCACTTTACCAGTACCGGTCTTGGCTATAGCGAATCTGACCAATTTGATATGAATATGTGTCTTACGGAACCCAGTGCGACCAAAGGTATGCTGGAATGGTTTGACGCTATCTGGGACAGTCCTTCTGCCCACAATGCCAAAGAGTTGCTGCTCAATCAGCTGAACAAACTGACTCAGAACCAGTCCCCTCAGTTCATCTACTTTCTGACTTTGTACCACCTGTTCAAAGGTTTTCTGGAAGAGATCGACGAAGACAGCATTATCAAAAGCAAAACCGGTTTTAAGGATACCGTCGTCTGGAACAAACTCTACAAATTCCAGAAAGATGGCGTTCTTGGTGCCATTGACAAGCTGGAACGCTATAACGGCTGCATTATTGCTGATAGTGTCGGCCTGGGTAAAACCTTCTCAGCTCTCGCCGTTATCAAGTATTACGAGTTGCGCAATGACCGGGTACTGGTTCTCTGCCCGAAAAAGCTTCGGGAGAACTGGACGGTTTATACCATAAACGACAAACGCAACCTGCTGGCTTCAGACCGTTTCAACTACGATGTGCTAAACCATACCGATCTGACACGGGTCTCAGGTAAGTCCGGAGAGATCAATCTCGAAACCATTAACTGGGGCAACTATGATCTGGTGGTCATTGATGAATCCCATAATTTTCGTAACAGCAGCACCGCAAAAGAAGGTTACACTCGCTACTCCCGCCTGATGGATGAAATCATTCGTTCCGGCGTTAAAACCAAGGTACTGATGTTGTCAGCCACCCCGGTCAATAACCGCATGAACGACCTGAAAAATCAGGTGGCATTCATTACCGAAGGTCAGGATACTGCCCTTGAAGAGCATGGTATCGCCAGTATCGAAATCACCCTGAAAAAAGCCCAGACCCAGTTTAACCAGTGGCTCAAGCTCGAAGAACACCAGCGTTCCACCGAAGCTCTGCTGGACGGCATGAATTTCGATTACTTCAAACTGCTTGATCTGCTCACCATTGCCCGGTCACGTAAGCATATTGAGAAATATTATGATATTGCTGAAATCGGCGCTTTCCCTGAACGTCTGAAGCCACTGAACATCAAAGAAGATATTGATGCTCAAGGTCAGTTCCCACCCCTCAGAGAGATCAACCGAATTATCCGTCGCCTTAACCTCAGTGCCTACGCACCCCTGAAATATGTACGAATGGATAAACGACAGGAATATAACCGCAAATACGATATTGAGGTAAAAGGCGGTTCGGTCTTCAAAATGGTGGATCGTGAGCAGAGCCTTATTCATCTGATGCGAGTAAATCTGCTTAAGCGCATGGAAAGCTCCATTCATTCCTTTTCCCTTACCCTGGGAAAACTTCTGGCGGAAGTCGATGGCTTGCTGGACAAACTGGCCAACCATGCCAGTGACGAAGTGGAAGAGCTAAGCATTAATGATATTGAAGTGGATGCCCCGGAATTCGGCGACTACCTGATAGGCAAAAAGGTTAAAATTCTGATCAAGGATATGGACCATATCCTCTGGCGTCAGGATCTAGAAGAAGACCGTGCCCGCCTGCAGCAACTGCTGACAGAAGCTCAGGCCATTGATGCTGAACGGGATGCGAAACTGCATCGTTTGCAATCGGTGATTGAGAACAAGTGTCAAAACCCATTAAACACCAACAATCGCAAAGTCATTATTTTTACCGCCTTTGCGGATACAGCCCAATATCTATATCAGCAAATTGCCCCATGGGCAGAAACGACACTGGGTTTACACTCGGCACTGGTGACCGGCTCAGGCAGTAATAAAACCACCATGACCGGTGTTGGCAGTGATCTGAATAATCTGCTCACGGCATTTTCTCCCGTGTCCAAAGAACGGGGAAAAATCGACGACAGCCTGACCGAAGAAATCGATATTCTCATTGCCACCGATTGTATTTCCGAAGGCCAGAACCTTCAGGACTGCGATTTCCTGATTAATTACGATATTCACTGGAACCCGGTACGGATTATCCAACGGTTTGGTCGGGTAGACCGACTGGGTTCCAAAAACACAGTGATTCAGCTGGTCAACTTCTGGCCCAATATGGAGCTGGATGAATACATTAACCTTGAAGCCAGGGTCAGTGGTCGTATGGTGCTGCTGGATATCTCCGCCACCGGTGAAGAAAATGTGATTGAGCAGGACACCGGCAAACAGATGAACGATCTGGAATACCGCCGTCGTCAGCTACAGGAATTACAGGACAATGTAGTGGATCTGGAAGATATTTCCGGCAGTGTCTCCATTACCGACCTGACCCTGAATGACTTCCGTATGGATTTATCCGGTTATATGAAAGAACATCTGGATGAATTAGAGTCAGCGTATACCGGACTGTTTAGCTGCTGCACAATTGACAAAGCATTATCTCTTCAGAGTATTGAACCCGGCGTATTATTCTGCCTGAAGCAGCTGACACCGGTTCAGGGTCAGAGCACCGATGCTTATGCTCTGGCACCCCATTATCTGGTGTATGTAACCGACGATAACGAAGTGAAATACCCTTTCACACAAACCAAAAAAATGCTGGATATTCTGAGAAAACAGGGGCAAGGCCATCATCTGCCTGACCAGCCTGCTATCCAGACGTTTCATGCCATCACAAACAACGGCAAAGATATGAGCCACTACCGGCAATTGCTGGAAACCGCTGTGGGCAGCATTATCGGTAAAAGCGAAGAAAAAGGCATCGACAGCCTGTTCAGCCGGGGTGGTACCCATCTGACCCAGGACAGTTTTCAGGGAATGGAAGACTTTGAAGTGGTGAGCTATCTGATCATCAATCAGGGAGTAGCATGATGTTACTGGAACGCTTTTATAAGCAACTGGCTATTCCTGATTCCTGTTTTTTAGGTAAGCGTGTCTACAAAAAGCAGTTTTACGATAATGCCAGCCTAAGTAAAGCGGACCAGCAGCGGTTCAGTGAACAGATTGATACCGTTCAATGGCGGTACACCCTGAAACCGGTCACCATCAATATTCCCAAATATATCGATGAACAACGGGAATACCTTGAAATTGCCCTGCTGCAAGTCAACCTCAAAGGAGTGATACCCTCCGACAGCCAGCGCAGCAAACTGGCGGATATCATTCAGCGGGCTATTCCCTACCCGCTGGTGCTGGTATTTGTACATGAGCAGCAAATAGCTATTCAGCTGGCCTACAAACGGATTAACCAGGCTGATAATAGCAGGCTAACCCTTGAACGCAGCTTTGATACGGGCTGGATAAACCTGCACCAACCAGAAGTATTGCAGCAGGATTTTCTGAATGACTTTGCCATAAGCCACTGTCGCTTTAATAATCTGTACCAGTGTTATCAGGATCTGGTTCAGCGAGTGGTTGCCCTGAACTGCGCCGGATATACCGGCAGTTATCGCTTAAGCACCGATACGGAAGATAACCGGCAAGCCCGGTTAGATCAGTTACGCAACCACCAGCAACAGCTGGCGCAGCTGCGAAGTGAGTTGAAAAAAGAGACACGGTTTAACTATAAAGTTGAACTGAATATGCACATCAAACAGCTGGATCAAACGATTCAGGCTCTGAAGACCCAACTTTAACGCTCTCATCTGATTTTTTGATACAGACCTTTACCAGAGATACCACCGATGGAAAAAATCACCGAAACCCATGCCAATAGCCGGAGCATGGATATTGTAGCGGACAATATCAGCAAGCTGAAACAGCTGTTTCCGGAGCTGATTACCGAAGATGCCGATGGCGCCAAAATTGATGCCGATGTGCTGAAAGAGCTGGTTGGCCAGCAGGTGATTGATGGCGATAAAGAACGCTATAACTTCAGCTGGCATGGTAAAGCTGCCGCCCGTCGTCTGGCGCAGACCCCTTCTACTGGCACCCTGCGCCCTTGCAAAGCAGAGTCCAAACACTGGGATACCACCAAGAACCTGTTTATTGAAGGTGATAACCTGGAAGTGCTGAAGCTGCTGCAGAAGAGTTATCACAAAAAGGTGAAGATGATTTATATTGATCCACCTTATAACACGGGAAAGGATTTTGTTTATTCGGATAACTACAAGGATAATATTAAGAATTATTTAGAATTAACAAGTCAGACCGATGATGAAGGCTATAAGCTATCTAGCAACCCTGAAACATCGGGACGCTATCATTCTAATTGGCTTAATATGATCTACCCTCGCCTTAAATTAGCACGAAATCTTTTAAAAGATGATGGTTTAATCTTTATATCCATTGATGAACATGAAATTGAAAATCTAAAAAAGATCACTGATGAAATATTTGGTGAAGGTAATTTTATTGCCCAGTTGGTTTGGGAAAAAACTAGAAAGAATGATGCAAAACTTTTCTCTATTGGCCATGAATATATCCTCGTATATGCCAAAAGCTTAATATTATTGAAAGAGAGAGAGACAAAGTGGAGAGAGCCTAAACCTGGAGCAAAGGAAATCGTTGATGAGTATAAAATACTCGTGGATAAATACGGTTCTGACTATGAAAGTATTCAGAGTGACCTTCGAGACTGGTATAAAAAGCTTCCAAAAAACCACCCATCCAAAAAGTTAAGTAGATATAAATGGGTCGACAAGAATGGCCCTTGGAGAGATAGAGATATTTCTTGGCCAGGAGACAATGGTCCAAGTTACGACGTGATTCATCCTGAAACAAAACAACCATGCAGGGTTCCTGATACCGGTTGGAGGTTCAGTAACCCTGAGTCCATGCAAGAACAAATTGATTTAGGACTCGTTGCTTTCAGATATACTCATGAAGACCCACCGTTTCGAAAAGCTCACTTGCTACCTGTTAAGGGGGAAGTTCTTGATGAAGAGAATGTTGCAGACCAAGATGAAGAGGAAGAAGTGGTTGCTGGTTTGCAGGTCATGCCAAGCGTTATGTATAAGCAATCTCAAGTAGCAGTGAAATACCTAAAAAATTTAATGGGGGCTAAATTATTTGATAACCCAAAAGACCATGAGGTCCTTGCCCGCATTTTTAAGTACTGTGATCTAGGGAAGAAAGATATCGTTTTGGATTTTTTTGCAGGTTCATGTAGTACAGCAGAAAGCATCATAAACTTAAACCTTGAAGACCAAGGTGATAGAAAATTTATCGTTGTTCAATTACCTGAAGCCTGCAACCCCAAAAAAACGGCTTTCAAAAATGGTTACAAAACCATATCGGAACTGGGTTTAAAACGAATTTCTCTTGCTGGTGAAAGAATTGTTTCTGAAAACCAAAGTAAGGATGGCATTAGCAAACTAGACATTGGTTTCAAATTTTTCAAACTCGACTCCAGCAACATCAAACCCTGGGATGCCGATTTTGACAACTTGGAACAAATGGTTCTGGGCGCAGACGACAGCCTGAAAGAAGATCGCTCCGCCGAAGACGTTCTCTACGAAATCCTGCTGAAATACGGCCTCGACCTGACCTTGCCTATCGAAGAACACATGATTGGTGACAAAACCGTCTATAACATCGGCTTCGGTGCCTTAATGGTCTGCCTGGATAACCAGATTGAAATGCCGGTGATAGAAGGCATTGGCCAGCTGAATAAAGAGCTGCAGCCTGAAATGATGCGAGTGGTGTTTAAAGACGCAGGCTTTGCCAATGATGTGGTTAAAACCAATGCCATTCAGGTACTGAAGCAGTATGGTATTGATGATGTGAAAAGCATCTGAGGGGTTATAAAGAATGAAGATTCAATTTAATCCCGATCTGGATTACCAGAAAGTAGCCATCGAATCGGTGGTGGGAGTGTTTGAAGGTCAGGAAACCTGCCAGACCAATTTTTCGGTACCCGCCTATGGTACTTCTGCCGCTCATCAGCCCGATATGTTACAGAGCTCCGAGCATGATGATCTGGGTATTGGTAACCGGCTGGAGCTACTGACCGATGAAGTGCTGGAAAATACCCAGCAGGTGCAGCTGAATCAGGGGCTGAAGCAGTCCAAAGCGCTGGATAGTATGGACTTTACCGTTGAAATGGAAACCGGCACCGGTAAAACCTATGTTTACCTGCGCTCCATTTTTGAGCTGAACCAACGCTATGGCTTTACCAAGTTTATCGTGGTGGTGCCGTCGGTGGCGATTAAGGAAGGCGTGTATAAGTCGCTGCAAATCACGGAGCAGCACTTTAAAGACCAGTACAACAATGTTCAGTATGATTATTTCGTGTACGACTCCCAAAAACGGGAGCAGGTGCGAAGTTTTGCCACCAATGATTATATCCAGATCATGGTGATCAATATTGATGCTTTCCGTAAAAGCTTTACCGATCCCAGCAAAGAGACCAAAGCCAACCTGATCCACAGGAGTGATGACCGGCTTAATGGTATGAAACCTATTGAATTTATCCGCTCTACCCGTCCGGTGGTGGTTATTGATGAACCCCAGAGTGTGGATACCACGGCGAAATCCAAAGAGGCGATTGCGTCGTTAAACCCGCTCTGCACTTTCCGTTATTCGGCTACCCACAAGGATAAATACAACCTGCTGTATAAGCTGGATTCCATTGATGCCTATGAGCAGAAGCTGGTAAAGCAGATTGAAGTGGCTCATATCAATGTGCGGGACGGGCATAATAAGGCTTATATCAAGCTGCTGGATGCCAAAAGCAATAAAAGTGGGATTTCTGCCAAAATTGAAATGGATGTGATGCAGGCGGGTTCGGTCAGGCGAACGACTAAAACCGTTAAGACCAATGACGATTTATATGAGCTTTCCGGTGGCCGTGATGTGTACGAAGGCTATGTGATTAACGATATCTATTGCGAAAAAGGCCATGAGTACATCGATTTTACCAGTAAACCGGAAGAAATTCGCAAAGGCGAAGCCATTGGCGGCGTGGATGAAGATGAATTTAAGCGGTTACAGATTCGAAAAACCATTGAAGAACATCTGGAAAAAGAGCTTCTGCTGATTCCTAAAGGCATTAAGGTGCTGAGCCTGTTCTTTATCGACAAGGTGGCGAATTACCGCTATTACGAGGATGGCGTTGCACAACAGGGCAAGTTCGCCAAAATCTTTGAAGAAGAATATGTGACCATTGCCCGCAAGGGTAAGTATCGTAGCCTGTTTGAGGAAACTTCACCGGCAGACATTGTTAGTGAACTGCATAATGGTTATTTTGCCATTGATAAGAAGAAGGACAGTTCTGGTGACGCCCTGTTCAAAGAGTCGAAGCTCTCTGCCAAAGGTGAAGGCGGAAAAACCGCTGCTGATGAAAGTGCCTATAACCTGATTATGAAAGACAAGGAACGTCTGCTGAGCCTGGATTGTAAGCTGAAGTTCCTGTTCTCTCACTCGGCTCTGAAGGAAGGCTGGGATAACCCCAACGTATTCCAGATCTGTACCCTGAATGAAACCACCTCGGTGACTAAAAAGCGTCAGGAGATCGGCCGGGGTCTGCGCATTGCCGTGAATCAGGACGGTGAACGGGTGCATGGTTTTGATGTAAACACTCTGACGGTCATGGCAAACGAATCCTATGAAGAATTTGTTGCCACACTGCAAAAAGAGATTGAAGAGGAAGAAGGCATTCGCTTTGGCGTGGTGGATGATCATCTGTTTGCCAATATTGTGGTGAAACACGAGGGTGAGAAGCCGGAATACCTGGGTGCTGAGAAGTCGGAGCAAATCTGGCAGCATTTGCTGGATAGCGGTTATATCGATAAAAAAGGCAAGGTTCAGGATGATCTGAAACGGGCGCTAAAAGAAGGCTCGGTAGACCTGCCTTACGATGTGATGGAACAGGGCTGAACAGATTCAGGCGGTTCTGAAGAAAGTGGCCGGTGGCCTGAATATTAAAGATGGCAGTAAGCGGGAAACCGTGAAGCTGAATAAAGCCATTTACTTGGGCGATGAGTTTAAGCATCTCTGGGATCGCATCAAGTTCAAAACCAGTTACCGGGTGGATTTTAACCACCATGATCTGGTGGAAAAATGTGCCAGAGCCATTGAAAAAGATCTGGTGGCGGGCAAAACCAAGTTTGAGTACGCCAAGGGTAAAGTGGCAATCAAACGCAGTGAGTTGGAGATTGAGGAGAGCAAAACCCAGTCTTACATTTATGATGCCAAAGACTATAAACTGCCGGATATTGTTAGCTATCTGCAAAATGCCACTAATCTGACCCGCCGCTCTATTGTCAGCATTCTTACCCAGTGCAACCGGCTGGATGCCTTCCGCAATAACCCTCAGAAATTTATTGATGAGGCTACTGCCATTATCCAGCAGGTGATGCGCCAGTTTATTGTGGATGGTATTAAATACCAGAAGATTGGCGACGAGCACTATTACTGTCAGGAGCTGTTTCAGGATAAAGAGCTGAAGGGTTATCTTGGCAAGAATATGCTGAAATCAGATAAATCCGTGTATGACCATGTGGTCTACGACTCGGGTGTCGAGCATGATTTCGCCGATGCATTTGAAAAGAGCGAAGAAGTTAAGGTCTATGCCAAATTGCCGGACTGGTTCAAGATTGATACTCCACTGGGTACTTATAACCCGGACTGGGCGGTGCTGGTAGAGAATAATAATGAAGAGACACTTTATTTTGTGGTAGAAACCAAAGGCTCACTGCTGAGCGGTTCCCTGCGCCCAACAGAACAGGCCAAGATTGACTGTGGTCGGGAGCACTTTAAAGCACTAGGTGAAAATGTTGGTTTTGCCAAGGCCGATAGTTTTGAGTCGTTTGTGGATCAGGTACTCTGATACAACAGGCTTGGAACAAAGGCAGTAAAGTTCGCTAGAATATCCGTTAGTCTAACAAATCAATCCAGTTCGTTGCGCCTTCGGCGCAGCGGCTGATTGAGGCGTTAAAACGTTGGTTCCTCTGGAGCAACATGAAATTAAAAAAGATTGAATTAACCAATTTTCGGGCGTTCGACTCTCTCTCCCTTGAGCTGGAACCCGATTTCACGGTTCTGGTGGCCTGGAATGGTCAGGGTAAAACCTCGGTTCTGGATGGCTTGGCTCGTGGTCTTGGACCTTTTCTTACGCGACTGCCCAAGATCAGTGGTATTCGCACTAAAAACACAGATTTAAAGCTTGATGAGGCTGGCAAGCTGCGGCCTTATCTACGGATCGCACTGGAAACTACCAGCGGTATTGAATGGGATATCACCGATCGCCGGGATAAAACGAAAAAAACAACTGAAACCATTCCTTCCGCCAAAGGAGTCAAAGCACTGAATGAGTGGGTTGATTCCTTTATTGATAGTGAGAATGATGATAGCCCCTACTCTCTTCCGGTGATTGCCTACTACGGAACTGGCAGAGGTGTTTTTGACAATATTCCGGAACCCAAATTGAGTTTCCATAAAACCGGTTCACGGTTTGAAGCTTTTTCCGGCTCACTGAATTCTCGGGTTAATTTTAAACAGTTCTTTGAGCGTTTCTTTAACCTTGAAGATGAAGAACGACGAGCTATGGAGAAGCATCGAGACTTTGATTATTGCTTACCTGCGCTTGAAGCCATTCGCCAGGCTATTTCAGGTAATGGCAAGCGGGAGGGATTGCTGCCTGAGTTTTCTAATCCCCGTACCCAGACTAATCCGGCTGATTTTCTTGTAGATTGGAAAAAGCCTGATGGTCATACCGAAACCCTGAGCATTTTGCAGCTTAGCGACGGTTTTCGTACCACTCTGGCAATGGTGATGGATATCGCCAGCCGAATGGCAACCGCAAACCCTGAAGCTGATGATATTCTCGCAACTCCGGGTGTTGTAATGATTGATGAGATTGATCTTCATTTGCATCCTGACTGGCAACAGAGAATATTGCCTGATCTGCATCGCACCTTCCCGAATGTGCAGTGGATTGTGTCTACCCATAGTCCTCAGATTGTTTCTACAGTGGCATCGGAAAAACTGCGGATTATAAATAATGGTCAGCTGTATTCTGCCGCTCCGGGGACTCAGGGTGCAGAAGCTTCCCGTATTCTGAAGCGTATTTTCGGTGTGGAGCAGAGACCACAAAACGATCCGAACACTATTCTGCTGAATCAGTACCTTGATCTGGTTTATGCCGATCAATGGAACACTCCAGAAGCCATAGATAAACGCCAGCAACTGGATGCTGTTTTCCAGGGTGAGGAGTCGGCATTGACGGAAGCTGATCTTCATATTGAAAACCGTCAATGGGAGTTAGACGGTGAAGAAGATAGGTAAGAGTTCTGAACCTGTTGCCCTGACTGAGTTTCGTGATCAAAACCCTGATGCCCAATGGAAGGCTCTGAGAGACACTGGCCCTTACCTTGAAATTAAACAACAAATTTTTCAGGATCAGGGGCACTTGTGTGCCTTCTGTGAAACCGAGCTGCCAGAGGAGCGGTCTAATCATCAGCGAGTAGAGCATTTCCATCCAAAATCGGATGTATCAAATCCTGATCATAACTGGACTCTGGACTGGGAGAATATGATCGGGGTTTGTATGGGCGGTTCCAGGCAGACTGAAGCAGATAAAGTTAACTATCAGCTTCCGGAAAATCTTAGCTGTGATGCTTACAAAGACCATTTGATCAGTGCTGGCGAGATACCAGAAGCCTGTGAAGGTTATGTGCTGAACCCGCTGCGGATTATCAATACACCTTGTTTGTTTAAGTTTGACCTGCGTACCTGTGAACTGCGACCCGACCCGGAAGCCTGCGCCAGATTACAGGATATTGATAACAGTTATGACAGTCTGGAAACATTGGTTGCAGAAACCATCAGGATTTTGAATTTGAACTGTTCTCGCCTAGTGGATGATCGCAGGGAAGTACTGAAGTTTTTCAACCAGGCTGCCGCAAGGGCTCGGAAAGCCAATAACCGACACTACAAAGCCCAACTTGCAGAAAGATGGTTTCGCCATCGCTGGCCTTCATTTTTTACGACTCGACGGATTTTGTTAGGTATATCGGCTGAAGACTGGTTGATAGCCATCAACTATCAGGGCTGACTCTTTTCTCCCTTCCCTCTCCAATAAAGATAAATCACAGGCCAGCCTGCTCTGGCCATCCAGGACGATTTGTGAAATTCATTGCCAACCGCTTAAACAACACCCATTTAAGAGATATCCTGCCAACCAGTGAGCATGAGATTGACGGCGTTCTTGCTGCTATTGCCTATGGTTCCAATGGCAGTAATGAGGATGAAGACCTTATCGGGAACTGTTTGAATAACAAACTCAGGCTTGATATCTGGATGCGTTATGACCATACCGTTCCGGTAGTAGTTCCCATGCTGGAGCGATTACTACGCCATCATAGTGATAATGTCTACTGCAAACTGATTCCGGATTTTCTTCATAGCAAAGTGATCTGGTGGAAAGGTTACGGTGCTTACATCGGCTCTGCCAATCATACTGACAGAGCCTGGCTGACTAACATTGAAGCTGGTTTGTTTTTGACGGAAGAAGATCTGGAATCTAATGGCATGATTCCAGAGCTTGAAACGTTTTTTGATTATTTGAATACACTGGATAAAGCCTTCCCGCTGACTCGCGAAGTTGTGGAAGAAATGAAGGTTCTGCAAAACCTTCGCCGTGACATGGGTATGAAAGGTGCAGATAAACGACGAATTCCTCTCTGGGAAGGACCAAGTTTTATCCAGAAACAAAGAGCAGCTGATAAGCAAAAGGAGAATTTCCAGAAAGAATGGCACTCAACCCTTACAGAACTTCGCAGTATTGCTTCGCAATTGACAGACTATCGCCCTGCCTGGGTTGAGCATTCTATTCCGCCTGGGTGGCAAGTCGATCAGTTTTTACACGCTTATTATTACAATAAAGTGGGTGAAGGTAACAAGAAGCCTTACGAGGACTATTACCAATCCAACAAGAGTAACCCTCAAACCGCTGTCCGGGAAATCATGGAATGGTGGAAAATCCAGAGGGAAGCACCATCCAATGAACATGAGAATCTTTATGTTCATGCGCCCTATATTCGAGAGCATTTGGCAGAAGATAAAATTCTGACGCTTTCAAAGGACGAATTTGAGAAGGTTCTTTATTACACCCACGCCACTTGTGATCATATTATAAAGCTCAGCACCAAAATGCTTGGCCGTCCGGATGTAAAATCCATGAGCCTTGAGGACAGGTTGCCATTGTTTACAGAATGGCTGTTAGCGCAAAGGAATGAAAAAGGCTGGGATGTTCGCAAATTGCTGCATTTCGTGCTTTATGAAGGACGCGATGAAGATCTTTGGGAGCGCCTGTATCTCGCTGGTAGAACCAGAGAATATGGCATTGCTCATTATGGTCTGAACTCTATTGCGGAGCTGGTTGGTTGGGCTCGCCCAGAAGTGGCTCCACCAAGAAATGGCAGAACCAGTAAAGCACTTCGAGCGTTGGGTTTTGATGTTCGGGTTTATTAAAGGCTATTTATGCAAGCAGCAACCATAAAATTATTTCTCGTCAAAGGCAGTCCGACCGGGCTTCGGACGGCTGAAATCTCCAATTGGACTGGCAAAGCAATTGCCGGACCACGGAATGATCTTAATGATTATCTGCAACGTTCTGAGCTAAGTAGCCCAGGGGTTTATCTTCTGACTGGCGTCGATGCCGACAATAATGAGCCTGTCATCTATATTGGCGAAGCTGAAAATGTTTCCAAACGACTGAAGCAGCATGCTCAGAATGAGGGCAAGGATTACTGGATTCATACCTCTGCTTTCGTCAGTAAGGATGATAATCTGACCAAGGCTCATATCAAATATATTGAAGGTAAGTTGATTCAGATGGCTCAAAGGAGCAAGCTGGTCACCGTAATGAATGCGACCTCCAGCGGCTCTTCACTGCCAGAAGCCGACAGAGCAGAAATGGACGTATTTATCGAGAGAATGATCCAGCTATTGCCAGTTTTGGGAATTCATCATTTTTCTTCACCGGCAACAGCTATTTCCTTTACGCCACAACAGAACCAGGCATCTGAAAATAAAGAGTCTGTTTTTTACTGCAAAACCAAAAATCTGGTAGCAACAGGCAGACGCTCAGAGTCTGGGTTTACTGTATTCAAAGGCTCTCAAGCTGTGCTGACACCCAATAAAGCTTTTGCTTCCGGAGCCCGGAAATATCGTGATCGTTTGATTCAGAAAGGTATTCTTGAACAAACTGAGAACTATTTGTCTTTCACAGAAGATCATGAATTCAGTAGCCCCAGTGCAGCGGCTGGTCTGATTAAAGGCGGGAGTGTTAATGGGCTGACGGCCTGGGTTACTGAAGACAATAAAAAGCTGAAAAGTGCAGAAAATTAGCCTATAAGAAAATTGGCAGATGCAGAAGATTTATCCCTAATAGAGCAAAGGGAGGTATAAATACCTCCCCTATTCATATACGTTGGTGCAAATTATATGCTGACTGAATATTCTTCTTTTAGATCTGTTACAGATAAAGGCTTGTTTTTCTGTGGTATTAGAGCTGCACCAGGTTCAGGCTGACATTCCTGCCATTTACGTATTAGGGTCGCTACGCAGGGGTTGCCAGCTAGCTGGTTCATTCGAACCCAGTCTACATCAATCAACGATGCCAGTAGCTCTGTATCAACTTGACCTTTTAATGCATGCCATTGTCGTATGCTCGGTTGGCGAGATAGTTTTTTCTGAGCAGAAGCCAATTGCCCTACTACATAATACGATTGTTCTGGATCATGCCAGATAGCATTAATACCAGGCACATCTCTCAGCCAACGCCGGGGGTCTGTCATGGAGCGCTTATATAGAGCTGATAATAATGTCATCCATAAAGAACGCAGTTGCGTATCGCCTCGAGGATGTTGATCATCGGACAAACCGAGTTCTCTCCTTAAGTGCTTTTTGTAACTGTTATTAAAAGCATTCACCATATCTTTTAAACGGGCTTCATACTTTTCATCATCTGCCAGTTGTTGCCGGCCTTCTTCCCAGAAATTCGTCAAATCACCAAGGCTGGCATTGAGCTTTTTCTGATTTTCAGCTGTAAATTCTTTGTTTTTGGTTAGCAAATCAATGCGTTTTATTATTTCATTAAGAGTCGGTAATTTCCACTCTTGTAGCGGCAGTTTTGCACCTTGTTGCCGTAAAGTTTGGGTCACTTCTTCCATGCCTTCAGGGAGCATATGGGGGCGATCATATTTTGGATCTTGAAGTAAAATAGTTGATTCTCCTAGTAATACAAATGTCAGTCGTTTTGCAAACCGGGTTTGCTTTTCTGACGGAGTTCCAAACTGTTGCATTACAACTTCTGGCCTATAGCTGTATGGCCATTTATCTTTTAGTAGTGCCAATAATCCAATGGATGATATTCTGTGATTCTTTAATACACTGTCACATAAATTCAAGGCAGATTTATCCGATGGATTGAAAGGCAAAATCACTGGCCGATCATTTCTAACCGTAAAAAGATAACCGTCTGTAATGACTGTCAGGTGTTCAGTGAGTAGCTCCTTCTCATTACTCAGAGATTTACTGATTCTAGCTTTAGGTGAGATAATAAGATGCTTAAGATGTAACTCTTTAATTACAACCTCAGCATTTCTCTTAAGATTGCTTTCAACGCCCTCTCTATCAAAATCATCAAAGTCATACAGATAGTAGGCTGGACTTGGCTTTTCCTCTGTACCAAGTGATAAATTCTCTAGTTCATCTTCATCAGTCAAATCATAAGGATTGACGTTCAAATGCTGACTAGCTACCTTGCCTTTGAAAACACTAGTCAAAGGATAGCGGTCACCCGGAACTTTTGGGCGTTGATCAAGAAGGATCAGTAGCTGATCATTTCGATCGAGTGATAAGTCATCTAAATTATTTTCATCAAAACCAACAATTACCCTAAATGATGCTTCTATCATGCTTTTTTGCAGAAAAGCATTGAGTTTGTCGATGATTTGTCCAGTTGTTACTGTTTTATTAACACGAAGATCTAGTACAGATACTTCTTTATCCAGTGACAAGCTTGAGAAAACTGATCCTGTACGATTTTTATCTGATGTTGTTTTATATTTGGTTTTATTTTCCAACCTTTGGAGATTAAGCACTTTTGGCCTTAAAACAAATCCGTATCCTGCAGCACACTTTATGAATTCCCTTTGTACTGGCAGGATTAAATTTGGCCAGCTTGTATTAAATTTCTGTTCATTAGCCAAATCAATGAACGGTCTGGTTTTGCGTTTGTTTTTGTCTTTGGATATTTCACAATATACTGGACTTGTGGGTTTCTCTCCGTTTTTTGGAATCCAACGTACCAGAACCTTTTTCTCTGCATAAACCCAAAGTGATTTTCTTATCTTTTGAGACTCGTAATCCTCTGATAATGGACGCAAAGGTATATTTTCATAAAAAAGTACTATTTCAGTAGTATTTCCATCTCTAAGCTGTTGTGTTCGACAATCCAAACTAATTGCATTGATACCTGTACTTTTTTTTGTTTTCCATACATCCACTTTTAACAGTGGGCGTCCTAGCGTGTGAGAACCTTTGCAATGGTTACCAAAAGCAACGAGCTTACGCATAATCAGGCGAATCCAGACAGGATTTAATGAAGGGGCATAGTAAATTCTCTGAGGGTGTATACGCTGATTATCCGCATTGACAATATATGGGGGTTGATCTTCCTTCTGATCTACAGCGACAAACAGACCAAACTGACCGTTATAACTCCGCATCAAGTAAGGGTATTGTTTGTTTGAGAGGGTATGATCTAATAGCCCTTCCCATTCCTTCCATCGATAGCTACTTTTGGGTAGAGGGTAATGATATACCACCAATTTTTCAGCCAGAGCACGATCTACTTCATCATCCTTGTATACAAGATGGGACAAAGGCAGTTTACGAACTAGCGGGTTTACTTCAGTATTCATTTCAGTCAGTCCCTTTTTAGTTGCTCATTTTCCGAAGGAGATTTACTAATTGGCCAAAACCTGGTGTTAAGCGGTTAAGTGGATCATCTGTAAGACAGCCGCCAAGTACAACAATATCCGCTTCATTAACGTCATTAACAGGAGATAAATTCTGATCAAATCCCAACAGCCTAGTATCTGCATGTTGAGCAACTAAATTTACGATTACAAGACATATCTCAGTTCCTTCGGCTGCCCGAATAGCTTTGAGTTTTTTTATCAAACTTAGAGGTGCAGTATCTTCATCACAACCTCTTTCTATCCATAATTGATAGTCATCATCAGCCATATTAAGGCTTGCCAAGCCATAAAATTTGGCATCAACACGGTAAACAGTGTCGACTACTGTAAAATCATATAGCTCAAGAACTTGTTTATGATTCAGGTATGCATGAGTTTGTATTTTGTGCCCTTCCAGCAATCCCCTAACAGCCTCTTCACCCAATCGTCCCTGCAACAGTCGCTGACTAACCAATGGATGAAAAGAAAATCTTTCCTCAAGTTCTGAAGCTGGGGGATACATGGAGGTACGAAATCCTCTTTTGTTGAACCAATCTATGATTGAAGTATGTTTTTGAATCCACTGGTAAAGGGTTTCAGGTTGATATTGGATTCTGCCAGCATCTGGCGTTTTAAAAAACTGCCAAGTATCAGGGTCATACCATATCGGCTGTCCTGAAATATGGTTTTCTGGATATTCAATACATGCCCATTCATAAAGGGAAATAGAACCAAATCCGTCAAGACCGAGTTCACTGCATTTTCTTTTCCAGGGAAGATCCATTTGCAGCACAGCCTTACCCAAACTACTCCATAGTTTGGATATTTCAATAACCTCCTCCTGTTTGGTTTCTGGAGATCTACTGGCTTTAATTCGTCCAATCAAATAGTCATCAATTATTGTTTGAGCTGTATTAGCATCTTGAACAGCAGCTGTAAGCTGTTCAAAGAAATCACCGCCCTGACTCGCTGCCCAATTATTGATATAATCAAGCAACTGATTGTTCAGGTCGCTGATCTGATCTCGGTGATTTTCAAAGGCATAAGGTAATGCCGCAAACCGAGCTAATACTTCAGCTACCGGCTCTGAAACATGGATTTCAACCTCTGGAACTGAACCCCATACTCTTTCAATACGCCCAACTTGCTGCTGAGCATCAGCGGCTATATTCCCTACATAATCATTCGTTTGTTTATAAAGGCGGTTCAAGCGTTGAATGAGTTTTGAATCATTGTTCATTAAAGGTAACAAGAAATACCGATGCTGTTCTCTTGATAACTCACCAGAACGTCGGAGTTTGTCCAGGTTACGTATTTGAACACCTGAATGAGCCATAGGATCACGATCCTCAGAGTTATAAGCTGAGAAAAAGTAATGCCGACCTTCTATCAAGTAAAGACAGCTCAAATCCATCATACAACCAAGCTCAGGATGTTCAAAATCCAAATTAATGCCATTTGTAGCTGATGCATTTTGGGTTATTACCAGAACAATCCTTCCACTATTGAAAGCTGCCTGATAAGCCCGATCAAAGCCCCGTTGTTTTTGATTTTGAGCGGTTAGCAAACATAGAATCATTGGCTGGTTATGACAAATCACAGGGACAAAGCTACTTTCGAAACCCTTCAAGGGTTCTAGCATCTTATTGCTTTCATTATAAAACTCTTGATCTTTATGCAACCAAGAAAGTTGATTCCAGCTGTATTCCGCTTGCTGTTCAGTTAACCACTTACGCAAAAAATAGATTGAATTTACAAAAGCTAACTGCCCTTTATGTTGCGATCTCTCTGAAGCAAGCTGAATGACTTCAAGTAATTTTGCTAGCACTTGATGTCGCTGTTTCTCAGTGAATTCATTAAGTTCTGAATTCCCTCTCTGGAAGAAGTCTAGGGGCAAACTTTCGAGCAACTCCTGAAAAGGCTCACTTTGATACAGAGTATTGAACTTGTTAATTACAATTTCTGCCTGAGTTTGCCGCAAGGATTGTTTGGCTTCTTTTATCGTACTGATTGAGCATTGTTGAAATTCTATATCCGACTCTGATTCAACATATGGAATTGGCTTAGAGAACCAGTTTTCTGGACGCTCGTTAAACTGCACTCCAAGGAAAGAATTTGTCAGCGATTTAGTTCTGGCCTCCCCTACATAGCGTAGAGCTGTTCGAACCCAGCGAATATCAAAGTGACCAACAGCACGCTCAATAAATGATGTCGCTGATAGACCAAATACCATGTTCCTACTCGCCAGGCTGACTAATAAAGCCTCTGGAGTCGTCGGTAAGAAAGCACGCTTTATTTGAAGTCGTAATTTATCCACATCAGCATGATCAGGGTTTTCTCGTAGTAACCAATTGCTAAAGCCATAAATATTGGCGTGACTGTTAGGGAGGATATTGTCCTTTGCCAACTCTGTAATTTCAGCAAAATTTGTCTTCGCTGGAGCCTTAAGTGACATTCTTGCCAGTGCTGAGCTGTAGTATGCCGGTTTAAAATCGTTCACTGAGTCGAAAAGGATACTACTAAACCTGCTGACCAACGACTGTGCCTGATCATTCTCGGAGCTAGACAGCTCAGTGAGGAGCATTGTGAATTTTCTCAGATAGGTCTCCATTACCCTGAGAAAGTCTTCGATATAAATATCTTCCGGTGAAGGAGGCCCAGGTTGTCGTTCAGATACCACATAGCCATGTTCTTGCGCCCGCAATGTCAGCGATTTACTGGTAACCAAGTGGTCGGCACGAAAGAGATACTGCTCTTTAAATGAAACAGGGTTGTCGTCATTGTCCAGAGGAACCACAAGTGCACGTAATGATCTTAGATCGACCCCCATCTCATCTAACTTTTCCTCAAGTTCATTCAAAATTTCAGATAGATTTTTATATACTGTCTTAACGTTAGGGCTTTTTATATAACGCAGTCTACATAATACTCTTCTTCCCTCTTCTAATAACTGCCCAAGGCATTGAGGTGGTTCTTGTATTAATTGTGATTCAGCCAGTAAATCCAATAGTACATCAGCCTGATAATCAAACTCGTCAATAAAAACTACTCTGCCTTCAAGACCTCCTTGAGCAAGACGAACCTTTGATACCCCATCGTAAAAACCAGAATATAGCTTATGGGTTGTCATGATCAATATATGTTGCTGCTCATCATGCCAGGCTATAGCAGGAAAAATTCTGCGTATCAGAGGGTTTGAGCGGTATTTTTTTACACTTTCTCTGTATTCATCCGTTATTGGATCATCAGTTTGTGATTTTTTCTCAAACTCCTTTAGCAAAGATTCGAGTTTATATAGATTTTTAAGTAACAAGTGTTCAATTTGACTACATGACCACTGGATTTTTTCTTCGAGATTTCTTTGCTCAGTAACAGCGTTTGGATTTCGATTATATTTTTTGATCTGCTCAAGATACTGAGTACTCGATATTAATCCCTGATACTCGATGCGAATTTTTTCAGATAAGCCTTCGTCAATGAATAACCCTTCTTTCTCTAGTACAGAAAGCTCTTCTTCTGGATCAGGCAAATCCTCATACTGGATACCAATTTCATGAGGAAGTGTTTTTTTTAAGAATGCAGCCAGTATTGTATCGACTTGGGCGTAAATGACACTAGCTCTAAAGGGATTCCCTTGACTGTCAGTACGTTTTGCAACAGCACGATACACGTCTTGCAGAATGTTCCAACGGTGAGTAACAAAAACTGATTGATAGCCCTGCTTTAATATATACTCCAGAGCAGCAGAAGTACCATCATCACCAGATCGAGTTAAAGCGCTCGTCTTGCCTGTGCCTGTAGGCCCGCCAACTCCACAAAAACCTGCAATTTTTTGTTTTTGATCATGTTTTTTGGTGGACTTGCCAGAAGATAGCTCTACTGCTTTAGTGATGGCATTTATAATTATCGAATTAAACGAACTAGACGTATCCGTCGTCATATTCCACCTCATTCGTATTCTGGGTTATCGAGGTTAAGGTGCCATAAAGTATGGCTATATTTTGTAAACTGATAACAACATCATTTATCAACAGGAAACACTATAACTAATTCTGTTTAGCTTCACAAATCACCTGAGGATATCTTCAGTTGCTGGTTTTTCAATCTCCTGAGATAATTTTTCCTATCACAAAAATTCATCTCATGGAGACATAAAGCAACATTACCGCTTACTGGTTTTTCTGTATTATCCATACCATCTTCTTGTGAAGGTACCCCTTCAAGCTTTTGATTGTAGGGTGTCACACTTTGCTTTATTTTTATACTATTCACACCAGTGTGTGCCAGATTGATTTGCTTGTGAGCCGCTCTGGAACGGGCATAGCCACGCATGCAAGCCAGTGATTCCTGATTGATACTGTAGCGCCTTACTCGCTTTTCTTTGCCAGTGTCAGGAAGCATTTCCCCTGTGCGAATCTGCTGACTACTGATGACCAAACCAGCCATTCTCAGTAATCGGTTGACGAAATTGCAGGCAGATTTTGGGCGTTGGAATTTTGCTCCTTCCACCGTGTTCAAGATTACAGAATCCGGTATCAGTTTGAGCTGGTTCAGCATGAAGGGATATTCGTTGTGGTAAGCCTCAACCCTGTCTAGAACCAGCTCTGCTTCCGACTCCCCCCAGGATTGCTGGTAATCCCAGTTGGGAAATAACGGTATCAGAAGCTCTCGATAAACATCGACACCGATTGATTCAAACCGCCGGTGACAAATGGAAGTGCCTTCCTGATCTGGCTGCGGTTGGTAGTGGCTACCATCCGGCAATGGGAACTGCATGAATCGTCTGAGCCGTGTCAGCCCAACTCTTTGCCAAAACTCTATATCTTCTTCTTTCAGGGCTACTGCCTCAATGCCCAGCTCTTCACATATTCGGTAGCGTTCACAGCTGCATATCTCCTGCAGCCTTGGCTCTACTTTATGAGACAGTTCATCGTACTGGCTTGCAGACACAATGGGCGATTGCTGTATCGCCGCCCTCTCCTCTTTTTCCACTTCCTCTTCAGTAACTTTCCAGCACAATTCAAAATATTCAGACTGCTGCCTGCCTTGGTAATACTCCATAGAAAACCCTCTGCTTTGCATTAGGTAAAAAAGACCATTGCCGCCCAGTGCCTTAAGCTTTATCTGTCGGCTACGTTCTTCTTCACAAAACCCGTCGTATTCGCCAACGGTTACGCCATCGGTGTTGCGAACATAGCGTTCTGCGTACTGCAATGCCCGTACTCTAGCCAGCCAGTCTTCATTGTCTTTT
Source organism: Endozoicomonas sp. NE40 (assembly GCF_040549045.1). NCBI lineage: Bacteria > Pseudomonadati > Pseudomonadota > Gammaproteobacteria > Oceanospirillales > Endozoicomonadaceae > Endozoicomonas > Endozoicomonas lisbonensis. The sequence goes on along the minus strand of NZ_JBEWTB010000002.1, from coordinate 4,815,626 downwards.
TTGCCGAAAATAAGATCGGCGACAACGGTAAACTGCTCGACAGACCGGAATCGCCGAAGCATTTGCACAAACTTCGTCGGCAAGACAACGTTATGGGAAAAACCAAATACCTGATCGAACGGTGCCTGGATAGATACGCCTGATTCAATGGCTGGTGTATAGATGATGACCTGGTATCGTTGCGCTTCCTGATCAAAGTTTTTCTGAAAAGCCACCTGATCAGGTTCATTGCGGTTTTTTCCATGGAACAGCAGCATTGAAATATCAGGGAACTGTTTACGGATGATTTTTTCCATCTTGCCTGCATACACCCTGCTATCTGTAGCAATCGCAATTTTTCTGCCTTGGGCGATGGACGGTAATAGCTGGTGATCAATGACCGATTTTGCCTGAGCTCTTCCTGTAGCAAACTGACAGGTAAGGGTTACATCCTGAGAATATGGCATCTCATAAAAGTGTATTTCCCGTTCTGGAAACCACTCCTGCAACAGTCCTACATGATAAGAGGACAGGTCAGCATCACAGATGACGACGGTAGGCGTTTGTTCAATCAAATCCAGATAGCGCGCCAGTACTGATGGGTCTTTGATATGCGGGCTGGTTCCCAGTACAGAAATATGCTGTGAAAATTCATCCAGCAGAAGAATATCGATCTTGCCTGACTCCAGAAACCGACTGACATTCTGCGCACACAAGCTATTGATGCACGTCACCAGTCGGTTGACCGTTGCCATAAACGATTCCGGGATATCGAGATAGCTCTCCAGCCCCAGTCGTCTTGCCAGTTCATGAGCCAGGGAAACCAGGTGAGTACCTGCCAGAACTCGATCTCCTTTTTGCAAAGCTGCCTGAGACAATGCTGACATTAACTTAGTCTTGCCCGAAGCATAAGGGGCTTTGATCAGGGTGATCTGCCCTTTTTCCAAAGAAACGGTTTTGGGATTGATAGCTGAAACAGAATGATAACGCTCTGCAAGCGACTTCTTTTTGCCAGAGCTTAACCCGCACTCACCCTGAATCACCTGTTGCTGTCTGAAGCAATAGCCGCTTAGCTGCCGTTTAAGCTGGTTTAGTGTATCAGGGTGCAGAAGGTAAGGGTTTGCAGCCTGAATCCTATGGATAAAATCATGCTCATCGCACTGGGCAGGCACCTTATGGTGAAACCGGCTGACAATGGCTTTCGCCAGTGTTGCTGCACATTGCTCATTATTGGCCTTGGCAAGAAGCTTCAGGGCGCTTTGATAGTCACCACAGAAATTGTCCTTTGCCATCTCGACAGCAGGTGCAGGTACAGATTTTAAATCGATGGGCTGAATAGGCTCTCTCACCCACTTCAGTTGTCGCTTTAAACTCTGTAATCCGGCATCAATTCGAACATCACTCCAGTCCTCACCATATCTTTGCGGTACTACCCACCGAAAACCTGCCCGATGACAGGCCATTATTCCCGGCAGATCGTGATCAAGAGCAACAATCAGATTCCGGGCAAGGTGCGGCCATTCCTGAGTCAATTGTACCGCAATTGACCGGGCATTATTCTCTCCGACGATACAAACCACAGGCTCACCAGTAGCCAGATAGACATTAATCGCATCTGCCATACCGCCAACGATTCTCAGACTGCCAAGGTACTTGGGCAGCTCCGCATGAAAAATACCCACTAAGGCAAAGTTCTGAGAAACTTTTGTACCTCTGGTGACCTTTTTGTTGTCTTTGGCTGTGAAGCGATCTGGGCAACGTTTATTCAACAAACCTCGCGGATAAATTCGCTCACAGCCAGCTACCTGCCCTTTGACGTTTATAAGCGGATACTCAAGACAATCGCCATACCACCAGTCCCTTACAACTCTCAAACCAATCAGAGAACTCAATAACGCAAAATCCAGCTTTTTTTCTTGCAGATAGCCAGTTGGATCAATCGGATCATCAGACAACTTGTTCATGACAAGAAACCTTGCCAGACACGCCAATCTCAACTAAACAGAGAACAGGCAATGTATGGTCCTGCACTGACACAACAAACATTGCTACAGAAAGCCCGGTTCCGTGACCGGGCTTTTTCTTTTCATGGTTTCCATGGGAGGAAAGCAGAGCAGTTCGCTGTGCCGGATTGAAAGTATCTGCTGCCTGTCAAACAACAGCAGGATGCACAGCGATTACCGGAAAATCGGGTATAAACTTCGGAACAGTCTCGATCGGACGATCAGCAGAAGAGCATGCTTTGAAGCATACCGGAGGAACAGAAGGTTTAAACTGGCATCCTTTAAAACAAAGGATGCCCACAGGAGATACCTGAACATAAATACTCCAAAAAAGTATTTACGCCCAAGTCACAGGTCTGACTATAATAACCAGCGGTTTCACAATCAGCCTGTGACTTTGACATATTGGTAGGGGCTGGTTGAGAGGCCGGTTCACCCCTATTGGTGAACATCGGCGGAGTGCCCATTCGGCTGGGTACTCTGTCTCTTACTGCTTACGGATAACGCTTCTGGATAAAAGGGTATCGGAGTTAACAGGTCGGCTTCTCAAATTCATTTGACGGGGTTCAGTATTAAAATTCAATCGAAATAACAGAAGTGGCCTCTCATTAAAAACAAATCGTTCGCAGTATAAATCAGCTTTCCAAAAAACAAACCTGTAATTTTTCCTGTATCAAACGGTTATTAATCAGCCTATTATCAATTTCAAATCATTTTAATAACTGCCATTCAATAATCTTGCCTTTTCCAAATCTTCAACAATGCTTTGAGCGATCGAATAAAAATTCATATTGAGTGAAGTATTGTGAACACCGTTATCAATATCAAAGAAGCCCTCAACTTGGCTAAAACAGATGAAAATGTCGGAATTGCCATTGCGCCGCTCTCTTCTGGCAAAGATTTCTGCCTGTTCAGTGCTGAAATCAAGGAAGGCAACAAGGTCGGCTGCCACTATCACACCGCTGGAGAAGAGGTCTATTCTATCCTTTCCGGCGAAGGCATTATTTATACCGCAGCGGTAGATGATAACGGTCAGATTGGCGAGACACTGTCACGCAAGGTGTCTACAGGGGACAACTTCACCATAGACGCCGGTACCGCACACCAGCTCAAGGCGACATCTGACCTGGTACTGATGTTTGTCTGCCCGCCTGAACATCTCAATAGCGACCGGATCATGCTGCCCTGCCTCGTTACATAGAGCAGTCACATAGGCATCCGAGTGTTTGATTATCTTCCTCAAAACAACAAACGTATTTTTTCATCCATCACCCGAAAAGACAGTCATTCTGTTATGGAAAAGGCTCGCTCTGTAATATCGCACTATCGTGCTTTGATGGAATACCATCCCCAGGATGTCTGGGACATAATGGATACCCAGAATCGCTTTGCCTACGCCAATAAAAATCTCAACAAAGTGGTAGGGCTCAATAAAAAATATGATTTTGAAGGTCGTCATATGACCGAGCCTCCCGCTGCTTGCTATGACGTCTGTGCCACTGATTTTGTGGAACAAAATCATCACTGTCTGCAAGAACGAAAAGCCATTGAGGTTCTTGATATACATCCCAGTAAAGATAGCGAGTGGTTTGTTTATATTTTCCGCAAAACACCCATTTTTCTACTGGACAACGAGATCATTACACCTTCTGACGTCAGGGCCACTGATGCAGAAATAGTCGGCACTTTACATCAGGGTCGGGACGTGCTGGATTATTGGAAAGATGGCGTTATGGGGCTGCAAAGACTCTACAACTATTTCACAGGCAAATCCGATATCTCCATCATTCATCAGCGTCCAGCAGATTTAACCGATCCTATTGCTGAAGTTCTTTTCTTGTTGCTATGCGGCAGAAAGGTAAAAGAAATCGCCCGAATTCTAAATATTACTGAGCGTGCGGCAAGAAGCCGTGTTGAAATGCTGAAAATTAAGCTGGGGGTTCGTCGCCTTCCCGATATTGTTGAGGCGGCTATTGCAAAGGGCTATCACCAGCATCTGCCATCACGTTTCACCGGAAAACAGATTTCAATCATTCTCTCATAGCATTTTGCGTCTTCAAAAGAGAGTTATAAAAACCAATATTGTTTATTAAAAAATAGCTTTCAACTTTTCCCTGGCAAACTTTAATCTCATCTATAATCCACCATTGATCAGGTATTTAGCCGAATAAATACCTGATCTTAAATCTGCAAGAATCCTCTTCACTTGGTCAGGTTTCTTGTTACTACCAATATGTCAAAGCCACCAGACTGCCTTTCTGGCAGTCAGCTTGTGACTTCGGCGTGAGCTTCTCTCAGGAGTTGTATCATGACGACCTTACTCTGTTTAAAGAGCCCTTCCCTGCGCTCCGCTTTTTTATCAAAGCTGATTTTCCGCGTCACAACTCTCATTTCATTACGATCAGGTTAAAGTTCTACTCATTTTTTGAGCTGCTGAACTTAACCAATTCCTCCTGCTTTGTTTTTTCTCTGCAAAAAACAGGTGTCTTTTTGTCTGTAAAAAATGCTTGCCGAATTCCCCTATGGTCGAGGACGGGCGGTAGCGTGGGTGCGAACTCATTAAGCTCAACCCGCATTTTGAAATGAGAAAACGAAAAAATCGTTCCCAGCCAGCTTTGCTGATGGACTTCAGTTTAAAAACTCATCAGGGACAGAGGATGTGCCAGTGGATGGATTATCGTTTGAAAAACCTTCTGTTTATGCTTGAAGTCGTTTACTCCGAAAATCAGTCACTGCATGATTTATCAACCAAAGCCATTGAGCAGATCACTCAGGAATTCGACTGCCTGGATCAAAACCTACAGAACTTTCTTGATGCCATGCCCCAACCGAACAACAGCAAAGCATCGATCCGTTATAACAAGCCGAAAAATTTTACGATCCAGTGTACAACTCCCCAGGTCATCACCTACGTCGATATTCTGAAGAATTACGATCTTCTCATTCAGAAATGTGACCGCTTGTGGCTGACCCGGCAATGGGGACGGATGGAGTCAAGAAAACCAATTCATGAGTGGGGGCAGATCATCAGCAAGAGCATAAGCTTCTGTTCTGAGCGTTTTGCTCCGCTACGCAGCCAGTACATTCAATACCAGAAGCTCCAGCATAGTGATGATGAAGAGAACAATCCAAAAGATCAGGAGCAGCCATAAACCATTTTATCAATTGCTGCTCACAGGTTTACTCATTGCCTGTTGTATAGCGCTGGTCCATGCCAGTTCACTACAGCAGGAACTGAACAAAATGCTAAACACTCTTTCCAGCAGTTCTGATCCGGCGGTATATCAGACTCAACGTCGTGGAGTTATTTCAGGAGGCTCTTTTCATGCCCGAACCCGGATCAACGAGACCAATCTTATGGGCTTTGTGCCTCCTGAGTTTTCAGCAGGCTGCGGTGGTATTGATCTATATGGAGGCTCGTTTTCTTTCATCAACAGCGAACAGTTCAACAAACTGATCCGGGACATTGCCGGCAATGCTTCTGGTTATCTTCTGGGTTTGGCAATCAGCGCCATGAACGAAAAGGCGTATCAGCATATTGAAGCCTTGCAGGAAAAGATCATGCACCTAAACAGTCTGTTCTCCAATTCCTGCCAAATGGGGCAAGGCATAGTGAACAGTATGCCGATGCCTGCGGCCATGAAGAAGTTTCAGACCGATGCTTCGCTCAATATCAGCCGTGCCAATGTTGCTGATACTTTCCAGTCGTTTACCGGCACTGGATTATCCAACCGTGATCCGGTGAAAGCCTGGCGGCAATCATCCAGTCCACAGGATCAGGAAAAGATGCTGGGGAATCTGGTGTGGAATGCACTGAAAAAATCTTCAGCCATTACCGGCAATGAATATCGGGAAGCAGTTATGAGCCTGACCGGGACGATCATTGTTTCCATGGATTCTGGTGATACTCAACCACGGCTTTTCAGTTATATCGGTAACCAGCTGAAAGTGGAAGACCTGATTTACGGCTCTGAGCAGGTGGGTCTGTACCGTTGTCGTAACCACTCAGGTTGTTTGTCTATGACATTGATGGATAAGCAGAAACTCTCTGGGCTGTCTGAGCACTTAATCCAATTGCTGAATGCTTTGGCTGATCACTGGCATCGCAACGCAAAAGATTCCCTGCTTACAGTAAACGGTGTTTCAGCCACAGCACTGCTTCAGAATTTGCCTGTCGGCACCGGAGGTATGATACGCAACCTAACGGCTGCCGACGTTCAGTTAGCCAAACTGTTTATAGCCCAGGCAGCACCCCATATTGCTTTTTACATGGTGCATCAGTTTATGGAAGACCTGCACCATATCACGGTCTCGCTGGTGAAAATGGAAGGTGACTATCATCCATTCGCTCAACAGCTTCAGGAGACTTTGAAGTCTTCAAAAACACAGCTACACCAGGAACTTCAAAGATTGGGAGAACGCTATGGCCGATTTGGTGAATTGATTCAGGATTATCGCCATATGCTGGCGGTGGCTGAACAGAAACGATACCAGAGGCTTCATCTGGAACCTGATCACTCTGCACACTATCAGAAAACCAAATGATAGAAACCATTTATTCCATTGGCGACGCTCGATTTCTCTACACCGTCCTGAATGGCCTGGTGATGATCGTCAATGATCCTGAATTCCTGATGACCATCAAGATTGGTTTCACTATTGGTGCATTTTATCTCGCTCTACAGGGGCTGATGGCTGGCAAGTTCCCGGCATTTCAACATCTGCTGCTAAGCCTGCTGATTTACTCAGCTCTGTTTGGTTTGCCTGCGGCTGGCAAGAGCTACAAGGGTATCGATGTAGATATATATGATGTTTACACCGACACCAACCGCAAGGTCGATAATGTGCCATTTGGTATCGTCCTGACAGCCAGTATGCTTTCAACACTGACCTGGAAGCTGACGGAAACCTTTGAGCAAACTTTCCATAGTACCGATGCTGCAAAGCTCACCCGTAATGGGTATTTGTCCAGTCTGACTCGAATGATGGAAGCTCGTAGCAAAGCTATGAACCAGTTTCAGAACAATCCGGCGCTGGCTCAGTCATGGCGAAACTACATCAAGGAATGCACCCTGATTGGCATTGATCTGAATTTCAAGACAGTTCATGAGGTCTTCAATAACAGCGATATTCTAGCCGCACTGGAATTTCCTTCTGAAGTATTCGGGACTTTGATTTATAAAAATAGTCAGCCTACCAATGTGACCTGCACAGAAGCATTCACCTGGTTGAAGCCGAGAATGATGAGCTGGTTCGATCAGCAGATTCAAAGAGAAAACGCCTTCCCTGACAGAAACTTATCCTTGGGTTCAGCACTACAGGCATTAAGCCAGGGTGCCGAATCGAGCCGTAATTTTCTGATGGCTTCTGCCCTGCTCCCCATATATCACGATGCCACCATCGAAAAACTACAGAACATGCAACAACCGCAAGCTGCCATTATGACCCAGCAGGCAATATTGCAGCGCAATACCCAGTGGGCAGGCGAACAGCATTTGTTTCTGAGTAGTATGCGGGCAATGATGGCTTATATCGAAGGATTTGTGTTTGCAGTGACTCCACTGATGGGGTTGTTGGTCTGTGTCGGATTGTTTGGAGTCCGTCTGGCCTTCAAATATCTGATGCTGTTGTTATGGATTCAGCTGTGGATGCCAGTACTTGCGATCAATAACCTTTATATTACTCTGGTCTCACAGGGAGCGATGGCTGCACTTTCAGCTCCGATCACCAGTTTCACCGGAATTATGGAGTCGGGACCGATTCTGGAATATTGGTTAGGTGTTGGAGGTCTGATGGCAGCGTCTACCCCAGCCCTGGTTCTGATGTTGCTCTATGGCAGTGCCATAACCGCTACTCACCTTGCTGGCAGAATGCAAAGCGGTGATTTCGTAAATGAGAAGGTTTCTGCCCCAGATATTATGATGCCCGGTTCTGCCATCAACCAGCAGGCAGGCTGGAATATCGGACCACAACAGGGAGCGACTCGCGGACAGATTGATCAGGTGGTTCCGGCATTATCGGCCGGTAGTCACCTATCCAATCTCGTGCAATCGAAAGATGCGGCACGAAAATCTTCCGGGATGGCTTTCAGCCAGGCAACCAGTCATGCGATTCAGCAACGGTATGGTGACACTATTGATAGCCGGGAGTTACGGCAGTTCAGCAGTAGCCTGAGCACAGGCCAAAGCCAGACCGCCCAGATGAGGGATGATTTAGCGAGAGATTTACAAAAACAGTTTGGTCTGAACTCTCAAACAGCTAAAGATATGGCAACTACAAAGATACTTGAAACCGGAGCTGGTATTTCGAAAAATGGCTTGCTGGGCAGCTTATTTGGAGTTCACGGAAATTATCAAAAGCAAAGCACTGGAGCCAACCGAGAGATCAAGACAGATGTGTTCCAGAATGCAATTTCATACCTGAACAAAGAAAGCTTTTCAAAGAACTGGAGTTCTCAACTTCAGAAAGCCCTCTCAATGGACGCCAGTCAAAGTTATTCCCAAAGCTGGATGAAAGAACTGGGTATAACTGATAACCAGTCCTACCAGAAAATGGCGCAGGACAGTCTTACTAACGAAAAGAGTTATGAGCAAGCCAGTCAGTTACAGCAACAACTGGGACAGGCTCTGAAAAGTGGCCCTGCTGTCTGGACAAACCGCCTGGCAACTTCAGAACCAGCCATGAACATACTGCAATCAAAGCCCTTTGATCCTGAGTTCCAGCAGCAGGTTAACCGCAATGTTCAACGATTCAGTGGGCAGTTTGCCAACTCATCAGAAACACTGGCTGCGGCATTGGTTTCAACTTATCTGAATAGTTCCAGTGAGACAGATTTGGGAAGGCTGGGTGAAGCTTTGCAGAAAGCGGGCATAATCAGCTCAGATACTCAGAAGCACAGCCCTGAATCCAATCAGTCATTGGTTTCACAACCAGTCAGTGATGGCAGTCTTGCAGGCACTGTGAATAGATCATTACGTCAACCTGAAACCCTAAGCGACGACCAGGTTAAACAACGCCTGTCAAAATCCAGCCAGCTACCAGAATCAAAAACCTTACAAGAGGCAAATCTTCAATCACCTGCCCTACGACAATTGCCCAAGGCTCTCCAGCCTCTGGCTAAAACCCATAATCAGTTCAGTCAATCGATTAGTGGCCAGTTCCTCCATTCTGGTCAAAGTAAGCCCTACATCACCAGCCTGCTAAAACACAGTGCCTATGGTACAGCCCCTTCCACATCGGGACCTGGGCTTAAGCTGACCTATAACGAAGCTTTTGATAGAGCCGTATCCCAAGGTCTTACGGATACTCAGGCTGCGACGTTTGCGTCATTGGTTAAAGATCGTGATCCAACATATGAACGAAGCTCTGATCCGGAAGATCGTCGTCATCGTCTGGGGCAATCCATTGCTGAGATCAGTAGAGGCTGGGGAGACCATGGAGCTGTATTAGGTCAGCACGCATTTAATCATCTGACCCACGCCGCAGATAATCCGCAGCATACCGATGCTGCACTCACACTTATCGGAGAGATGAATCGGCTCTACCAGCCAGAACTGAGACAGTATGAACAGTCAGTTGAAAAATGGTTGAAAGGGCAGTCTTTACTTCCGATGGAGGGCAATTATCTTGATACGACTATGCCTCCTGAACATATTGGCAGCAATGTCGGGAAAGAGATTCAGCAGCGACAGTTAGATAACAATCAGAGGGTGTTCGGCAGACAGGATAAAGGCCGTTTTCAAGAGTCATCAAGCAAGCTATCGAGAACTCAAAGGGATATGAGCCAGAAGTTGTCTGATTTCATCAAACCTGACTCTGGCCGCCCTCCATAAGTCGCGCCAGAGCTATCAATGCCACCTGCCATTGGCAAGCCAGTCGCTGGATTTATTCTTCTTTTGGGGCTCCAGCCTTCGCAGTCAATTGGAACAGAATTATCTTCAGGGTACTTCCGGTCAAACCGCCATAGCAGAGAAAAACACACAACAGAAAACAGGCTCCAGAGAACCGGAGAACTCAGAAGCTTCCAGCCATAGCCCGGAACCAAAACCAGGTACCCTAACTGCTCCAACAGCAAACAACAAATAGTCAGCAATGCCAGACTCGCAACAAACCCTTTAATCCGTTTTAACAAATTCATCATCCTCACCTCCCAGTAGCTACCTACTGAGTTTTCACTTGCGTTAATCAACATAGTTCAAATCAGCCGGGAAATGCCGAATGTTCGCCAACGCCAATACAACTGTGCCTGTAGAACCGCAATATACGGATTCACTGCTCACTACCCGGGCGTATGACCCTGAAAGCCAGATTTTCTTATGCGACGATAAACATCTGTTTTTCGGATTTCTCAGCTTGCCTCTCAGCGGTCTGGACAGTGGACTGGATGACCGGCTGAACGGATTACTCAATCAGGACTGGCCTGACGATACTCTGTTGCAGTGTGGTCTGATCTCCAGCCCCGATGTGATGAACACCATTCACCAACTGATGCTGGCGAAGGACCGAACTGAACCACGTTTCAAAGCCATGCTGAAACAGAATATTCAGCAGTTGCAGTCTGGCGTTCATGACCCAGTCACCAATGAACAAATGCTGAGGCATGGGATTTTATGGTTCACCGTTAAAGTTCCTACCCGAGAGCTGTCACCCAACGAAGATGATTTACTGAAAATCCGTCGGCTTAAATCTTCCTTCCAGGGAGGGATTGAAACCGCCGGATTGTTATCTGTTCCCATGAGCCAAAATGACTGGCTGCGCCTGAACATGATTCTTGTGAATCATCATGAGCACGGACATTGGGCAATCGATGGTGCTCAGGTGGATTCAGAAAGACCTCTGAATCGACAGGTATTCGATCCTGATACCCCACTGCAAGTCTCACCGAATGAGATTCAACTGGGTTCTGAACAAAAATCCAGAGTCGCAAAAGTATTGATCGCCAAGAAGCTGCCAGCCTATGTACCGCTGGGACAGGCATTCAATTATCTGGGTGACAGCCAGAACGGACACCGGGGTATCAAGTGTTACGCTCATATTCATGTACTACTCCATTTCCCCTCAATCAATCAGCTGCAATCGTCACTGAGCAACAAACAGCGCATTGCTATACAGCAAGCCTCCAGCCCCATTACTCGCTTTGAACCGAGACTTATGGAGCGCAAGAAAGATTTCGATTTGCTGTTTGAAGCACTTAACAAGGGTGATGCCCCTCTTAAACTGACGTTTTCTCTGGTGCTTTATTGCAATTCCACTAAAGAAGCCAGCCGGTTGTCGTCCAACGCCTGCAGCTACTTTCGTGAACTGGGTTTCATGCTCTATGAAGACGTGTATTTCATGCTTCCGATGTTTCTTAACACCCTGCCCGGTAATGCCCAGAAAAGCACTCAAACCATTGCCATGCATGAGAAGACCCTGGCGACCCGTCATGCTGTTCCATTACTGCCGCTGTTTGATGACTGGTCAGGGCATCAGGAAGCATTGTTGAATATGGTGTCCCGCCGGGGGCAACTGATGAACCTGTCGCTATTTGAATCCAATAGTAACTACAACGCCATTATTGCCGCCACTTCCGGAGCGGGCAAAACTGTCCTGGTCAATGAGATTATCAGTAATATTCTGATTCGTGGTGGGCAGTGCTGGGCACTGGATATTGGCGAGGGGTACAAGAAACTCTGCCAGCATTTTGATGGACTGTTTCTGGATTTTGATCAGGGCAGTGAGATTGGTATGAACCCCTTTGCCCTGGTTCATGACTATGAAGAGGAAGGTGATATTCTGCTGGCGCTGATTATTGCTATGGTGTCACCAAGAGAGCCATTAACGCCGTACCAGGAAGCCAGTTTACGGGAGCAGATTCGGGAACTCTGGGAAGGTGAAGGTACCGATAGTTCCATTGACCTATTACAGGAACGATTACAGCAACATCCGGATGAACGTATAACCGACCTCGCCGTGCAGCTCAGTGCCTTCACTTCAAAAGGCGAATATGGTCGATTTTTCTGTGGTGACAATACGCTGGATATCAACCAGTCATTTACAGTGCTGGAGTTGCGGCACCTGGACAGTCGCAAACACCTTCAGCGAGTCGTAATTCTGGAGTTGATCTACCTGATCCAGCAGATTATGTACTTTGGTGATGTCAGCCGAAGGAAACTGGTCGTGATTGATGAAGCCTGGAACCTGATGCGGGACACTCAGGGAGCCGCTTTGTTCATTGAACACGGTTTCCGTCGCTTTCGACGATTTAATGGAGCCAATCTCATGGCCGCACAGCGGATCGAAGATTTCTACGAAACCGCTGCTGGGCGTGCAGCAATGGATAACAGCGCCACTCAGTTTCTACTCAAGCAACAGCTGTCCACCATCAATGAACTGGAAAAACAGCAACGGTTACCCTTATCACCAGAAGGCTACAAACTGCTAAAAACCGTTCATACGGTGGAAGGCAAGTATTCAGAAGCATTGGTGCTCACTGAACAGGGATCTGGAATTGGTCGGCTGATTCTGAACCCATTCAAAAAACTGCTCTACTCCAGTCATCCCGAAGATGAGAGTGCGATCCGAACTTATCGATCTCAGGGGCTTTCCCTGAGTGATGCCATTATGCAGGTACTGAAAGACAGGAATGCTGTATGACTATTTACGTTGACACTGAAACCACCGGCCTGAGCGCCCAAGACGAAATCGTTGAAATAGCCATTATCGATGATAATGGTGAAGCTTTACTGAACACGCTGGTTAAACCAACACACCATGATTGTTGGCCAGAAGCTCAGGCGATTCACGGAATCAGCCCGAAAGAGGTTGCCCATGCACCTACGTATGATGCGCTACGCCCGACAATCCGGACATTGTTTCAGGATCAGGAAGTCGTGATCTACAACAAGGCATACGACAGCCAATACCTGGGTACTGAGCTTGGAGTCGCAAAAAGCGTCCAGTGTTGCATGCTTCTCTTTGCCGAACACTTCGGTGAATGGAACCATCGCTATGGCAATTACAAATGGCAGAATCTTAACAAGGCCAGTCGGTATGTCCTGCACAAATGGGAGGGAGAGGCGCATCGCGCCCTGTCAGATACGAAGGCAACAAGAGCCGTCTGGCATTACCTGACTCGTCCTGATGTTCGCCAGCGCATTGATGCTCTGAGAAACGCATGATTCCCCTACCCTTCAGGCTGGTGATGATAGTTCTTTTATTGCCAGCCAATACAGCTCTGTCTTCTGCCCTCACCATTAATCTATTTGTATCTGAAACCATGGGTGAAACGGCCCTGGTTGAGATATTACGGGAAACAGAATTGCTTCAGAACCTCAATATCATCGTGCGAGGAATGGGTGCCAAAGATACCAATCTGACTGACAGCATTACTCGCTGGCAGTACCGGATAAAACAGGCAGATGCCAGTAAAAGCATTCAGATCAATCCTGTTTTGTTCCGGGAGCAGAATATATATCAAGTGCCTGCGATGGCTGTTGTCATGAACGGCAATACTGAGTTGACCGTTTTTGGTGTTACTTCACCTGTCTGGGTTATGCGCCAGTACCACGCAGGCAAGCGTGGCAATATTGGTGCCTATGGTTCAACGCTGCCTATCAGCGAACCGGATTTATTGGAATCTTTGTTACAACGACTCAAACAGCAGAACTGGAAGCCCCTTCAAGAAAAAGGCACAGAAGCGATTGCAGACCAAAACCTTTTCTTTCGGAGCAAAGCTGCCAACCAGTCAAAAGGCTTCCAGCAAAATACTGAAAGTGTCTGGCAATTGGCATACCCCCATAATTGCTTTGGATATCAACGACCGTCAGCAACAGAAAGCGGTGCTTCCGTGGTTATATCAATACCCTGATGCGCTGATATTAGTCTCTAATGGCTCATTACAACAGCTTCAGAAACTACCCAGCCTCTGGCATGAGCATCAAATCTATATCATGCCGTCAGAATTGATCCGGCGCTTTCAACTGACAGCTTTGCCTGTATTGCTGGCACCTCAAAACCATAGTCATTGGAGAGTCACCACTGCGGCAGCATTACCGTTTTCAGCGGTCGATATAGTGTCATGGGTAAAAGCTTTGATTTCATCTGCCTATGCGCTGGAGACCACAGATAATCCTTCCCAAGCCTTGTGCCAGAATGTGTCGATTTTGTCTGAGAAGCTGATTACTTCTGTGCCCTGGAAAGAGTTGTTTCCGATTCGTATAGGGCTGGCAAAGCTGGGTTCCGGCAAAGAACCCAGTGACAGAGCCAAAACCAGTACAGGACTGTGTTTATGTGAAGACAGCGCAGGTATGTTTCACCCCGGAGTGACTACAGGATTTTGGCGACCTCAAAGACTGGTAGAGCTGACTCGCAGTCCCGGCTGTCTGATGGCATTGGGTGGTCACAAGCTGCCTATTGTTGACCAGCGTCGTTGGGGAACACTGGGTTCTGCCAATATTCCCAAAGGCTTAACCTATCTCCACGCCCACGTTTACAGCCTGCCACTGATAGAAATGCTCAATATGTTTACCGGCATTGGCGGCTGTACAAGCGATTTGGTGGACTTTGACCTGATCAATCTGTCGGAAGTAGATCCTTCGTGGAATCATCCTGAGTTAGCAGCTCTGATTTCACCTGACCTTGCTGCTTATGCAAATCCTGCGGCAATGAATGCCTGTACCGCTGATGGTGTAGCCGCCCTGAACTCACAGTCTATGGATAATCTGCATTGGTGCGCTGGCAGCTGGGGTTCCCTTTATCCGTTATCCGGTTTTACCAGTACCTACGGTCACTTTTCTGATAACACCAGCTTGCTGGCAACACGGGCTTTAGCCAAGATTCACAGAATTGGGCTTGGCAGAAAAACCATCGGTGAAGAAGCTCAGTGTCATAGCAAAATCACCCCGTGGCTCCCCAAAAGCCAGTACAAAATGAGCATGTTTTGGCCGGAACCTGAAAAGCAGAAAGCACACTGGATCGGAGCTTCAGCGGCAACATGGGGAATGCACCGTCACCCATTGGGTAAAGATGATGCGATGTATCTGCTTTGGCAGTATCGGGATTGCTGTCAAACCGCCAGCCAATGATAAAACCTGATTTCTACAAACTGCTGAGTGGATTATTCGCTTTCTGCTTTCACACCGTAATGGCAGAAACCACTCAGGAAGCCATTCGTACATTTGAGCAACATACCCGCTCAAACTGGCTCCACCAGATCAACCAGAAATCTGAAGCTATTACTCGAAATCCTGACTCTATTGCCAACCAAGTGCCAAATCTGATGATGGAGAAGCCTTCAGACAGCTCTCACCGCCAAAAGCTGGAAGGCTACTACCAGAATGAAGATTTCGATGGTTTGCAGTCCTTTGGTGAAAAGCGGGCGCAACAACTGGAAACGGAACAATCTCCTGAAGGTGAAGCATGGCGTTTACTGAATCAGTCACCGGATCGGTATTACCCCGATGCCAACGAACACAAGATTCTTCATCCTGTGGAACAGAGCATTAATGCCCTGCAACACCCCAATACCTGGTCAAAACAAAAGCACTGGCCTACCGATGCTCAGGGCAATCCCATATACGATAAGAACGGTGAAATGAGTGCCACCATCGCCCGTCTGCGACAGCATTTTAAAGGCTGTGATTACCAGAAAAAACTGGTGCTAAAACAAGGCCGCCAAGTGCATAGTCCCGATATTCGTGAGTGCACACGAGCTGTGGTGACAGACGACAGCATTACGTTACACCGGAAAATCAGGGTTCAGCCCTTCGCAGAATATATTTCCGGCTCTGGGCTATCAGGCATGAACGGTTGTGAAAGTCAGTCGGATCAAGAAGGCTGCTTACAGATTCGTTTAGGCAAGGATGCGGGAGCGGATAACTACTATCACTGCGGTTGCTGTATTAAGGAAGAAACCTTCACGGTGACGCTACCCAGACCACAGGCATTAAGCCATGCAGTGCTTCAGGAAGCCCGCTGGGATGACCGCCTGCAGGTCTGGATCAATGATAAGAAAGTCTGGCAGAGCAACTCTGATTTCCCGCCTGAAAGCGGTGGAGGATGTGAACTGGACTCTAATTTTCACCTGAACAGTCCTGTTTCACTGGATAGCAGTGTCTTGGATGGTGCAGGTAACCAAGTCACTTTCAAAATTCGCACTTCTGTTGGTGATCAGGGCGAAGGTTTTGCTCTGATTAAGTTGTATTTCGATATCAGCCAGTTGATAGAAAATGATCGCTGGGCGCCTTCATCAGCACTGGAGCAACTGAAAGAAATGAAGCAATGGCAGAGTGATGGACTGTGCAGTCTGTCGTACCAGTGCCTTGAAACTATGAATGATGCAGAACATACCGTTCACGGTAAAGTGATTCCACTGCAACCAAGCCTGTCATCGCAGTTACCATCAGATTGCAAAACCGCCAGAGCTGAAGCCGATTGCTTTTACTACAAAACAGCATCAACACAGTATCCGCCTGATCATTGTGCTCAGTATGCCAACGATCCCAACTGTGAGTTTCTGGATAGCCGCTGTCTTGGTGAAAAGTCTGGCATTTGTTACACCCGCGAGGATCGCTACGACTGTGGCTACACAGGCAACCTGAATCGCATTGGCATTGAAGAGAGTATTCACTGTGAAGGTCAGCCTATGCAGTGCATGTTAGGCGAGTGTCAGGCCAATATAACGAATGCGGAGAACACCGACTTTGCCAGTGCCGTCAGCGGTCTCCATGCAGCAAAACATATGTCACATGATATGCAGTGCAATCAAGATGGGAGTGGTTGCAGGATCTTCAGTGGCAAGCCCTGCACCTGCAAACAGGGCATTTTTAATATGGTGGACTGCTGTAACCTGCCTACGAACGTGAATTTTGCCAGTTATATGAACCTGCTCCTGATGGGCTACCTGTTCGATAAGTCAGCCATCCATCTGCAAGGTAATTTTCCCAATCAGCTGACCGGGCATTACCAGAAGATGCGGGAACCGCTGATGCAAGGCATCAACAAGCTCAGCCAGCCTGCAAAAAATCTATGGTCAGATATGGGCAAAAGCTGGGACAAGCTCACAGAAAAGCTCTGGCCAACTCCCTCTGAAGTCCATACCCAGACTGCCACCGCAAAACCTATTGCCGGAGAACTGTCGCAGGAAGCTCAGAAGACGATGCTCGGCAATATGCAGCAACAGCTGATGCGAAAGATGGCCGAAGTCGTCCATAAAATTCTGGGCGAAGATGCCACCAACCTGCTGTTCCGAACCGTTGGCAACAACCTGGCTTCTCAGGGCGGACACCTCAGCCAGCAAACTCTGATTATGAATCCTGCCATTACCTCAGCCATCAGTGCTGTCACCATGATCTACACGGCTTACACCATGACCAAACTGATTATCCAGATCACCAACAAGTGTGAAGACGAAGAATTTGAATTAGCCGCCAAGAGAGAAATGAAAACTTGTCACAAGGTTGGAAGTTACAGCGAATCCAAGTTTCTCGGGTTAGCCAGCATGGAATACAACAGTTATTGCTGCTTCAGCTCTCCTTTATCCCGCATCCTGCAAGTGCAGATCAGAAAGCAGCTGAAAACAGGATGGGGCTCTGCTGAACATCCTGACTGTTCGGGCATTTCTCCCGAAACACTCCATGCAGTTGACTGGAACCGAATTGACCTTAGTGAATGGCTGGCACTATTAAAACTGCAAAACAAACTGCCAGAGCTGAATGCCGATACCCTGAAACAGCTAAATCTGGAAACTCTGACAGGTAAGGGTTCAAGGCTGGATTTCGACCAACACCGGGAAGACAGTCGAAAACGATTGGAAGCCCGATACAACAACATCAGCCCATCCGACCTCAATTACTATCAATCCCAGAAAACAGAATCAATACGCCATCAAGGACAATAAGTCAGTGGAAATTCCGCGCACCATCAACGACCCAGTCCAGTTCCTGTTCTGGTCACTGGATGAAATCTACCCGGTAGCCGTTGGTCTGATCTGGGGTATCTGGTTTGACCAGCTGTTGCTTGGCATGTTTCTTGGCTGGATGGCGATTCGTGTTTATCGCCGGTTCCGGGATCGTCATCCTGACGGGCATCTAAGTCACCGACTTTATTGGCTGGGCTTTTATTTTGTGAAAGCCAGAACCTTACCCAACCCTTATGTCCGGGTCTTTTACCCTTCCCGAAAATGACCATTCAAGATTATCTGCAACGCCTGAAACAATGGCGACAACAGCTGTGTGTTGACAGGCTGATTCTGTTGGTATTGGTGCTGAGCAATGTACTGTTGCTGATCCACTGCCTGAACCGCAAACCGGCTGTTGAGTTGAGCCTGCCGTTTATGGATAGGCAGATCGGTATTCAATCCGGTGAAGCTTCTCAGATCTATTACGAGTGGTGGGGGCTTTCACTGGCTGAACTGCTGGGAAACCTCAATCCACAGAATCTGTCGTTTTTGGAAGCCAGGCTGCAAAGTTTGCTGTCGCCCAATCTGTATCAACAAGTACATGAAACACTGAATCAACAGTTCCAACAGTTACGAGAAGATCAGGTTTCCCTGAGCTTTGAGCCATCGCAGATTGAATTTGATGAAACCATCCGTGAGGTCAGAGTGACAGGTAACAGTGCTCTATCGTCCGGCCATCAACGTCTGTCGGGGCAGAAAACATTTACCTTTCAGTTCAACCTGATTCGTTATCGACCTGTGCTTGCTGCCATCCAGATTGAATCTGACTTGAAATAACCCTCCTCTTCTTTCAGAGAATCCGTTATGAACAAAGCCTTTGCTGTTGTTGTGTGCCTGTATTGCTCATTCACTCTGGCGGCGGCCCCTGTGAAATTAAAAGTTTCCCCAGGTCAGCAACAACCGGTCACGCTCAGTCGTCTGCACTTAAACCGGATTGTCACGCCCTTTTCTGCGCCTCAGATTCGAACAATTGATCAGGCTGATATCCGTATTGAAGGTTCAGTGATTTATCTCTCTTCCCAACAAGAAGAGCCCTTTGTCGTATATATCACACCCCATGATAGTGAAGCTCATGCACTCTCTTTGCTGGTCACGCTACTTGATGTCCCTCCCAAAGAAATCCAGCTTTCATTATCAAAACAATGGCAACAGAAAATGAATAGGAATAAAGAAGCAGCCAAACGCTTTGAGGAAGCCGGAGACTATCAGCAGAGCATTACTGAACTGCTGTCCATGCTTGTTAAAGGGCAAGTGCCAGAAGGGTATGAACTGGAAAAATTTTATAAAGCCGATATTCGGCATTGTCAGCAAGACGGTCTGACATTTGATTTCTCCAAGGGGCAGGTCGTCCAGGGGCATTATTTCAGGGTTCTGGTTGGGACAGCCAGGAACGCTACCGAAAAGCCTCTTACTTTCCATGAGAAAAACTGTCAGGGCAGCCATACCACCGCTGTCGCCATGTGGCCGAAAAACACTCTACATCCCGGCCAGCGCAGAGAACTGTTTATTCTGCTGAATACGCCCGATCAGGAATCAGCACCTGTGGTACGCCCTTCCCTGCTGACCTATTAAAAATAAACCAATGAATACTCTCAACCATTACCTGACGCCAAGAGTAAAACGCTATACCATTGTGCTTGGCACGGCAATCATTCTGGTTGCTCTGATTTTTGTCACCAGTAAACGGCAGGATTCAGACGTGACCAAAGCACCAGAGCAAACCACTTCATCCGTTGACTTTACCGGCATCCCCCCAAAAGAGTTAACACTGAACCGAATCAGTGCTGATCTGGAACGTATCCATCATCAACAGAAAGCTTTGCACGAAGAGCACCAGCAGGAAATGGAGAGGTTGCAACAGGAAATCCGACTGCTAAATCAGCCAGAGCAACCTGATCAAAACACCTTTTCTGTCCCTGAACCTTCAACTCCACAGCAGACTCCTGATGTTTTGCAATGGAACCAGTACAGCCAATCACCAGCGACCAATTACAATGAGCCCGGTTACTATGATGCACCTCCCCAACCACCCAGACCTATCCGGGTATTGGGAGCTACATATCCTCAGGCGGTGGCACTGGATTCCAAGCCTGAAGATAAACCAAAGCTCTTACGCCTACCCGCTGGCAGTTTGTTATCCGGTCAGCTAATCACCGGCCTGGATGTTCCCACAGGACAAGGGGCAAGACGTGAACCTTACCCTGTACTTATTCGTATAAAAGCCTCAGCAATTTTGCCCAACCGCTATCGAACCAATGTCAGAGAATGCTTTGTGCTGGCTTCCGGTTATGGCGACCTGAGTTCCGAACGGGCTTATCTTCGCAGTGAAACCCTGTCGTGCATCTTCAAACACAACAGTAAAGAACAAGTGATTGAACGACCTTTAGAGGGTTATATCGCTGGAGAGGACGGCAAGGCCGGTTTACGAGGCAGGCTGGTCAGCAAACAGGGGCAAGTGATGGCCAAGGCGGCTATGGCAGGATTTCTCAGCGGTGTCAGTGAAGCATTCGATATCAAACCCGTTCCAGTCTTTTCAGTGGTACCCAACCAGAATGGTCAAATCCAATCGCCTTTTCAATCTGGGTTAAAAGGCAGCGAAGCCCTGCAAAGCTCACTGATTAAGGGCAGCAACAAAGCATTGGAAAAACTGGCTGACTTTTACCTGAAGCTGGCTGACCAGATGGTGCCAGTCATTGAAATCAGCGCCGAGCGCAAGGTAGACCTTATTCTAACCCGTGGTCTTAAAAACTAATCTTTCGAGACTTTCCCCCCCATGTTTAAACACGATACCAGGGCATTGCTTCTGATAGTTTCGCTCGTACCTATTATTCAGGGCTGTTCATTATTCGGCGTTGGAGAAGCTGAGTATGCCTGCCCGGAACCCGGTAAGGGCGTATGTAAATCGGCAAGACAAGTTTATCAGGATTCTGATTCACTGCCTTCTGAAGACCTCCTCCCCACTTCTCCCAAAAGCTATCCAGAACCCAACCTTCATATTGTAACTCCCGAAGCGGTGCCGAACCGCACACCCGCTCAAATCCTGAGAATCTGGATCGCCCCCTGGGTTGATAAACAGGGTAACTGGCACAGCGGCGGAATCGTCATGACGGATATCGCTCCAAGAGACTGGCAGTCTGCCATTCCCGTCTATTCACCTTCTGATGACTAATGGAGTCATTGACCATGCATGTACTTCTACCCCTTTCTGAGAGACACCCCTGCATAGTGAAACAGCAGCAAGTGATGCTGTCACTGGCAACGCTGATCATTTTTTCTTTATTACCTCCTGAGTTGCAGGCGGCCAATCCTGTCAATGCGACAGGCTCCAGTGATTTTGCAGAAATTTATGGTCGTTTGGTGGGCTGGATCAAGGGAGACCTGGGTCGAACACTGTCGATCTCTTTCGTCCTGATCGGGCTGGCTTACGGTATGGCTCGCAACTCGCTGATCGGCTTTGCCACCGGGGTCGGTGCCGCTGTTGGATTGCAGGTCACGCCCACCATTATTAATTCCATTTTCGGGCTTTAGCGATGACGACTTCACAAGCTTTATCGATTATTAATCACTGGCTGCATCCGCATCATGCTGACAATGAAACAGCTCTATTGCCCAATGATGCCCAAGAACAAGAACAGTCCATAAAATCCAGTTCAGGCTGCGCCGGATATCAGGTAGGCACCGGAACCATCCTTCACCAGCAACAGAAGCTAGTGGAACAGGTGAATGAGCAGCTGAATCTGCCAACAGAACTACAGCTCTTGTTTGACCAGACACTGGATAATCTCACCCACTGGCTGCATCTTCTACCTGCTCATCCTCAGCACCATTGCGAGCCATCTGGAGCAATTCGCCATGCACTGGAAACCGCTTTCTGGTCTGTCACGGCTATGCAACAGATTCACAGAGATCATGATTTGTATCCGGATCAGCGCAGAGCGAGGGAACCACTCTGGCGATTAATGGCAGGCGTCGCTGGGCTTTTATATGACAGTGGGCGAATGACGACCTGTCTTATGGTTCAACAGCAATCAAGTGAGCAAGCAGGAGAGCTTTCACCAGAACAGTGGCCAGCTTTCCAGCAGCCTCTTGGAAGCTGGTTGCAACAGCATCGTATTACAAACTACGCACCTCACTGGAAGCAGTGTGATACCAATCCTGAGAAACCATTAACGCCAGAATATACCGCCATCAATCTACTGCTGTTACCGCAGCTTACTCCACAGGCATTTCGTAATCTCCTGCAACCGGATGGAGATAATGGCACTCTCTGGCAAACCTTTGTCAGTGCGCTGACCGGGCAAAAAAATGGCCATGGCGTATCACAAATCATCAATGCTGTTGAGCTGGCTCGCCTGAAAAGCGTCAAACTGCATTTTGTTCGTGGAGAAGCCCTTAACCAGATTATGAAGCCGGCAAAATCGGATGGTCAGCCAGAAGCTGGAAAGGATGATGAACTGAAGTGGCTTGAGCAGGCTATATCCAACCTCCACAGTGAAGTTATCAAGTGGGCGAAAGACAGCCTTCTGTTGCCCTGGCCTGATTCTGTGGAATCCGATGAACTACCAGAACCGGATATTTTGCTTAAACAGTGGAACCAGAGAGGTTGGATCGTTCCTTTCGGAAATAAAATCATTTTTCGTCGTAACAGCCGTTTGTTTATTGCGCTACAGCCCGCCATTTCCCAACAATGCAAACAATGGCTGCCATCAGGCTCTTTTGCAGAAGAATATGCAGAAGAGAGTGCAGGAGAGCAGCATGATCAGTGATCGCCCTTATCTGCAAAATTGGCGACCTGTTTATGAGCTGAGTTCCGCTGTTGTCTGGTTTTCAGCTATGAACGTCGCTCACACACTGTCGTTTTTCAGCTCACTACCACCGATTGGTTTTATTCTGACGTCTTCTTTCTGTGCTGCCATGACGATTACCCGTCTGGCACAGGCTATACCAAGATGGCAGCAACACCGGCGATTAAAAGGCAAAAAGCTCGCTCTTCTCAAGCTAACCCGGAAGCAATGCCAATCGCTGCAAACAAAGAATCAGGAACAGGGAGTCTGGTTAGGCTGGGGTTTTGAGTGGCAACGGCTTCATGGACAACGGGCGTGGGATTTATTACGCAGTGATAACCTCCCCGCCAAATCAGAAAAAACCATGGGTGCAGGTTGGATTCATGGTATGGAGGAGCATGAAGAACGGTTATACCAGCCCCTTGAACAGATTCAAATGCACACTATGGTTATTGGTGTCCCTGGTAGTGGCAAAACCCGACTATTTGATTTATTGGTGACACAAGCTGTTTTACGAAATGAACCAGTGATCATCATCGACCCCAAAGGCGACCATGACCTTGCCAGCCACACTCTCAGAAGCTGCGAGCTATCAGGCAATAAATACCGGTTCATGAAGTTTCATCCGGGCTTTCCTGCAGATTCTATCCGAATCAACCTGCTTCAAAATTTTAACCGTTCCAGTGAACTGGCCAGTCGGATTTCAGGGTTAATGCCATCTGGTGGTGATAATGCGCCCTTTCAGGCATTTGCCCAGAAAGCCGTAGATGCGGTGGTTCAGGGCTATTTGCTTTGTGGGCAGCGTCCCACTCTGGTGATGATTCGACAGGGATTAGAAGGAGGAGTAACCAAACTACTGATCAAAGCGCTCACTATTGTTTGTACCCGTCATAATACCCAGGCTCCAAATACTGCCCAGGGAAAAGAGGCGAAGGGTAAAAGTAACACCGAGGCTGTTGCACGACGCTGGATAGAATTCTATCGGGAGAAGATGATGCCAGAATCCCCATGCACAGATGTAGAAGGTCTGATCTCCTTGTTTGAACATGACCGGGCGCATTACAGCAAAATGATTGCCACCTTACTGCCTGCTCTCGGAATGCTGACTGGCGGTCCACTGGCTCGCTTATTATCACCTGACCCTACCGATATTGACGATCTGCGCCCCTGCACAGACACAGCGAATCTGATCGAACAAAACAAGGTGATGTATTTCGGGCTCGACTCCTTGTCTGATCCCATGGTGGGAAAAGCCATTGGTCAGCTGTTACTGGCTGATCTGGCCGCTGTCGCCGGTGATCGTTACAACTATTCATCGAAAGACTCACAACAGAATGACAAACCTATCAACCTGTTCGTAGATGAAGCCGCTGAAGTACTTTGCCCTCAACTGCTGTCCCTGCTGAACAAAGGTCGGGGGGCAAAATTCCGGTTATACGTCGCCACCCAGACTCTGGCTGATTTTGAAGCTCAGTTAGGTTCGGAAGCTGCTGCCCAACAGTTCATCGACAACTGTAATCACCTTATCTGCCTAAGAACACAGAACCCCGATACCCAGAAATTCATTACAGATAAACTGCCACCGGTTCGCTATCGCTACTTTATCCGCAATCAGGGCATCAGCACGGATGCCAACCATCCCATGGAATTTACCGGCAACCTCAGCGAGCAACAACTGGAAGAAACCGGAGACCTGTTCCCACCACAACTACTGGGCGAGCTGCCCAACCTGGAATACGTAGCCCGACTGGGCGGCGGACGTTTATTGAAAGGCAGAATTCCGATTCTCTGTGCTCCAAAATCCTGATAATTCGATTCCATCTCTCATATGACACATTCTCAAAAACAAGTCAGTCCTTTGACTATCTGGTGCTTTGGGCTTGGCCTGATATTGCTCTGGCTGGCGATTTCCGGACAAAGCATGAATCAGTACCTGCAAAAAGAACAACAGCAATATGCCCGAAGACTGGGACAGGACAATGCAGTCTGGATTATGCGAACTGGGAACCACCTATTTGCAACAACCATTGTGAAATCTGGTATTCAGCGCTTTCTTATAGAGCGCACAACTCCAGACAGAAAAATGGGAGAAGGTCTGGCAAAAGTGATCGAGTTCTTTCAGGGTGTAGTTAAGAACTTTCTGAGCCTGATGCAACAGCTGTTCTATCGGGTTTCAGTATTGCTGGCCTGTCTGCCCTTCTGGGGCGTGATGTTTATTGCTGCCATTATCGATGGCCTGTTAATCCGAAAAATCCGCTATCACGATTTTCATTACACCAGCCCCCTGCAAAACCTCTGGAGCCGAAGGGCATCAAAATGGATTCCTGGTCTATTCCTGTATTTGATCATTATCCCCCTGCCCGTTCCTGTGTTACTGATTCCTGCTGCAGCCTGGCTGACTGCACTATGTCTGGGATGGTGGACAGCGAACTGGCAGAAGAAAGTCTGATGCTGTTCTTTCTTCTACTAACAGGATTATTTTCAGCCAGTGTTTCAGCCGATCCGCAATGGTTTGATCGCCACTCGGAAGGCTGGTTCTGGTATGAACAGATCATCGAGCCAGAAAAAGAAGAGAGAGAAATCAATGCTCAAAATGTAAGAGCTCAGCCTCTCTCAACAGCATGGATCAGGAAGAATATCGGTCAATACCTGGACAAAGCCATTGATCACCCCAGTCAGGAAAACGTCAGCAACTACCTTTACCTCGATAGATTGGTCAAAGAAAAAGCAGAACAATTTGCCCGTGTTAGCAAACAGGTGATTGAAAGTGACCCATTGCTGGATGAAAACGTCCGTCGCCCGATATCTCCAGCTGCCGCCAAGATTAAAGATGATATAGCTTATCAAGCCAAAGAATCCGTTTTAAAAGAACTCGGTAAAAAAGCAGGATTGGTTTTCTACTATCAGGGGCGTTGTCGCTTGTGTGAACTTCAGCTGAAATCTTTACGGCAGTTCTGCCATCAGTTTGAATTTATGCTTGTCCCTATCTCAACAGATGGCGTGTTACTCCCCGGCATCACATCAAACAGAGTGGAACTACACCCACCTGATAAGTTGAATATACTTCGCTACCCTGCACTTTTTCTGATGCATCCCCCTGATCATATTGTCTTGTTAAGGCAGGGAAACATTTCTCTGACCGAGCTGACAGAACAAATTCTTCAGGCTGCCGTTCAGCATCAGTGGATCACCCGGGAGCAGTTCAATAATACCCGCATCACCTCCGAAACATGGTATCAAAGTCAGCCGGATAACCTACCTCCAACTTTTTATAAGGCCATTAAACAAACATCAGTATCTGATTGATGTTGTGTACCTTTTTTCACCAAGGAGCCAGCCGTATGATTCACTGGGTCAAACTCAAAAAGTACTGTGAACTGTCTGGAGAAACCCGAAATACCGTCAACGCCAAGCTGGCTAGCAATATTTGGCGAGAAGGGTATCACACCAAGGTTCTGGAAGACGGTTGTCGCTGGATCAACTTACCGAGGGTGCAGGAATGGGCAGAGCACAGTCAGCGAAAGCATTAAAAATACCAAGAGGCGTTCAACTTCGAGGCGACACCGTACGAATAAATTTCAGCCGTCTGGGGCAACGCCACTACATCACACTTCCTGATTTGAAGCCCACCCAAACCGACCTTGACTGGGCTGCTGGGATTCTTGCCAAAGCAAAGCGTGATATACGCAGCGGCACATTCAAGTGGAGTGAACACTTTCCCGATCACAAACTGGCAAAATCTGAGCTTCGAAGCCCGGATAACCTGACCATCGCCGGACTGCTTGATATCTATCTGAAAGAATATGCCAGCCATCGCAAAGCAGATCTGACTTTAGATAATTATCGCTACTACACAAATCGCTTTATCAAGCCTGAGTTCGGACACCTGATTCTGCCGGAGTTCCGTGTCGGTCATATCACTCAGTGGGTAACCAGAATGGGCAACAGGCATATCAGTAATACGACATTAAAAAGCTACCTATCGCCTCTGCGCTCCGCTTTCAAGTATGCAAAATCTCAGAACCTGGTGGAGTACAACCCATTTGTGGATTTCGAATGGCCGGAAGAATCGCGCCAGACACTTCAGAAAAAACGAGCCCGTAAGAAACAGAAAAAGCTGGATGTGTTTACTCTGGAAGATATTTCCCAACTATTAGCCGCTGCAGAACGACCACAGGAAGCCCATATCATTCAATTTGGCTTCTGGTCCGGACTTCGCCCGGAAGAACTGTTTGCCCTGCACTGGGAGGATATTGATTTCTGCCGGGGCATCGCCTGTATTTCCAGAGCAAAAGTCTTCCGTCGTGGTTATTCCATGATTGAAGAAGAGCCTGAAGAAAGAGAAGTTCTCAAGGAGATAAAAACCGGCGAGCTGGGTGAAAGGGATCTGGTCCTGTTGCCATCCGCCTTGTCTGCCCTGGTCAGGCAGCAGCCCTATACTCAAAACCACAGTCCGTTTGTTTTTCATGCCGACTACAGCAACAAGCCCTGGCGTAATACTAACCAGTTCCGTAATCGCTTTCAGAAGCTCTGTATATTGGCCGGAATTCGCTACCGGCGCCCATATATGATGCGGCACACCTACGCCAGTATGTTATTGAAAGAAGGCGAAAATGAGAATTTTGTCGCTCGTCAACTGGGGCATGTGGACACGCAGATGCTTCGGAAAGTCTATGGCGAGTTTATCCCCGATACGGCTTCAGATAATGGATATCAGCTGCGAGGTGACTGGCAAGCAATCGAGAAAGTTCATACTCCTACTCTTCCAGCTCCAGATTCAGACATTTAACTCATAAGATAAGAGCAAATCGCGCAACAGCAATGGCACAATTATGGCGCGATTAGATAAAATGCGCCATAATTGTGCCAAAGGGCTTCAAAATTGCGCCACATCTATGAATACTCTCTCTGATTTATACCAGGCTATCATTCAAGCCAACAAGCCAGTTTCTATCTCGGAACTGCTGGCCGCTTACCCAAATCTTACCCGCCGTACAACCCAGCGTTGGTTAAACAACTTACTGGCCGACAATAAGATCGCTGCTGTTGGTGAGGGGCGCGGCAGGCGATATCAGGTATTGAACCTGTCTCAGGCAAGCCAGGATGATTTTCAGCCTGAGGATTTTCCTGCATTTATTCCACTGTCGGCAGACAGTAAAGATATTCTGGCGTATATAGAGCAACCAGTAGAGTCCAGACACCCCATCGGCTATCAGCGAGAATTTCTGGATGCCTACCAGCCCAACGAAACCTATTACTTATCAGCCCCCATTCGCCAGCAGCTCTGGCGCATGGGTGACACCAAACAGACATCGCAACCCGCTGGCACTTATGGCCGTGCAATCCTGGATCGCTTTCTGATTGACTTATCTTGGGCATCCAGTCATCTGGAAGGCAATACCTACAGCCGCCTTGATACTGTCCGACTTATTGAGGAAGGGCATGCTGCGGAAGGTAAGGCCGCTATCGAAACTCAGATGATTCTGAATCATAAGTCTGCCATAGAGTTGCTGGTTGATAATGCAGAAACCGCTTCATACAACCGCTTTACTCTGCTTAACCTTCACAGTTTACTGTCCGAAAATTTGTTGCCGAATCCTGCTGATGAAGGCCGGATTCGACAGCATCAGGTAGAAATCGGAAAAAGTGTTTTCAGGCCACTGGCAGGCGAAGTGCTTATCAGTGAGTTACTCGATATTCTGTTGCAAAAAGCCAGTCAGATTGAAGACCCGTTTGAACAGTCTTTCTTTATGATGGTCCACCTGCCCTATCTGCAACCCTTTGCTGATGTGAACAAGCGGACTTCACGTCTGGCAGCCAACCTGCCATTAATCCGGGCGAACCTCTGCCCTCTTACTTTTCTGGATGTCCCGGAACAAGCCTATAGCCGTGCGACGCTGGGTGTTTATGAAATGACCCGGATTGAATTATTACGTGATCTCTATCTGTGGGCTTATGAACGCTCAACGCAGGAATACCTGGCCATCAAGCAACAGCTGGCTGAGCCTGACCCATTACGGCTCCAACACCGAAACCTGATTAAAAAAATGGTCAATGAAATTGTTCTCAGTCCGGATTCTGACCCTATCGATCTGATTGAAGCCCTGCTACCAGAAGATATTCAGGAAACCTCACGCTCAGATTTATCATCGCTGATTATTGAAGAACTACGCCGTTTACACGAAGGCGTATTAGCCCGTTATGGTTTAAGACCCTCCCAGTTTAAACACTGGCAGGAAGTACAAAAAGGAAGTTAAAGAGATACAAAACGTGCCAGAACTGTGCCAAACCACCTGACCCACCTATCCAGACCTACAGCCACGTAGAGGGTCATACCCTCTCCTAATGGTCTTAGCCCGCGATTACTTCCCCCAGTAGCGCGGGTTTCTTTTTGCCCGCAGGAAGCGGATGGCAAGGGCTCACGGGGAACCTCCGGTTGAATGTTTACGCTGTCGAACCCGTCAGGAAACGTCTATTTGCGTCTGAATTTAGGACATGGCGTATGCAGATGCATATTTTCGGATGGCCTCTTCCACCCCTTGAAATAACTGGCCTGAGTGAACGTCCACAACTTGTGTACCCCATGCTTTTGCATGCGAATATGCAGGCACTGCATACTGTGCATCACTTTCGTTTCATGGCTTTCAAGACCCTGCTAACCGTGGACTGATTGACCCCGAGTATTGCCGCGATCTCTTTCTGGTTTAGGTCATCCGCATGTAACTGGCGGATTTTTTCATCCCGAAGCTGGTTATTATTATTTATTGGGCTTTCAAGTTCCTCTGCTTCTATCACATCAATATATGGAAGCGGCCCCACCTTCAAACAGTCCGAGTTTTCATAGATCATTTTGTCAAAAGCAACCTGTACTTTATTGCTGCTGTTCGTTCCCTCCTCAGCACTCCATTGAAAAAACAGCTTCAACAGCAAGGTTTCTGCAGCAAGTTCCTCCTGACTTGCGTTTTCCACCAGTCTCTTGTCGTAATACGCCTGTAAGTCAGAAGCATCCATCACAGATGGATACTCAGGCCCCAAGTGAACCCTCAGAAAATTCTCCGCCTGGTCCAGTAAATCCAAGCAATCATTAACAGACAAAGCCCGACGTCCTTCCTTTTTCAGAACCTGCCTGAGCGCCTGAGCCTGTGGGCTGTCCTGCCCGACCTTAGTCTCCATTTCCTTTATCACCTTCACCTGTTGCATAAAGCGTTCGGTATCCAGCTTCCATTGTTCAGCGGCTTCCTGGCTGGGAAGATATTTCACTTTCTGCCTCTGTCGCCCATCAATCCATACAGCTGCACGAATTTTGACTTTTTCAGCACACATAACTCACCTCGATATCAAGGAAAATCCATAGTGATACCGGACTGTGTTACTCTATATCTACTCCACTGTGTTTATATACAGTTAGCAATGGATGGCTAACTGTGCAGACACTATAAGACAGAACCAGACGACTCAGGGTGCCAATAAGAAATAAAAATGTGACAGGTACAGAGTCTTATTGCGTCGCTGCGTGAATGAAACGACCAATCCCTCTGTTTACCAGTATTTCATGCAAGCAGCGCTGCCTGTTTTCTTAGGAGAAAGTGATAGTACAGACAGCGCAACTCATATCATGATCTCTGCCAAGGTAACACCTATCCCGTTCCAGTAGCATTGAAACCAATGCGGTCCTGATCGCTGCTTTCGCTTAGAATAATGAAAATAATGGGATAAATACCATGTCAATGCCTTCCATCAATCTGCATTGCAGCCATTGTGACTTCCGCAGTTGCACGACACTTTTATGGGGACGGTTCAAATATGTTTATGAGGAAGGTGAGTGCAATCTGGACAGGCAAGTGGCCTGGTGCTATCAGTGTGAAAAATTAGTCCCTTGTGAAAGCTTTGATGATTCTCAGGAAATTCTGGAAAAGATAAACAAAGCCGTTGATTGTATTCAGAAATCGGTCCTACGACCCGTTTCACTAACCCTGACTAAATCATCCAAAAAATATAAACGATATGACCTTGAAATAATCCGTTCTCTCTAAAGGAACTGCTCACCTGACGACTGTCGTAGGAAGGCGTCGGGTAGGTAAAACAGCGCTGTTAAATAAAACCTTTCCTCAGAGTAATACTTCTGCAGCCTCTATCTACCTGTTTGTGTCCAGAAAACAGGAGTCATTGCTGTGTGAGGAGTTTGTCGAGCAAATCAGAACGGTTTTAAATATTCCCATATTTGGTCAGCCTGCCCGTCTTCGGGAAGTCATGGAAGTTCTGTTGCAGTTCAGCATCACGACACCGATTACCGTCATACTGGACGAGTTTCAGGATATCCAGCGAGTTAATCGAGCGTTTTTTTCCGAACTTCAGGATTTGTGGGATCGATACAGACAACAAAGTCGTATGCACCTGGTCTGCTGTGGCTCTTTATACAGCCTTATGACCCGATTGTTTCAGGATGGACGTGAGCCATTGTTTGGTCGAGCCGATCATCGCATCAACCTTCAGCCGTTGCGTTGCCGCTATATCGCCCAGATGCTGAATGACCGGCAGGAGTTTAAGCCTGAAAAACTATTGCAATGGTACATGCTCAGTGGCGGTGTTCCAAAATAGCTGGAGTGGCTGCTTAACATTGACCCTGAAACCGACCTTTGGCCACAGCTGATTAACGAACACAGTCTGGTCATTGAGGAAGGACATTATCGTCTGGCAGAAGAATTTGGGCTTGAACATGGTACCTATTTTTCCATACTGGTTGCTATTGCTTCCGGGAGTACGAGCCGACCTGAAATAGAATCTTTGCTGGGTATTTCCGTGGGGCCACAGCTTGATCGCCTGGAAAATCAATTTGATATTATCAGTCGCAACCGACCAGTGTTGTCTAAACCGGGAACCCGGTTGGTTAAATACCGCATTGCCGATGTTTTCCTGGCTTTCTGGTTTCGCTTTATTTATAAGCAGCGCAGTAGAGATTGGCAACTTTCCGTTTATCCATAAAGTCATTGAGCGTGACTACCCAACCTGGAGCGGTCACTGGCTGGAAGAAATCGTTCGGGAAATTATTGCACAAACCGGTGAATACAACATTGTGGGTAGTTACTGGGAAAGAGGGAATAAGAATGAGATCGATCTTGTGGCGGTTAATGATCTGGATAAAAAAGTCCTGATTGCTGAAATTAAGCGCAACCCAAAAAATATCCACAAAACGCATTTACAGGAGAAAGCCACCAGGCTGGTACAGCAACTAAAGGGATATGATATTGAGTACAGGGGCTTTTCTCTGGACGATCTGGCAAATTGGTTTTGACAAGGTTGCTTCACCATAGCTGTGCTGTCCGATTGGTCAACAGGCGACGCTACGCGCATGAAAATGTTTTTTCCTTACCAAGTACACAGGCGTGATTTTAAATTCATGGCTAATATGACTATTAATATTCAGATGGACTCAAGGCAGTTAGGAGGGATGAACGTCTGAAACAAGTGTTTCGGTCTTGCTCCGACCACAGGCATCCTGAAAGCATTTAGGGTGCAAACTGTCCATTATCAGGGTTACCAGTTTATGATCCATCGGACAGTTTAGGTCACGCCTAGGTCTAATTTATCTCAAAAAATCACTATCAACGCATTTAGTACGCCACCAAATTTTGCCATCAATGAACATTGATATCTCTGTTTCTGTTTGTCTGCTTTTCAATATGCAATAATTTGCCGTTAAAGACCCAAAGGCTTCAAACTGATCTTTATGGCAAAATATCAACCTCCTTTTACTATTACCCCAACCATTCTTGACTGCGTTGCCATTATCAGTGAACTGTTAGGTAGATACAGTGCTGGCCAGTATTCTTCATCAACTCCAATTCTTCGTCGTGGCAACAGGATTCGAACTATTCAAGCATCTCTGGCTATTGAGCATAATACTCTCAGCGTTGAGCAGGTTACTGCCATTCTTGAAGGAAAACGAGTACTGGGACAGCCGAAAGAAGTTCTTGAAGTACAGAATGCTTTTGCCGCTTATGACTTATTGCCAGCTCTTGATCCAGCCTGCCCTAACGATTTATTGCAAGTGTACACATCGCTCATGAGAGGATTGACCGACCAGGTTGGCTGCTGGCGGAATTCTGGTGTTGGTATCTACAGAGATGAGCAGTTGATCCATATGCCCCCACCACCCTCACAGGTATCCAGACTTATGTCTGAACTTCTTGTCTGGGTTGCGGACACCGATCTACACCCTTTAATTGCCAGCTGTATATTTCACTACGAATTTGAATTCATACACCCCTTTACAGACGGTAATGGTCGTATGGGTCGCTTCTGGCAAACCCTGATGCTGTCAAAGTGGCGAGAACCAATGGCCTTTCTGCCCGTAGAAACAATCATTCGAGATCAGCAGGAGGCGTACTATCAAGCATTACGGGAGTCTGATAAGACCAGTGATTCGACACCATTCATTAAATTCACCCTCAAAGCCATAGAGCAGGCACTTCACGAAGCCCTTGAAAGTGAACCTAAGCAATACAGCGACCAAGTAAACAGACAAGTAAGCGACCAAGTAAAGAGTCTGCTTACCCATTTTCTGGCAGCTCCCGAGGTTGCACTGAAGGTTCCGGATATGATGCAAAATCTGGGATTAAAACATCGTCCTACATTTCGTAAAAATTATCTCAAACCCGCTCTTGATCTGGGATTAATCATTATGACTAACCCCGAAAGCCCTAACAGTCCCAAACAGAGTTACCTGATCAGTCAGGAAGGATTGTCTCTGGTAAGCCAATGATTAAGGGCTCCAGATTCAGATATTTAATCCCATAAGGTGAGGGTTTTCACAACGCGCTAAACGGTAAGGCAGGAGTTTCACATTCAAACATATCACCCGCCCCAAAAGCGAACAGATAAAACATCTATAAATGTTCTTTATGTACACTTGAACAACTGCTATTATGTATACATATAAAACACTAATACTTGTCTTTTGTGTATACTAATTACGTATGAACCAATCATTAGCCATCGAGCGTCTGTCTGCTCTCGATAAGGAGGGGCGCTATGTCTTCGCCTATCAGGATATTGCCAAAGTCTTTCCTGAAGACAGCGCAAGAACCTTGAAAGCCGGATTAAACCGGCTGGTCAAACAAGGCTTTCTGATCAGGGCGATCAAAGGCATCTACGTTTTCGCCCTTTCGCAGAAAAAAGGCAAAGACACTCTGGAGCTCGTCGCCAGAACTATGCGCCGGGGTGAGTACAATTATCTGAGCCTTGAATCAGCCCTTTCAGAGTACGGGGTTATCTCTCAGATTCCTATTGACCGGTTAACGGTGATGACCACCGGGCGTAAAGGCGAATACACAACCCCCTTTGGAACAATCGAGTTCACCCACACCAAACGTCCGGCGCCTCAGATTATTAACAGCTTTCATTCCATCGGGCGCCCCTTACGGATGGCAACAAAAGAGGCTGCCTGGCGAGACTTAAAGCGTGTTGGCAGAAACACTCACCTGGTTGACGAGCAGGCGGTTTATGAAGATTAACCCGGCAGATTTTAATTATCTGGTTGAGCAAGCATTAACCAGTAGCCATGTGGCCAGCATGCGGCCCGTCATTGAAAAAGAATTACTGCACTACGACATTCTGTTTTGCCTGGATCAGGCTGGACTACTGGATGAATTAGTGTTTCAGGGGGGGACTTCCCTGAGGCTCTGTTATGGTGGCAATCGGTTCAGTGAAGACCTGGATTTTGCTGGAGGCACTGACTTTTCTTCAGCAAAGCTGAAAACCATTAAACAATGTATTGAAGACTATATCGGCAAACGATATGGGCTGGAAGTTTCCGTAAAGGAGCCAAATCGTCTAAAACAGGAGCCTGAGTACGCAGAACTCAAAATTGATAAATGGCAGATTTTCATTATCACAGCACCTGATCGAAAAGATATTCCTAAACAACGAATCAAGATCGAAGTGGCCAATATTCCTGCCTATACCCGAAGCGCCCTGCCCCTTTTAAAAAACTATGATTTTTTGCCAGATGGGTATGAGGACACGCTCGTCTATGTTGAAACGCTCAATGAAATCATGGCAGATAAACTGGTTTCACTACCCGCGACACGACGATATATACGCTACCGTGATATCTGGGATTTAGTCTGGTTGCAACAGCAGGGAGCTGGGCTGGATTCAACCCTGGTTGCAAAAAAAGTCGCAGATTATCGAATGAACGATTTTGAGCAGGCCCTGGAGCAAAGGTTAAGTTCATTATCCGGTATTCTGGCAGAAGGAAAACTTCAGACTGAGATGAAGCGATTTATTCCGACTGCTGTATACGAACGTACTTTGGGGAAAGAAAAATTTTCAGGCTATCTCAACAGCTCTCTCTTCAAGCTGCTTGGTCAGTTGAAAGCAGAACTTTATGGAAACCCTAAAGACAACCATGAGTTTATACTTTAGTAAGCAATACCCCGCCAAAACCGTTACATTAACCCCATTCGATCATTGAAAAAATGCGTACGCGTTTCTATGGTCGAGCACCATCATCCAGAAGTCTCAGTCGTCAGGCAGTGTCGTTTGCTGGGTATTTCACGATCATCGCCGTATTACCAGTCGCGCAAGGATCTGACAAAGGATCTTGAAATGATGCGTCTGATAGATGAGCAGCATCTAAAAACACCGTTTTACGGGTCACGAAAGATGTGCACATTCCTGCGCAACTTAGGCTATTGCATTAACAGGAAACGAGTCCGTCGCCTGATGCGGCAAATGGGTCTGGAGGCAATCTATCCAAAACCAAGAACCAGTCAGCCAGGGATGGGGTACAAGATTTATCCCTATCTGCTGAAGGAGCTGGTCATAGATCGTCCGAATCAGATCTGGGCAACTGACTTGACATACATTCCGATGGAGCGTGGTTTTATGTATCTGATAGCCATTATGGACTGGTACAGTCGCCGGGTTCTGGCCTGGCGGGTATCCAATACTATGGACGCTGATTTCTGTGTGGATGCTCTTGAAGAGGCTCTGAATCGCTATGGAGCCCCGGAGATTTTCAACAGTGATCAGGGCAGTCAATTTACCAGTGATGCTTTCACGGGTGTTCTCAAGAAGCACAATGTCAGGATCAGCATGGATGGCAAAGGGTGCTACCGGGATAATATATTTGTGGAGCGACTCTGGCGCAGTGTAAAGTATGAATGTGTCTACCTGAAGGCATTCGATAATGGGGCTCAACTGAAACAAGAACTAAAGAGCTATTTCCAGCTGTATAACTCGGAACGTCCCCATCAGAGTTTGGATGATAATACTCCGGATCAGATGTACTTTAAACAGGCAGCCTGAGGCCTGAATAACAATGGATTAGAGCTTTACTTACCACTCAGGTTGTTTGATTACTGGGGACCACTTCAATCTTATCGAGTAAGCCTGAATAGCCGCTCTCAAGCATGCCTTTCTCATGCTGTATTGGAAAATCAGCAGAGGTCGGAGGTGGGTTGCAAGGCGACATTTTATGGCTGTCTTATGTAAAAAAGTAAATGTTTTGTGCGAGTGTTTTATGAGTGTCCCATATATATTTTTTCTTTATCGCCGCTGCCGTTTTCTTTCAAGAGTAACCGTCACACTATCGATGGTTTCACGGAGTAGCCCAAGATACTCAAATGCACCTTCCTGGCTTTCGATAGAGGCTGGAAGTAGCACCTGAACACGCAGCACTATGTCCGGTTCAGATTCATCATCCATATCATCTTCGAATTGTTGTCCAGATGCTTCAACCGCTCCATCTTCGAACCATTCCGGATTAATAGAATGTACTGAAATCAGGCGAGCGTCTCTTTCTCTAGCGAGTTGCTCCATTACTCTATTGAATCGCCGCTGAATTTTATCTTTGGTTGACAGGAGGACAAATCTGGGCATTCGAATGGTTGCAATCCACGGTAACGGTCTTCTATTGTCGTAGATGGCCAGAATCGGCAAACCACCCAATGCTAATGGTATAGATAGAGTAAGCCCTAATATTGACACCACCTTTACTGCCAATACCTTTTTCATCAACGAGGTTCCTGTAAGTACGCCAAAAACACAAAGACCGCCACACCCGGCTCCATAGGCTCCCAGTATAGTTCTTCTTACAGTCCTGGTGCTGCAATCAGGATTGCACGTATATGATACTCTGGGGAGCAACGGGTGTATGCTATCGAATGTCCGGAAAAGTCCCCTTAAATACGGAATGTCTTCATCTCTTATCCTCACAGACTGATGAGGGCCATCATAATTCGAATTATCTGCAAATGAAGCTGGAAAGCTACCTTGAGAATTAGGGGAGGGTTGCCTGGCAGTAGCCAGAATGGAATTCAGACGCGACATACAGTTACAGGGTTCATTGGGGTGCGCGATACATTCTCTGGCTCTGATTTCCAGAGCCGGAACCGGAGCTATTACGGTAATTCTCGTGTCAACCGTATCTCCTGAGTCAGTGTTAAGTGATAATAGGTAGTTACCTGGTAACCTCCGATTCACTGCAGTATCTTCCGTCGAGCCATAGCGAGTTTGAGAAGGCTCCGCTTCTGGTTCAAAGAGCGCTACAAGGGGATCGGGACTTCTGTCAGGACAATCGGGATCTTCATTAAGTATTTGTCTGATTGACTCCTCTGTACTGGTTGGATCCACCTCACGAGAAACATCATCATTTTTAGCCAACGCAACCGAAGAGTAAGAAAGAAAACATAAAAAAATACCTGAGATCAACCCGGATCTTATCAGCATCATTGTTCCTTTAATTTTTATTACAGATGATCACCCTATCAAGGTAGACGTCTTTTATTTTTTTTAAACAGAAGGGACGCACTTAACAGAAAAAAATTCAAAATAAACGGCACGCCGTAAGCGTCTATCAGGGCTATAGTAGCAGTACTGGCACACCATCTGAGAAGGCACTGACAAATGATGCCTGGGCTCAGTATGAATATCTGACACAGCAGAAAGGCATTGCCTCTGAAAAAATAATTCTGATGGGGCGAAGCCTGGGTAGTGGTGTGGTTGCCGGCACCCTGGCTTCTAAGACACTCCTTTGACAGTGTGAGTGCCGCAAATCACCTCTCTACCCCGGCGTTATTTCTCATTGCCGCACGAGATCAGATCATTTCACCTTCTCATGGCCAGAAGCTAGTTCAAGCCTGGCGCGGTCCCTCTGAAACAGAAATGTTTAAAAACCATGGACATAACGATCTGGATGAGTCTCCGAGGTTCTACCCGGTGATACGTGCATTTATCCGCAAGGCGTCACCCGCTAACGACACAGGCAAATAATCTGTTTCAGATTGAACCCATGAAATAACTCAGTTTGTGGGCAGGTCAACAATGTGAAGGGTTAAGTTGTAGAACTGGCATCTCACTTTGCCAGAAAATCAAACAGCTGCTTCATGCCGACAAAGCCACAGAGCCTGGAAAGGTGCTTCTCAATAAAGTCAGTTTTAGCCGTATCCATTGCCATATGCAGTGCAAAATCCCTGTCTTTGAGTGTTTTGACTTGCGACTGATAACTCTTCTGGGAAATGACTTTGTGTTTAAAGTATTTTTTAAGTGAGGCTTTTTGCTGCCGGAGCGTAGTTTGCTCTTCCTGCATTTTACTGATGGTATCCAGCAATCCCCCGTTTTTTTTCATCTCTGACAGCAAATGTCCCTTTTTTGAACTCACTGTGACCAGATCGAGATATAGCCCGGTCAACAGTTCAATCACTTTCTCCCTGCCCGACTCCCCCCTGTAATTTCGGTGATTCCGTGCAAAGCAGGGAATATGACACCCTGTCGTGAAACCAGTAAACGGCCGGGTAATTTCTATGGTGATATCGTAAGGGTTGTAGTGGGTGATTACCCCGTGAACAGGGGTTCCGTTGACTGTGATAACAACTGTGGTGGCAATGGGCTGTGATGACATAACACATCTCCTGTTTAGCGAAATTTGTTAAGCGCCTGCAAGTGGGAATAAATCGGCGCTACCTCTTTACTTTAGAACCCCGGGGCTGGCTGTCAACCGTGTAGAATCTATCCTGAATGCAGTAATGTTCAGGGACCGCGAAGGACTACAGTAATGACGATAGCTCAGGTCTTAGTACTTGTTTTCTTCTTACTCGGGCTGTTTTTCCTGGGTCAGCTGACTGTTGGTAGCCTTATCCGCCTGTTTTCAAAACGCTTAACACTGGTCTTTGTGCTTGCCAACGCTATGGCTTTTTGTGTGTTTATGCTTCTGAGTACTGTCGCCAACCTCTGGGATATTTTAGGCGTGGAGTGGAGTGACATTACGAGTGCCTTATTTTCTGAAGACATCACACCTCCCAGTCAACCCACACAAAGTGATCATCGTTGAGTATTTTCTCTCCCTGCCAGCGATAAGCCACCAGCCTACCGTTTTCACTGTCCACGCAGGCTATGTTAGGGCTAAGTGTTTCAGGGATTCCCTGCATCCAGTAATGTCCAAAGAATAACGGCACAGAATCGCTGTAACGGTAGATATTTCCGGGTAAATCCATCTCAGGTAAATCAACATTGCCCGTATTGGTTGCCGCTTCAGGTAGTCGGGTTGCCAGCTTGTCCCACCATTTCAGGCGTACTTCGGTGCGAGCCTTTCCGTTTTGATCTTTAATGCTACATCCTTCCGGCAGTTTGAACTCGATGCCTTTGAGAAGATTTTCAATCGCACTATAAACATCACTTCCACGCCTTGATGCCTGAACATAAGCATCGGTCAACAGGCAGTGATCAACGTTAATCCATGGTTGTATAACGTCCAGACTTGGCTGATGCCAGACAGCATGCACCACACGTATTGCCTCTAAATCCAGAAACAGCGGCAGAGTGCGGAACCAGTCGATCATGTCTTCATATTCCGCCGAACCCAGTGGGTATTCATTCAGAAAGGCCTGATGTGCCTTCCGGTTTGACTCGGTATGCTTTCTCAAAAAGACGCCTGTATTCTCAGGATCAGGTGTTGCATAACAAATCGCATTGAACTCATGATTTCCCATCACGGCCAGCGCACTCCCCTGCTCCACCATGCTGCGGCAGATGGTTAATGCTTTTTTATGCTCCGGGCCACGGTCAATAAAATCACCTACAAAAATCACTTTTCGCTCAGGGTGTCGGAACACACCATTTTGCTCTGTATAGTTGAGTTTTTTCAGGAGATCTGCCAGCGGTGTGCCGTAGCCATGGATATCGCCGATGATGTCGTACAAAATGATTGCTCCTTACAAATACTGTCTGCCTGTTGTATGAGTGTTGTTTGCGTTTAGTTATTATCGTCATCAGACTCTAGAGTTACAGCCTTTAGAACAAGCCTGTCTGGTCATCAGGGTTAAATGACTGGCCTGATATTGTAGAATTGCCACTCCGGTTCCGGGAAGAACTCCCTAAGCCAGGAACACTATGGCAAAAAGAACTGAACTCACTCACAATTTCATTCAAAGGCAGGCCTGTTTCCGCTTCTACGCGGAACTGAATGATCACCTGCCCGTATCTTGCCGCTACCAAAGTAAAGTCTATCGCTTTACAGGTACCCCGTCCGTCAAAGATGCCATCGAAGCCCAGCAGGTTCCACATACAGAAGTTGACCTGATTTTGATTGATGGGCAGTCATCCAGCTTTGACCAGCAGATTTCAGGGGGGGAGCGAGTATCAGTCTATCCGGTCTTTGAACGTCTTGATCTCGGCAGTTTACAGAAGCTACGCCCGGCTCCTTTACGAAATCCCCGTTTTATTGCTGACGTTCACCTTGGCAAACTGACCAGATATTTGCGGATTCTGGGGCTTGATACATTGTACAGAAATGACTTTGAGGACGAAGAAATCGTAGAAATAGCCCTGAAAGAAAGCCGTATTATCCTGACCAGAG
Source organism: Endozoicomonas sp. NE40 (assembly GCF_040549045.1). Classification (NCBI taxonomy): domain Bacteria; kingdom Pseudomonadati; phylum Pseudomonadota; class Gammaproteobacteria; order Oceanospirillales; family Endozoicomonadaceae; genus Endozoicomonas; species Endozoicomonas lisbonensis. The sequence goes on along the minus strand of NZ_JBEWTB010000002.1, from coordinate 4,775,066 downwards.
ATTTGGGCATTCTTAAATATAGGCGAGTGACCCATGGTTACTGGTTCAGGAACACCCAGCCTCGCCTGCAATTGAAAGAGTTGATTTTAGCCCTGCAGCTGGAAACACAACTCAAGCCCTTTACTCGTTGCAGTTTGTGCAATGATATTATCAAACCGGTGGCAGCAGAGCAGGTTCGTCATCAGCTACAGGAAGAGACCCGACTGTATTATTCCGAATTTTTCCAGTGCCACAGCTGTCAGCAAATTTATTGGAAAGGTAGCCATTATGACAAACTCAAAACATGGCTTGAGGGTCACCTGTCCGGTTAAAACAAAGTCATTTAGAGGTTAGCTGCATATTCCGTTGACTTCGCTATACAGCAGACGGCTCCAGAGGAAAGGCTTCATCAAGCCATGCCATAAAATTGCGTTTGATACGATATTTAACTCTGACTTCCTGCAAAAGAGCTTTCAGGGAATGAGCATGTTCACCGCCCGGTAGAAGTTCATGCAATTCCTGTAACAGGGTTATCGCGTTTCGATAGCCTTCATTGTTCCCCGAGCTGACATGAAAATGCACTATACGACGATAGCACGACAGGGCTTTCTGCGGAGAATGTACTGAACGTCTGCCAACGATGCGCAGCAAATTGGGATCAATATTCAAATCAATGGCAGTCTGATTAATCAGGTTCCATAACTTTTCAGAATCCTCTTCTTCCAGATAAATCCAGCCCAGCAGGTTAATCAAATCCTGCTTCTGGTAGCGTTCAAAATACCCGTCATCCAGGGCTGATATTTCCTGTTCAAGGAAAGTTTCTGCCTTTTGATACCAGTTTCTCTGGTCACCAGACCGTACAGCCATCACTTTCAGAGCCTTGTACTCCTCCAGGTCCCGGTGAGTTCTGAAAGTACGCCACTGTTGTTCCAGCGCTAACCCGGGCTGGCCAGTACCCATCAGTATTTCCTGCTGTATTTTCTGAGCCCCGGCGCTGTTCGCCAGAGGAGTTCCCTGAATTTTATCGAGCCATGCCTGAGCCTGGGCATAATCCTGCAATTGCAGGTTCAGTTTAGCCAGTTTGATGTTATCGTAAGGGGTTTCAACGACTTTCTGGCGCAGCTCAATAAGACCAGCAATGTCATCATTGTGTTTCAGCGCTTGCTCAAGGACGCGCTGCAGGGCTGAATACTGTCGTTTTTCCTGCCAGTCACCACCTTGCCATTGTGGCAGGGCATCCCACTGTTTACGAACGGCGGCATAGAACAGGTCAACACATTCAGGGCTTATCGACTCAACATAGTCGTCAGGGACAGTGCCGTAAAAACCGTACTCATTGCTGGTTAATATCTGTACCAGATGCTTAGCTTTTTTCTGCTCTGTCCATGATACCTTTGCGAATGCAGATCGATAAATAGCCTGCAACAGCTCAATAGCCGTAAATCGGTAACCACCGGAATCATCAATCATGTCTGTTGCCTTATCCAGACGTTCCAGGGCATAGTCCACCAGCTCCAGTTGTTCCTCCGCAGGCAGTAACTGAACAGGTTCCTGCAAAGTAGCCAATGCCTTTTCCATATCGGCAAAATATTTTCTGACACGGTGGTATCGCTGGATACTGCGTTTGAAAGGTATGGCGGAAGTTATACGTTTACGCAAGGCATCTTTATCCAGACGACCCAAAGCATTATCCGCCTGCAATAGCCATTTCTGTCGAAGCGACTTGTCACCGTTAATCACCTGGACGAGTGTTTGCAGCAAATCCTCCTTGCTTTGCCGTTCAAAATAGCGGGTTAGAACCTCGACCGGTTTTGCACTCTTCTTGAGAGTTGGCTTTGACTGCCGGGCTCGCAGCGCCAGCGCCGCCGCGACACAGTGTTCGCAAAAGTCTATACCATCAGATTCAGGACAATCACAGCTGCCTTCAATACCTTTCTGGGTATAGTGCAACTTAACCTGTCCGCCCCGGTTAGTTGAAGTGGGCGGTACGGTTGCCGTGGTCTTTTTGCCACGGGTTTTCAATGCAGTCACAGCTCCTTGTTCAAAACAGACCTGCCCCAGGGCAAATGCTTTTTTACCTGCCAGCTTGATCAGCAGTTCATCGGTAATATCGGGAAATTCGTTCAAGAGAGTCTCCAGTAGTCTAAGGTAATCCTATCACCCTTTCGCCGAAGCCGCTTTGCAGCGGTCAAACACCTTAATGCCGGGAATAATAACCGAAATTTGCATTTCCTCGCTCATGCCTGTTTAGACCTTATCCTGTTTTATAACACAAATGGTAAAAAGCATTACAAATCAGCTCTTTAAAATTGAGCAATGTCGAACTGGTGACTATAGTGACTGGCGAACGCAGGAATGTGTGTAAATAAATATGGCAATAGTCGGTGGGTTTTATGACGAGGTTTTCTTTTCTCAAGCCTGTGATTGCTTTTTTTTATTTATGTTCGGCAAATTTTATCAGTGAAGCCAATGCACAGCCTGGTTCGGTGCTATCTCTACCATCGGATGAACTTATTTCGTTGCCTGCCGGGAATAATCTGAAAGGCATTATTAATACAGTTGAAAACTCTAATCTTGGTAATTCGTTCCAATTATTAATATCTGGTTCACAGGAGGTTTCAGATGATATTTTTGTTAATGGACATCATCTGAGAGGTTCAGTCGATGGCTCCATGACAGGAATTTATGTTCTACAGGCAAAGCAGTATTTACAAGCTTTATTACAATGGAACCATAAATTCTCAAATCTGGCCGTGGGGGTTGCTTCGTTACAGGTCGTGTCGTTAAAGCCGGTGTTTACTCTTTTCTCCTGGTTAAGTCATCAAAAAGCTGATGTTGTTATGGGCGAACTCCCTACCGATGTAGTACCTGTAAACCGCTCTATGTGGCATCTCTGTGATCAGAAAAACAACATTTATTGCCTTAAACACCCTGTCTTGCCAAATGGAGAGGTGAACGAAGCAACTAGTCATACCTTTCCAGAATTTCATGAAATTAAAGTAGATCAGGACATTGCCAATGAAAAAGAAATCGTTGTCATTACCTTTAATGGAGGCAGTTTGAGTCATCTTACTATTGGCTGTGGTGTTGAAGTTCGATCGTTAAAACAGCCTGTTGAAATGGGTGTATCCCACATCAGGAAATGTACTGGCTCCCAAAATAGTAATACACGAACGTCCCAAAAAAGAACAATTGGTCAAAGTGGCTATGGCACATCAGGAAGTGTTAATCGGGGGCTACACACAATAAGTCAAGCGGGTGGCTCTTCTGGAAGTGGTGACGATGATGGCGAGAAACCCTCTAATCGCCCGGTTGTCATGCGCAAAGCTCATTACGATGAAAAACATCCTGTGAGGGGACGAAATCTGGGAAAAATAGCAAGAAACAGTGTCAAACTATTGCGCTCAAAAGATAAAGTTAAAGAAGCTGGTTTTTTCATTTATGGGACTAACTTGAAAGGACATAATATTGATGAGACGAAAAACCAACCTGATATGGGAATGCCAGACTTTCTTAAGTTAGATAAGATTCAGGAGGAAGATGAATGAAGTCCGGAGGAGCTGCTTTAAGCAAAGAAACCAGTGCCCGGCACTTCAGAAGCACCGGAGCTTATTCCTGATCGACTTATTGAACGATTTGATAACAGGGCTGGTAGTGGCTGCCCGGCAATTTCATACGATAGCTGTCGACAAACGATTGCAGCAGTGCGTCCATTTCCCGCATCAGTTCCGGATCACCACTGAGCTGGAACGGTCCGTTTTCCCGGATGGCAATCACACCCTCTTCTTTGATATTGCCCGCAACAATGCCTGACATAGCTTGACGCAGGTTAGCTGCCAGCTCGTGGGCTGGCAGGGACAGTTTCAACTCAAGGGCAGCCATATTGTCATGGGTCGGTTCAAACGGTTTCTGAAAGTGTTCGTCAACCGTCAGTAACCAGTTGAAGTAGTAGGCGTCACCATGCTGACGTCGGTAGCGGGTGACAGCTTCCAGCCCGTCACGCATGGTTCTGGCTACTTCCAGTGGATCATCGACAATAATCTGGTAGCGCTGTTGGGCTTCTGCCCCAAGGGTTTTACCAATAAAGGCATCAATATCTTCAAAATAGCTTTTTGCCGATGCAGGGCCGGTAAAGACTAATGGGAAAGGCATATTTTTATTAGCGGGATTCAGAAGAATACCCAGCAGGTAGAGAATTTCCTCACAGGTACCCGGTCCTCCCGGAAATACAACAACGCCATGCCCAAAGCGAACAAAAGCCTCCAGCCGCTTTTCAATATCAGGCAGGATAATCAGTTCATTAACAATAGGGTTAGGAGATTCGGCAGCAATAATGCCCGGCTCGGTCAGACCGATAAAGCGACCGCGCTTTACCCGCTGTTTGGCATGAGCAATGTAAGCTCCTTTCATTGGTCCCTTCATTGCGCCCGGTCCACAGCCAGTACAGATATTCAGATAACGCAGCCCCAGATGGTAGCCAACCTTCTTCGTGTACTCATATTCTTCACGTCCAATCGAGTGTCCACCCCAGCAGACCACTGTATTCGGCACCTGTTTGGTAATAAACGCCCCGGCGTTACGCAGAATCTCAAACACCATGTGGGTAATATCGGTGCCATTGCCATCGTCAAAGCGAGGATCATCGCTGATATGGGATGAGACGTAGAGAATATCCCGCAACACGGAAAACAGATTTTCCCGTACTCCGCGCACCAGCTTGCCTGCTACAAAAGCTTCTGCTGGCGCATTGATAAGCTCCAGCTTCAACCCCCTCTGTTCCTGAATGATGCGGATATCAAAATCCTGATACATTGACATCATTTCTTCGGCACAGTCACCTTCGTGTTCGCCATTAAGAACGGCCAGACAACATTGCCTGAACAGACGGTGTAACCCTTTCTGGCTGGTATCCTGAAGTTTCTGTACTTCCCGGTTCGAAAGCACCTGCATGGTACCCACCGGGTTGATGATGGCGGACAGGGTCTTCTGCTGGTTTTCTTCACTCATAGATTATTCCTTTAATCTTATCTTCTACTTTCCCAAACCGTTATCAATCAGGCAACATACATTTGCCAAAACACCATCCCGGAGTTTTTCAAGATAGTTGTCCCTTATTTGCTTAATCGGCCTGTCAGACTGTTTTTTTGATAGCTAACTTTTTTGATAGCTAACTACACTGACCACGCCTGCCAGTCAAAACTCAAATCGGTAAAACACATCCAATGCCTGCGCCAGCCCACTCACAGCCTGAAGATATACCCTGGGGATGACTTCGTACCGGATCCTGACCTCACTCACCGAGTTGAAAACACCGGTGCCATACTGAAGCCGTAGCGCCGGCGCAATATAACCGCCGACAGATACCTGAGTATTTTCCCCGGATCCTGTGGTATCAACACTGAAGTCCTTAATACCCAGCTGATCTCCCAGTTTTGTTGCCGTCTGGCTTAATTCACCAAGCCCCATCCCCAGAAGAATGGATTGCATGCCCTCACCTTCGGTCTGGATACCACGCCCACGCAGCAGATAGGAAAACTGTTCCTGCTGGGGCATTGTCGGGGTTGAGTAGACAGACCAGCTTGGCGCTCTGGTTGGACCAGTAACCCTAACCCCTACGATAACATCATCCTGAGTTGCCTCAGGGTTACGTATGGCATCAAGGTTTAAAAAGGGCGTATTCAATGGTCCCTGAAAAATAATCTGCCCTTGTTTGATAATCAGATCCTGTCCAAGATAGCGATAGCGCCCACCTTCCAGCTGAACACTGCCCTGACCAGATAACGGCTGTCCATCAGACTGTGTCAGGGTAAGCATGCCTGCAAGGTTTGAGGTCAGCCCATAAGCCAGAATACGAACATCGTCACCCAGCGCTATGGTTGTGTTCAAAGCAATGGGCGAAGTCTCCTGCTCTTCACTGGTTTCTGTAAGACCAACAATCCTTACGTCGTCCGATCTTGTTACTGCCTGTTCCGGGAGACTTCTGATTTCAATACGCGCCTTTGGAACCGCCAGAGTACCACTTAAAAGTGGCGTATCCGTCAGGTTGAAACGTAAGTCAGGAGACGTCCAGATATCACCAAACCCTGAGATGGAACAGTGCAATTCGTTACCGGGTCAGATGCAGAAGTCCGGTGAACTGACCTCTTTTCCACGACAGAGTTCCATTAATGTCACCAAGGCCCTCTCCCACCTGCAACTGACTGCTGACAACTGCGCTACTCCCCTGAATCTGCATCCTGCTGTTTATACGGCTTATGTCACAGAACTCACTGCTCAGGGCAACATCACTGATGACCACTTCTCCTTGCAATAATGGGTTATGGAGAGAGCCTCGCATCTGTAAACCGGCCCTGGCAATACCGCTTAGATGACGGGTACCCGGTATAAAGGGTTGAAAGATCTCAAGCATCAGGTGGTCAATGGTGAGCTGCCCGTCCAGTAAACGGGATTTTTCAATATCCGTTACCTTTATGCTGAGATCAGCATTCCCCAGCTGTGAGGACTCAAATTGAAGTTTACTGTTTAACTGATTACCACCCAGAACAGCATTAAGCACCAGTTTGTCATACTCGCCCTGTAATTCAGCAACATTCAGCTGACCTCCGGGTGTGTGAAGGTTCAGGCTGATAGAAGGCTTACCCTCCCTCAACACGACCTTACCCGAAGCGTTCAGTTCGGACTGCCATTGCAGGCCTTCAGGCAATAAAGGCGTAAAGCGTGCAACGTCCAGCTGTTTCAGTTCAAAGCTGATATTTGCCTGCCTGTTGCCTGCATTACCTTTACCCAGGCATAGGCTGGCAGGCAGAGAGGTCAGGCAGAACGACTGGAATTCAACCTTCTGCTGTGTCGCACTGAGGGTAAAGGCTTTCTGCAAATCCCACTGCCCCAGCAACGATAAGGTTTTAAGTACCTTAACTTTACCGTTCCACTGTTTATCCAGCAGCGATCCTTCAAGCTGTAAATGGCTGGATAGTGATTTGCCTTCTGTCTTTGCCGATAGCTGGTGTGCCTCAGGATTGCCGGTAATGGCTATTTCTATAGCCTGTAACCTCTGTTGATCAATCTTCAGAGAATCAATCTGCAAATGAGCCTGATTATCCAAAGCCTTGAGGTCTTTTAAAGAGCCTTCTGACTGCAATCCATCTATTACCAGCCTGTTGATGGCCAGTTGTTCTGCCATTAAACGGTAAGCGACATGGGGCAAATCCCTGCTGCCTGTCAGTTCGAAATCGCCCGACAAATCACCGCTTAGTAGTGGATAGAGTTCCGTGAGATCCGGTGCATCAATCACGCCCTTCAAATTCCAGTTCTGGTCGATATAGCCATTCAGATTCAGCTGGTTACTCCCTATATTCAGCTGTAACTGTTCAGTCCTGACACTTTCCTCACTGTTAACCATGAGCTGACCGGAAAGCGTTACCGGAAACTCCCGTAACACACCTGACACCTGTAATTGCGGAACCTCAACCTCCCATTCCTGATCTGCGGCTGACGCAGAGCTTCTCACAGTACCCGACAGCTGTCCGGGATAATCCGCAAGCCACAGCCCCGGATTCAGGTTCCTGAAGGTGAATGTTCCCTGCCAGTCAATGCCGTGTTGCCAGCTTAATTGCCCGCTGGCACTGGCTGCCTGTTGTTGCCATTGAGCTTCCAGAGAATGAATAAAAAGCTGTTCAAAGCTTCCCGATAGCGCACCGTTAAGTAATAAAGTACTGTTTTTTTCTTTACCCGGCTGGCTGCTTAACTCAATCCGGTAATCGGTCAGGTACCCGGATACCGAAACACTGGTATCCGGTAATAACAGCTTGTCATGGAGTGCTATGTCTAGTAAAAAGCTGTCAGCAGGAAAGATGCCTGGCGAAAAGGCTAGCTGTGCGCTGACAGGATAAGGAGCAGACAGTGTGATGCTGGCACTGGCCAGTAAACTGGCAGAATCGTGGGTTACTTCAAACTGCTGAATGCTGAAGGTCTGCTTTTCAGCTCTTGCAGCCAGGCCGATATTCTGGAACTGCCAGGTTTTCTCTTGCTCAGAATAGCCTCGCTGAGAATAATCCAGCTCACGAATGTTCAGTGTTTTGATCTCAACCGGAAGCGGCATGGTAAACGACGGTATTTCGATATCTGAAAAATCAGTTTCCTGCTCTTTATTCTGGCGGGTTGAAAGGTTTTCTATTCCAATGCGCTCGATGGAAAGTTGATCAATAAACAGCTCACCACGCAATAAATGTTCAGGTGACAAAGAGAACGACAGCTGCTGGATATCTACCTTAAGGTCAGCCTCCAGGTCAGAACGATGCCATGACAGTGTCCTGAACTGCCAGCCTTGTAGTAAAGACCCCTCCAGATCACCCTGCAGCTCTCCGAACCGGGATGGCAGCTGTTCACAGGCAAACTGCCAGAGCCAGCGGTTGCCGGTGCTGGTCAGTAACAGCGACGCAACCGCTGTAAAGCATAAAACGATGATGGCAAATAAGCCGCTGATAATCCGCTTCACAGTACCGGCCCGATCGTAAAGTGCAACCGCCAGGGAGACCCCGGTTCTCTGACCGCAAAAGCAAGGTCCAGACGCAGGGGACCCAGAGGAGTAATCCATCTTACACCCAGGCCGGAACCGACTTTCCAGGCATCGTCGTAATCATTGGTCGAGGTGCCGGAGTCCGTAAACAGTGCCAGCCACCATTTATCCACCAGTTTGTAAGCGTATTCGAAACTGACGACCGAAAGATAACGACCTCCGGTTAATTTGCCACGTCTATCCTTTGGCGCAATCGTATCATAGTCATACCCTCGCACCGTCTGGTCACCACCAGTAAAAAAGCGCAGTGAAGGTGGCAGGTCCGATACGCTGCGAACCCAGGTGGCACCCTGTTCCAATCGCACCAGTAACTGATGACGGCTGGCAAAGGTATCCAGCCATTTTGTCCGTCCCCAGACTTTTATAAAACGGCTTCCGGGGCCGGACACGCCCGGAGACAGCTCTATTTTCAGATCATGGGCAGTCCCTCTTACCGGATTGAGGCTGCCAGTGGTGTTTTTGCGACTCAGGGCCAGTCCGGGAACCAGTAACAGGCTGTTATCCCTGTCGCTGGCCTGATCATAATGTTCAGCTTCGAGTCGTATAAACCAGTCCCGGTTCCAGCCATCCGGCACTTTATGCCATTTATGTAAAGCCGCCGAGTAAAGTCTGCTGTTAGTGTCCTCAAGATTCTTATGCTGATAACCGGTTTGCAGACTATAAAAGTCCAGCAAAGGATTGCCCCTGGGAATCTGATAACTCGTACTCAGTTCGGTACGCTTGGTAGACAGGTAGGTATCAGCACTGAAACTATGACCACGGTCGTTTACCCAGGGTTTGTTCCAGCGCAGAGAAACCCTTGGACCTTCGTCTGTAGAAAAACCGATGCCGGCTTCCATTTCATGGCTGCGCCTGGGGGTCACATCAATCCTTACAGGTATGGAGTAGTCTTCAGCCTTGTCACGCAATGGCTGCACATCGACGTGTTTAAAATAACCGGTAGCCGAGAGGTCGTTATAAAGCTTGACCAGTTTGGTGGCATCATAGGCATCGCCTGCCCGGAAATTCAGCATGGCTTCCACCAGTCGGCGTGTCGCACTGGTTTCATCGGCATACTGCAATTCACCAAATCGGTAACGTCTGCCTGAGTCCAGTGTCAGATGAACATCAGCACTGTATTCAGCCGGATTAACATCGACAGTCGCGATCACCCAGTGGGCATCAAAGAAACCCGTCAGTTGTGCCTGTGTCATAAGCACCCGCTTCAGCGTTTCATAGTCTTCATGCTCCAACACATGTTCCGGCATTAACTCGTGTGCTTTTAACAGCCTTTTAAAGCTTTTTTCCCTGCTGGCGTCGCCTTCAAGCAACACATTGACGCTTTTTATCAGAACAGGTTTTCCCAGTTCAATCTGGATATCAACGAAGTCTGAACGATCTGACGGGCTCGATAGGTCAACGACTGAACCGTAAAAGCCAAAAGGTTCCAGGGCCTGCTGTACGGTTTCTTTAATGGTGTGTTTATAAATTGGGAACTCTTCCGCAGTCATCTCTGGCAGGGTTTGCAGGTGCAGTTCAATATTCTTTTCTTCACGTCCATCAACACCCGACAGACGATACTCAAGCGGGTCAGCCAGTGCATAACCAGACAGGGACAGCCACACTAACGCTAGTGTGGCAATGGTATGGTGGCAGAATGCTGTAAGAGAAGACATACGTCTTCATCCCTGAAGAAAAACAGTGATTAAAAGAAGCCCAGCGGATTGATGTCATAACTCACCAGCAGGTTTTTAGTTTGCTGGTAATGCTCCAGGGCCTGTTTATGCGTCTCCCGCCCTACACCGGATTTCTTGTATCCACCAAAGGCGGCATGTGCCGGATATTGGTGGTAACAGTTGGTCCAGACCCGTCCGGCTTCAATACCACGTCCCATTCTGAAAGCCCGGTTGACATCCCGGGTCCAGACACCCGCTCCCAGTCCGTACTGGGTATCATTGGCCAGCGCCAGGGCTTCGGCTTCATCTTTAAAGGTGGTCACCCCGACAACAGGGCCAAAAATTTCTTCCTGGAATACCCGCATATCGTTACTGCCCTTCATCCAGGGTAGGCTGAATATAGAAACCTTTTTCATACCCCTTACCAATATCCTCTTTATCTCCACCGATAAGGAACTGCACACCTTCATTCCGGCCGATTTCCAGGTAGTTCATGATTTTGTCGAACTGTTCCAGAGAAACCTGGGCGCCCAGCTGGGTTTCAGTGTCGAGGGGGTTGCCCTGTTTGATATGTCCTGTCCGCTCAATGACTTTTGTAATAAATTCGTCGTAGATGGATTCCTGAATCAGCACTCTCGAAGGACAGGTACAGACTTCACCCTGGTTGAAAAAGGCAAGAACTGCCCCTTCAACACACTTGCTCAGGTACTCATCTTCCTGCCGGAGAACGTCTTCAAAATAGATGTTAGGCGACTTACCACCCAGCTCAACCGTAGAAGGGATAATATTTTCTGCAGCACACTTGAGAATATGAGATCCCACTGGCGTTGAACCGGTAAAGGCAATTTTTGCAATCCGCTGGCTGGTGGCCAGGGCTTCACCCGCTTCCTCTCCATATCCATTCACAATATTCACTACACCAGGCGGTAGCAGGTCACCAATCAGTTCCATCAGAACCATGATCGAAGCCGGTGTCTGTTCTGCCGGTTTCATAACCACGCAGTTACCAGCGGCAAGAGCCGGAGCCAGTTTCCAGGTGGCCATCAGCAACGGAAAGTTCCAGGGAATAATTTGCCCGACCACACCCAGAGGTTCATAAAAATGATAGGACACGGTCGAACTGTCGATATCAGCAGCACTGCCTTCCTGCGCTCGAATACAGCCAGCGAAATAGCGAAAATGATCCACAGCAAGGGGTATATCAGCGGCCAGGGTTTCCCTGATGCCTTTACCATTGTCCCAGGTTTCAGCCACCGCCAGCTTTTCCAGATTCTGTTCAATACGATCGGCAATCTTTAACAAAATATTGGATCGCTCAGCAGCTGACGTTTTACCCCAGCCCGCTTTAGCGGCATGAGCGGCATCCAGAGCCAGATTGATATCGTCTTCCGTCGATCGGGCCACTTCACATATCACCTCACCCGTTACCGGGGTGATGTTTTCAAAGTACTTGCCCTTTGCAGAAGGCACCCACTCTCCACCAATGTAGTTTTCATAACGGGTTTTAAAGGTGACAGGGGAGTCAGGGTGACCGGGACGCTCATAGATCATTTTCGTTTACCTGCTCATTTTTTTATTGTGGAATAAATCAGATTTTAAATGCGACAGATGTTTTCTGATGCGCATACCAGTATTGAAGAAACACCGCATCCCGTCCAGATGTTTCTTCAATTGACCCTTTAAGCTTTTCTGATTTGTGATAAGAACGACACACGACGTAAGAATTTACGCAACAGCGACTCGCTGTGAACGCTTCAGAACCGAATCAGTGAAGTGACTGTTTGCGGTGATAACTTATGTTTTTACCTGATAACAGGTCACTCTTTTCAATCGATAAATTGTAGGCCGACATCATCTGTGGCTGAGGGTATTGTTCCAGCCAGTTCCTGATCTCAAGCATTTTGCCTTCACAGCACTTACAGACCGGATAACGCTGGGAAAAACTCAGAAGAGCCTTTGCGACAGTGCGCATTGCATAGAGCAGTGAGTGTTGAAATTCGATGGAAAAGCAGTCCTCTTTCATAAGCAGTAAAACTCTGCGATAAGGCATCAGGTAGTAGTGACTGGCTTGCTGGATTTTTTCGGTCTGCTCATACAGACAGCCAAGGTTGTGCATATTAGCAATCCACCCCATCAATAGTGAGATGTCTTCCAGTTTGACAAACCACTCGGCTTCAATTGCTTTTACAGCCTCGAGATAAGTGCCTTCAGCAGAAGTCCAGTCTCTCAGCCGATAGTGTTCATTCCCCTGAAGGGTGATGTCTTGCCAACGTGCCATAACAACCTCCTCATCAATAATGAGAATTATTATCATTCTCAATCGACGATAAATCAACCTGATTTTTCACCAGGGTATTTCACTCAGCTTTCACCCAACGATGAACAAGGCCACAGCTCTACTCTTCCCGCCTTCTGCTCAGAGACAGCTACATGTTGTAGTCAATTTATCTGACAGGTCTGAACTGGAAAGCAAGAATGAGCTTTGAGTGGAAAAGGATGACCTCGATTTCGATACTGATGAGAAAAGTGTTTGACCTATAGAAGCCTTATAATTGATAGTTTTTAGAATCACTGCCCTGAATGCTGAAATGATTCAGCAGAGTAGAGGAACAGAAAGTGTCAGGCTGTGATTCCAAACTCTATTTCAATCGATCACTATGTCTGATACTGAATAACGATCGTGCGATCAGTTTTGAAATGACTTAATTAAAACAATGATGAATTTAATTTTATCAAGTAGAATTATTATTCATTAATAGTTTAATTAACTTATTAATATTTTCCTGATTCAATACCTAGTTCTGTATGAGAAGCCACCTTTGAGACATTGCCAGGATTACATAATTTGAATAGTTTTTCTCTTACGGGTTTTATTAAATACCCGATCAAATTCAATCAGGTAAGAATGATATTTCACCGAGCCCGGTATTAGACCCTGCTCTTTTGCATACTTTTTGGGATTATTACTGACTGCACGCATAGCGTCTTTCTGTGCCTGATCTTTGGAACTCATAATTGACCAGATGGTTTTTCGGGACATAGGCATATAGTCAGCAACCAGTCCGCGACGGGGGTCTAACTTAACAGAGACAACACAGTTATCATCTTCACTGATTGCCATAATGCTCATACCACGATTGTTGCGTATCGCTTCGGCTAGCTTGCCTTTTCCTTCTCTGGAAATAATTTTTCCGCTGTCGCTGATAAAAAAACTTATACCCGGCTCAGTCGTATATGAGTGCATATACATCCCCTCCTTTGACCTGAAATTATTGATGCTCTATTTATTAAGTTTATTAGTTGTTAGCCGTAACGCTGGCATAAAATATCAAAGCTGATAAAAGGCTACAAGGCACTAACATTTATCAGGCTGTGTTAAAAAATTGTTAACTGTGATGATCATTAGAAATCGGCCAAACAAGGTTGCCAAATTGACTTTCATCATTGTATATATTTAATCCAGCTTAAAGAACACACTGTCCGTATTTTACATTTTACAAATTGTTCAACATCATTTCTTTAAAGATGATTGACCAGGATGGACAATTGATTAATTGTTCATCAAACACTTTTTTTCATCATTTGTCACTTCGAAAGAAAAATAACTTAAACAATATTAGGTAAATTTTTTGTAAATACACATTTCCCGTCAAAAACGCTCAAACATTAAACATATTATCTGGTCGTGTAAAAGTGAAAACGAGTTATGGGCAGAACCTGAAACAGGATCAGATTCTGTCACCCTGTTACAAACCGGTCAATGCACCCAAACTTCAGGCTTGGGTGCTTAAAGCATTACTTATTCGAAGATTGCACAGACTGGTTATACATCCGGGTACAGAGGTTGCTGCCGTTCTCATCCAATGGCTGTTCCAGCAACCAGCGTAAAGGGGCGACTACCGGGCTGGTTATAAAACGAATGGTCGTAACAATTAGCTCTCCGGACGGTACACCAAAACCAAAATCATTAAAGCTGCCAGTGACCATGATCGGCAGGGACAAACCAAAAATCTGTGCTGTTTTTGCTCTAGGTACCAGCACCAGATTGATTTTCTCATCTGTAAAATCAATATCAGAGTGTCCCAGTACCTGCATGTTAGATGTATCCAGCATCAGGACATTGTCTTTCATTTGACCATCCTCAAGCAGGAAAGTACCAACCGCGCAGTTCAACTGCGACGGATCGCCGGGACCCAGTCTGGGCAACACAGCCGTCGCCAGACCGACAGCCCACAGGTCAATAATCCCTGCTTCGAAATCTCTGGGCCATACCGCAAAGCCAAAATCCCCACGAGCATGACTGAACAGATCTTCTGGCGTTTCAGCAACGGTTTCTATATCCATCCTGAAGCTGACATCGCCCTGCATCTTAGTATGTGGGTCAATACGCCTTGCCAGTACACCATAATCCAGACGGTCAACATCGGCCTTCAAGCCGATAGCAAAACCCTCAGGCTGAGCCCTGAGATGACCACTGGCATTGATCTCACCACCTGGCAGGGCAATAAACAGAGGGTTCAGAGATAAATCCCCGTCCTGAAGCTGCAGATATAACTTACCGGCACCGAGTTGATCTTCTCCCGATAACACCTCATCAACATCCAGCCGGAAATCCATATTCAAGCGTTGCAGGGTCCCTGCACTGAGTAATGGAGGTTCTTCACCTTCGGATATCGGTTGCTTCGGAGTTCCTTCTGAAGCGTTTACATTATTATCGTCAGTCTCGGACGACCAGGCTGTCCAGTCTCCGGTTTTAAAATCGTTCAGTTGAATGGAAGGTGCCGTCAGCTGGATATCCAGTTCCGGTTTGCCTTGCGTATTCAACACTATCTGCCCTTCCAGCTCGCTGTCACCTACGGTGATTTTTGACTGCGCCATTTCAAAGCCGGTTGGCGTCATACCAAAACGTCCATTGACGGTGACCGGTCCATAAGGAGGCATGTCGACATCCAGCAGAGGGTTAAGTTTGGTCAGGGATGGCGTCCTGAAAATCAGTCCCAGCCTGGCGCTTCTTCTCTCAATTGGCAGATTAACCATGGCATAGGACATAAAGTTCATCTCGTTAATATGCGTCGACAGCTGCATATTAACGTTTTTGCGACTGGTTAACAGACGACTCAGTGGGTTGAAGCTGACTTCAAACGTCACTGGCATCTCTTTCAGCTCGCCGTCCATTTTCAGGGTTGTGCGCAGGTTTGGTCTGGCAGAGACAGTACCTGTATTCAACAACACATCGGACACATTCCCACTGGCATCATTCAAGCGCAAGCGACCGCCTGTCAGTGCAGCTTCCAGCTCGACTGTCTTTATCAGTTCAGCAACGGTTTTACCACGCAGCTTCAGGTTAAAGCTGGCTTTATCCAGAGTGACATCAATATCATCAATAACGCCCAGTTCAGACAGCAGTCTTCCAAAGTCCGGGCGATCAACCATCAGGTTAAAATCGGACTCAATGCTCTGGTTGCGCAAATCCAGAGCCAGATCACCATAAAAGTAGGAGCCTGCATAAATAACCGACAACGGGCTGGGTTTAAGCCGACCGTCACGAATATAACCGGAAAACTTCAGGTCACTGAGAGTCTGGCCGGCTACCAGTAACCGGTCCATACGATAATCAATATCGGCATCGGCAATGTAAATCTCATCAGCCAGCAAAGGTACATCCAGTCTTAACCCATCCTGGGACTGGCTGCTATTTTCTTCACCTTGAGTAGGCTCTACAGTTTCCGGTTCAGGAAAAAAGCATGACAGCTGATCAATATCAAGTCTTGGCAGCCTGGCAACGATTTTTGCCAGTCCACCGTCTTCTTTTCGGATCCATTCAATATCCAGCTTTCCCGTCGAATCGCCAATCACCAGTTCTGATAAACGGACACCCAGAGAGGCCCGCTGATTGTGAAGACTGCCACGAAAACGCATCGGTTCGGCAACAGTCGGCTTCACGCCTAACCAGTTGGACAGAGCGCCCAGCTTCGGGGTGTTCATCTCAATGGCAAACTGGCTGTCTTCACCAAACCCGGATTCTGAGACAAATCCATTGGCACTGGCCGTAAAGACGGGACTGTCGACCTTAAGGTCAAGGTTCCAGTCTTTGCCCCGACGCATGGCGATCAGCGGGTCAGCCTGCATCCTGACCTCAACCGGCACCGCCAGCAAGTCAGCATCCAGAGACACTTCGGTGTTCTGTGTTAATCCCACGCTGGCCCGGGCAGTTCTTACCCGCCAGTCGTCATTACCGTTGACCAGCAAATGTCCGTTTTCCATCAGCAGTTGCAAACGGGCATTCCGGACCAGACGGGCGACGGACCGCCCTCTCGAACTAACATTCAGGGAAAATACATCTACCTGCCCCTGCGCCGACGAATCCAGCAATAAAGCCATCAGAGGCCCGATATTCGCATTCGTCGCCGATAGTTCTGCCTGTGTACGAATACGTCGTTCACTGGCTGTCGTTTCCCAGTGTCCGGACAGCTCAATGCCTTCAATAGCCACCGATACCGGTGCCTTCAGGTGGCCATCTGCCATCTCTACCCTGAACTGTGTGTTTGACACCGATACCGGCAGACCAACTGTTTCGCCTATTGCCATGTCAAGGTTAACGATTGCACTGTTCAACCAGTTATTGACCAGTTGATTCAGTGGCAGAACCTCTTCTTCCGGCTCATCCCCTTGCTGTTTCGGGGCATCAGCCGCATTTTCAACTTCAGTGTTTTCAGCGTATGCCTCTTCAGAAGGAGCCTCTTCAGAAGGAGCCTCTTCAAAAGAATTCTCTTCAAGAGAGTTCTCTTTAAGAGAGTCATCTGCTTCTTCTAACCAGGGTGTAAAATCAAGCCGGTTCATAAACAGGGTGCCGCTCACCTCCGGTGGCTGCCCGCGCCGTATTTCCAGACGACCGAACAGGTCGCTGTCTGCCAGCTGAACATCAATGCCTTCCAGAATCAGAGACGCAGCGCCTACAGCCACACGACTGTCGACGGATATCGGAGCCAGCCTTGCCACTTCACTGCCTGCAAAGGTTTCCAGTACACCTTCTGTGGGAGCGTTGATCTCCAGTGCAAAATGAGAGTCCTGTCCTTTTACCGGATTCAGCTGACCAGTAACTCCAAAGCGGGCATCATCGAGCATTGCTTCCAGTTCAATATTGCCGGGTTTGCCGCTCAGATGCTGACTGAATGCAGTTTTTGCATTCACTGACCAATCAACTCCCTGCATCACCCCAACTGCATTAAAGATCAGGTCATTTTGATCGTCCAACAACAGGGTCAGGTTATCCATACGACCATCAAACTCTATATCATCCTGCTGGTCGTGATAAACAAAGGACAATTTCTGAACGGCTACCTGCTGGTCGATCCTTAACTCAAAGTTTGATGGCAAACCGGAGGTTTCAGAGGGGTTCTGCGTGGAATTATCGTTACCCGCCTGTGCGTTGACATCTTCGTCAGTGGCGATTTCCCAGTTTGCTTCGCCCTGCCCGTTTCTTTCCAGACGAATGGCAACGTCTTCAGCCAGAATATGATCAATATCCACCGTATTGAACAACAGGGGCAGAACACCCACTTTGGCACTGACCAGACCAATGCTCACCATTGCCGATTCAGGGTCATCCTGCGGAGCAAGCCGAACATCCGTAAGCCGGACTGAGGGGCGCAGGGAAATCCTGGCTTCCATATCGCCATCAAGAGCCAGATGGTAAGGCAGGGCATCATTAGCCGTGTCAACAATACTGTCCCGCCACGGACTTAAATCGACACGAAACCCAATTGTCAGCAGTGTGAGTAAGAGAAGCAGCAGCACAGCAACGGCTGCCAGAAAGCGCTTTGCAAATTTAATAAGAACGTTCACCTGAGAGTCCAACATCGAACCACGCCGCTACCTGATCAGGCAAACAACATGGGTCATGGTCAATTATGAAACAGTGCCTTAACTCTGCCAGATTCAGCCCGGCCAGGAGGCTCTGCAATGGCAGCGATAATACAACAGAAAGAAGGGATTAACAGAAGTTGTGACGGTCTCCGAGGTGATTTTCAGCAACGTTCAGGCAGATGACAGAGATAGAAGACACTTTCCATACAATGAAAACGCTTCAGACTAACTGTTCATGCTAACTATTCGAACTGACAATACCTTCAGGCATATCCAGAGTGCGGGTCGGAAATGCAAACTCTGCTCCGTGACGGGTAACAATCTCCCCGACTCCCATCAGAATATCCTGTCGAACCTGCATGTAGTTTGTCCAGTCCGTATCAACGGTAAAACATCGAACCAGCAGATCCAGAGAGCTGGCACCGTAATCCGTAA